>CBIGXQ010000016.1:0-26277 GCA_966193865.1 uncultured Sphingosinicella sp. | reverse complement strand
TCGGCAACCGCGCCTGCCGGAAGGTCCTCCAGCTCGAAGGGGCCGTAGGCGGTGCGGATCAGCCGCGACACCTTGAGCCCGAGATGCTCGAGGACTCGCCGCACCTCGCGATTCTTGCCTTCCCTGAGCTTGAGCTCGATCCACTGGTTGCGCCCGGTGCGGCGCTCGAGATTGGCGTCGATCGGGCCGTAGCGAATGCCTTCTATCTCGACGCCTTCGATCAGCGTTTCCAGCTGCTCCTGGCTGATTTCGCCGAACGCCCGGGCGCGATAGGTGCGCTCGACGCCGGTGGCGGGGAGCTCCAGCTGCCGCTTGAGGCCGCCGTCGGTAGTAAGCAGGAGAAGCCCCTCGGTATTCATGTCGAGCCGTCCGACCGGCATCACCCTCGGCAAGTCTCTCGGCAGCCGATCGTAAATGGTCGGCCGCCCCTTCGGATCGCGCTCCGTCGTCAATAGCCCTGCCGGCTTGTGAAATCGAAACAGGCGGGCCGGCGCGGGTGCCTTCACCGGCTGCCCGTCGACCGTCACTCCATGAAGCGAGCCGAGCAAGGTGGCGGGCGTTTCCACCGGCTTGCCGTCGATCGCGATCCGGCCCTCGGCGATCATCCGCTCGACCTCGCGCCGTGACGCAATTCCGGCGCGCGCCAGCAATTTGGCGATACGCTGAGTGTCTCTTGGCGGGGAAGGGGGCGGCACTTTCTGTCTCCGGTCTTGCGGGCCCTGAGGACGGCCTGAAACTTATTCACGCTCAGGCGATGGCCAAGATGGCACCACCGAACAAGTCGCTCGTTACGCTCGCAAATCGAACGACGAGGGAGGAGGGGCACTATCATGCTCTTCGGCAAACGCGAACGGCAGATAAGGCGGATCCTCCTGGTCGAGGACGAGCCGCTGGTCGCGTTCGACAACGAGCATCTGCTGAAGGAATCGGGCTATGAGGTCGTGGCGACCGTCGACAATCTCGAGGCGGCCCGCGAGGTGATCGAGAATGAGAAACTCGACCTGGTCCTCACCGATATTCGCCTCAACGGCGAAGGAGACGGCACCGGAGTTGCCCGGATCGCCCGGGGCCAGGACGTGCCGGTCCTGTTCGTCACCGCTTTTTGCGAAGAGGATCAGAAGGGGCTCGCCCTCGGCTGTCTCGCTAAGCCTTATTCGGATCGCGTCCTGAAAGGCGCCCTCGATGCGCTCGATCTCCATCTGCAGGGCAGGAAGCTGAAGAAGCTGCCGCCTCAGCTCACGCTCTATGAAGGGACCTGAGCCAGCGCCCGCTCAACCTGGTCGTGGAATTTCCTGATCCCGCCTTCGAGGGTGCCGAGGACGATCTCGTCGATCGATCCTGAGGCGAGTCCTTCCTGGCCGAGCGCCGCCGCCCGATAATCCTCGCCGCCGAAGACGCCCTCGTCGAGCAGAGTCCAGCTTCGCTCCCAATGGTCGATCTCCTCCGCCGTTCGGGGGGCTTCGGGGATGAGCATGAAATCCTCGACCAGGGTCCGCTTTTCCGACTGGGGCATCAGCACCATCAGGTTCACATAATCGGGGCTCATGATGATGATCGTCGCCGGGAACAGCTGATAGGCGAAGGTGATGACGGAGCGGAGCGCCGGCCAATCGTGATGATCTATCCGCTCGAGATATTCGGTCCGGCCTACAGCCGAACGCTGATGGGCGCCGATCGAATCGGCGACGCTGACGCCGTCGGTGAAGAAGCGGGCGATGGTCGACGCGTGGAGCCGCTGCACATGATAGCCCTCGAGGAAAGCGTCCATGATCAGCTTCCAGTTCGAGGCGACGTCGTGGGTACGGCTTCGGTAAAGGTGATGACCGGCGAGACCGAAGGCGTCGAATTCGGGCGCGAGCGCCTGAGCGTCGGCGAAGTCGGCCTCGTCGCGCGCGAACCAGATCAGCCCGCCGGCCTCCAGGCTGGGAAGGGCCTTCAGGTGGTGGAGCGACCGGTCGAGGCCGGGAAAGGTGTCGGGACGGGGCATTCCGGCAAGCGTGCCGTCGGCGGTGTAGGTCCAGGCATGATAGGGACAGACGATCCGTGGCGCGCGCTGGACTCCCTGCGCTTCGACCAGGCGGGTGCCGCGATGGCGGCAGACATTCCAGAAGACGTGCGCCACGCCATCCTTGTCCCGGCTGAGCAGCAACGGGATTCCGAAGCCGTCATGGGCGATGGCCATGTTCGGTTCGGGAAGAAGCGCCGACGGTGCGATCACCTGCGGCAGGCGATCGAACAGGCGCGCCTTTTCAAGCTCGAAGCGGTCCGGATCGGTGTAGACACGGGCCGGCACCGAGGCGATGCCTTCGCTCTCCGTGCCCTCGCCAGTGGCAAGCAGGCGGGCGAGATTGAGCTGGCCGTCGGTGGGCCGTTGCCGTGTCGGCATGTCCATCGGCAGATGATGTAACTTTGAAGCGGTCGGCGCAAGCGACGAGCCCCGTTCGAAGTAGCTTCCCGAAGCGGCCCGACTCGCTACAAGTAGAGCATGAGCGAGCATGCAACGACCGCGCCGCGAGGATGGCGCGACCGCCTTCCCGCCGGCATTCGTCCCTATACCGAGAAGGCGCCGCTCGCGGCCTTCTTCGTCGGAGTCTCCTCGGGCTTTCCCTATGCGATGATCGGGGCGACGCTGACCACGAGGCTGGCCCAGGACAATATCACCAAGTCGACGGTCACCGCCTTCGCCCTCGCTTTTCTCGTCTATAATCTGAAGTTCCTGTGGGCATGGGTCGTGGACGGCGTCCGCATCCCGGTTCTCGGCCGGCTCGGCCAGCGCGTCTCGTGGCTGATCGTCGCCGGCCTGTTCGTCATCGCGGCGGTTGCGAATCTCGCCTTTCAGGATCCTTCGGCGAACATCTTTCAGACCGCGGTCGCGGCGATCTTGGTCGGAGTCGCCGGAGCGACGTTCGACATCGTCATCGACGCCTACCGGATCGAGTTGCTCGAGCCGCGCCAGCTCGGCGTCGGCTCCGGAATGTCGCAATATGGGTGGCGGATCGGCTCGGTCGCGGCCGGCGCGCTCGCCTTGGTGCTGGCCGAGCGGGTCGGCTGGGAGCTGGCCTATCTCGCCTGCGCCGCCTTCGCGCTTCCGGCGATGCTCACCGGCCTGATCGTCGGCGAGCCGAGCCGGCACAAGCCGCCGACCGAACGAAGGGGAATTGGCGAAGCCATCACGGCTATCTACGGTCCGTTCGTTGAATTCTTCATGCGCAAGGGCGCGTTGCTCGTCCTTCTCTTCATCCTGCTTCACAAGATCGGCGACACGCTGGGGCAGCTCGTGCTTCGGCTGCTTCTCGACGACATGGGCTACACCAATGACGAGATCGCGATCTGGGACGTCGGAATAGGCTTCTGGGCCTATCTGATCGGGATCTTCGTCGGCGGCTGGCTCTACGCCGTCATCGGGATGAAAAGATCGGTGCTCATCAGCCTGATCCTGATGGGAGTCTCCAACGGGACCTTCGCCCTCCTCGCCATGGCCGGGCACACCAACTGGGGCCTCGCCGGAGCGATCGGGTTCGAGAATTTCGCCAGCGGAATCGGCGGAGTTGTCGTCGTCGCTTATTTCTCGGCGCTGACCGACCTCAGGTTCACGGCCTCGCAATATGCGCTCATCTCCGCGGCAGCGAGCATCGTCGGCCGGATCCTGACCGGGACGACCGCAGGGGCCCTCGTCGAAGAGTTCGGATTCGTGAACTTCTACTGGATGACGACGATCGCCGCCTTGCCGGGGATCGTCCTGTTCTGGTGGATGATGCGCGCCGGACTGATCGACGCGTCGGTGGGTACCGCCGGCAAGGAAGGCGAAGGCGACGTCAGGGCGGAAGGCCAGCCTCAGGCGGGCGGCTGACCATTCTTCCGGAGCACCTCTCCGGCGAGATAGAGCGAGCCCAGGATAAGGACGATCGGCGGCCGAGCGCGATCGGCATGGCGGGCGATCCAGCCGAGCGCATCCTCGACCCCGGCCGCGGTCATCGCTGAAAGCTGGAGTTCGCGCGCCGCGCTGACGAGACTTTCGGGACTGTGATGTTCATGGCCCGGTACCGGAATCGCGTGGAGGGTCAGCGATCGGCCGCGAAAGCGCCTGAGCACCCCGCCGGCATCCTTGTTGGCGAGCAGCCCGAAGACGAGATGGAAGGGCCGGTCGGCCGCGACGTGGCTGTGGAAATATTCTGCCACCGCCCGAGCCGCCGCCGGATTGTGGGCGCCGTCGAGCCATAGCTCGGCGTCCTGCGGCAGCAGGTCGGTCAGCGGCCCGGCCGAGAGGCGCTGGAGCCGCGCCGGCCACTCCGCCCATCCCATGGCCGCCTTGAGTGCGGAATCGACCGGCGCGACTGCTTTCTGGTGGCGGAGCATCGCGATCGCGAGGGCCGCGTTCATCGCCTGGTGGGAGCCGCGAAGCTTGGGCAGCGGCAGATCGATCGCTCCCCAGCGGTCGCGATAATGGAGCTTCTCGCTATCGGCGACGGCGTCCCACTCTCCGCCGCGCGGAAGCCAGACCGCGCCGACGGCGGCGGCCGCCTCCCCAACCACGGCCGCGATCGGCCCGGGATAATGCTGGGTGAGCAAAGGAACGCCCGCCTTGGCGATTCCGGCCTTCTCGGCGGCGATCTGCTCCAGCCGGTCGCCGAGGAAGGCATGGTGGTCATGCCCCAATTGGGCGATCCCACAGGCGTCGGGCGACTGGATGACATTGGTCGCATCGAGCCGGCCGCCCAATCCGACCTCGACGATGCAGGCATCGGCGGGCGTTCGAGAGAAAGCGAGGAAAGCCGCGGCGGTGGTGGCCTCGAAGAAGCTCATCTCCATGCCTTCCGAGGCATCGAGCACCTCGGCCAGAAGCGACGCCAGAGGCTCGTCGTCGATGAGCCGCCCGGCGAGGCGGATCCGTTCGTTGAAGTGGACGAGATGAGGGCTCGTATAAACGTGCGCCGTCAATCCTCCCGCCTCGATCGCTGCGCGGAGGAAGGCGCAGGTCGATCCCTTGCCGTTGGTCCCGGCGACATGAAGCACGGGCGGCAGACGATGCTGGGGATTGCCGAGACGCTCGAGCAGTCCGGCGATCCGCTCCAGGCCCAATATGTCGCGGCCAGGCGAGAGCTTCGCCAGCCGGTCGAGCTGGGCCTGAACGGCGGGATGATCGGAGGCGGCGCGGTCCATCATCTCCCTGCCATTTGGCGGAATGCGATCGGGGAGCGGGGCCCAATCCACCGGTCAGGCCACCCCACAGCGCCTCCCGCGAGCGGGAGGGGGGAAGCCGTCACGCGGCCTCGCGCCGAGGGACCAGATAGTCGAGGAGCAAGCCGAGCCGATGCTTGAGCTCGCGCCGGTGCACGACCATGTCGACCATGCCGTGCTCGTGGAGATATTCGGCTCGCTGGAAGCCTTCCGGCAGTTTCTCCCGGATCGTCGATTCGATCACTCGCTGGCCCGCAAAGCCGATCAACGCGCCGGGCTCGGCGATCTGGACATCGCCCAACATCGCGTAAGAGGCGGTGACCCCGCCGGTCGTCGGGTCCGCCAGCAGGACGATATAGGGAAGGCCCGCCTCCTTCAGTTCGGCGATCGCCACCGTCGCCTTCGGCATCTGCATCAGCGACAAGATGCCTTCCTGCATCCGGGCGCCGCCGGCCGCGGTGACGATGATGTAGGCGCTCCCGTCGGCGATGGCGGCGCGGGCGCCGGCGACGAAAGCGGCACCGACCGCCATGCCCATCGACCCGCCCATGAAGGCGAAGTCCTGGACGCCCATGATCGCCGGCCGGCCCTCGATGGTGCCGCGCGCGTTCATCAGCGCATCCTGCTCGCCTGTCTTCAGCCGAGCCGCCCGGATCCGCTCGGCGTAGCGTTTGGAATCGCGGAATTTCAGCGGGTCTTCGCGGACCTCGGGCGAAGGAAGGAGCGAATATCCAGGATCGAGAAGCATCTCGAAACGATGCCTGGGGCCGATCCGGCCGTGGTGATCGCAGCGCGGACAGACGTAGAGATTTTCCTCATATTCCTTGGTGAAGACCATGGCCTGGCATTCGGGGCATTTGTGCCAAAGCGTCTCCGACGTCTCCCTTTTGGGGAGGAAGGGGATTCTCTTGCGAACGCGGTCCAGCCAGCTCATCGGCAACTCCTTGGCCGCGCCGGATAGGCCCGGGCACCCAAGCTGTCCAGATTACAGCGTGGCCTCGATCGCCCGCGCCGCGAGGTCGGGATCACTGGCCTGGGTGATTGGCCGCCCGATCACCAGGATGGAGGCGCCATTGTCGAGCGCCTGGCGAGGCGTGATCACTCTTTTCTGGTCGCCGGTTTCGCCGTTTGCCGGGCGCACCCCGGGCACCACGAAGAAGCCGTTCGGCCATGACGCCCTGGCCGCGGCAACCTCGTTGCCGGAGCAGACGATTCCGTCGAGGCCCGACTCGCGCGCAAGCGAGGCGAGCCGTTCCACCTGAAGATGGGGATCCCGTTCCACGCCGATCGATTCAAGATCGTCGCCATCCAGACTCGTTAGCACGGTCACGCCGACGACCCGGGTACCCGCCGGAGCCGCGGCCTTGGCATCCTCCATCATCGAACGGCCCCCGCCGGCATGGACGGTGAGGATGGCCGGAGCGAGCGGACGCAGGGCCTGGATTGATTTCGCCACCGTGTTGGGAATGTCGTGAAGCTTCAGATCGAGGAAGATCGGCAGGTCCAGCGCAGCCATTTCCCTGACTCCGTCCGGCCCGTTGGCGAGGAAGAATTCCAGGCCGAGCTTGATCCCGCCGACATGGTTTCTCACCTGCGAGGCGATGGTCTTCGCCTGCTCGAGATCGGTGGTGTCGAGCGCGACGAAGATCGGCCCTTTCATAGACGAACCGACTCCGCCTCCGTCGCCGCCGCCGGTTGGGGCACCGTGGCGCTTCCGGGGGCGTTGGCGACCCGGACCTGGGCCTGTGTTTCCTGGCGCCGCCGGACCGACCACAGACGCGTCCGGTAGAGGATGAGCGTCGGCAGGAAGCCGAGCAGGAAGGCGCCGATGACGAGCACGGGCAGCTTCACGTCCGCCTGCAGGCCACCCCAAAGGTTGAGCGTGACCACCGTCCAATTGGCATGGGCGAAGAGCACCAGGACCACGGCCAGGATCACCCAGAACAAAGTCTTCAGGAACTGCATGGCGCCTACCTTCCCCAAAAAGACCGTGACGTCCAGCCCGGCCCTGTCCGAGCCGGCGTCTAGCCGATCTCGGTTTCGAGCTCCGCGAAGAGGTCGCCGATCGTCGTCAGCCGGGGCTTTTCCTCGCGGATGATGGCCCGGAACGCCTCTCGCTTGAGCTCGGCGATATGGTCAGCGTCGATCGTCCGGTCCTTGGGGATGGTGGAGACGATGATGTCGATCATCCGGTCGGCGCCGTGGAGCCGTCCCCACAGATAATCATTCTCGCGATAGGCCCGGCAGAAGAAGGCGCCGAAGCTGTTGAACTGGATGCCCTTGAGCGTCGTCTGGGGATCGGAGTGACGGATGGCGGTCGCATCGAGCGGCGAGATCCGGTCGACCTTGATCGGATCGAACTCATCCAGGCCTTCCCCCTGGAGCATCGGCAGGGTCGCGACGTCGTAATAGGGATAGCCGAGATAGGAGAGGATGATGGCGCGGCGATCGGTGCGCGGAAGCGCCGACAAGGCGTCGGCCAGGCGGCGGTCCACTTCATCGTCGAGCGGCCTCAGGTCGAGATGCCCTGCGAGGACCGACATTGCGCCGATTGCGTCCGTTTCGGCCTGGCGCAGGATGGCCAGCCCTTCTTCCGTCTCCACCGGAGCCTCGCCGCGGGCGCGGTAGAGCTCGGTCATCTCGTTGAGGATCCGGCGGATCTTGTCCGCGCCTTCGAGATCGTCCGACTTCTCGGTCAATTGCCGGGCGACGAAACGCAATCGCCTGGTACGGAAATCCAGGTCGAAATCGACCAGGAAGTCGACGACGTCGGCTCGGGCCCCGCGGGCGGTCACCGCGTCGGCCGAGGTAAGGCCGGCGGCTCGGATCTGGCTCCAGACGGCCTGGCGGACCCGTTCGCGGCTACTTCTGTCGTTGCCGCCGCCGAGCCGCGAGATCGATGCAGCGACATCCTCGACAAGGGTGGCGATCTTGAGCTGGCCGTAAGCGGCATAGGCATAGCCGGCCTCGCGGGCGGAAAGTTCGTGCACGCGCGCCCGCCAGGCGGCGAGCCGCCGCGGAGTCGGCCGGACCAGGAAGAAGCTCGTTCCAACGGCGCGCTGGATCGCCGCCTCCACTTCGGGCCGCATGGAATCGACGATGTGCCGAAGCCGCCGGATCCGCCCCGAGATACGTTCGATCTCGTCCAGATTGTCCCGGATCGGCTGCTCGCGAGGGATATCCGACATCGCCCCGAAGATGGAGCTGAAGAAGCCCGGAAGCACCTTTTCCGCCCCGGAAACGAGGCGGACGCTTCGAAGGCCGGGCTTGGGATCGATATAGACGAAGCGGCGGTCGACCTGACGGCGCGCCGGCCGGCTTTCGAGCGCGGCGATGGCGGGCGCGAAAGGCGCGTTGGCGAGCACCGACCCGTCGATCAGGACCGCCGCTTCCGCCTCGCCACTGGCGGCATGCTGAGGCAAGGCCCGCTGAAGGAAGGCCGAGCGGCCCGGCCAGGACAGGCCCCGACCGGCCAGGACGCGATCCAGCTCGTCCACCCGGAAGGGCGGGAAGGCGCCCGGAAAGCTCGCCGTGGCTCGAGCGGCGAAGGTGAGCTCGGCCGCGTCGGCGAGCTTCGGCATGGAGCTGCCCTTGTCGCTGAACGACAGGGTGACCCGATGTTCCGTTTCGGTCACCTCGGGCGGCGAATTGAGGCGCAGCTGCTCCGCATGACCGTGGAAGTCGGTGACCGAGACGAACAGGTCGAGAGGCTGGCGCTCCGGCAAGAGCCGGCCCGTAGGCGAGCCGCGCTCCATCGCCTCGAACGCATCGAGGATGAGATTGGTCAAAGCGGGCCCGCCGAAAGGCGGGGCGAACCAGCGCCCGCGGACGAAATTGGCGAGCTTGCTCCTTATCTCGGCGCGATGAGCCGGTTCGACGGTCTTCTCGACGGTGCCGGAGCGGGCCGAGAGCGCCCAGGCCATGGGAATGGCGGCCGATTTGGCGATTCTGGAGACGCCGCTCACCTCGCTGTCCATGAGGCGGTCGACATCCGCCGAATCGAGCCAGAGGTCGGTCAGTGGATCGAGCGTGGAACCGGTGGAGATAGCGTGGCCGAGGAAGATGGCGTTGATCCCGCCCGCGCTCGCACCGGCGAGAATGTCGACGAGCACCCTGAGCTCGAGGCCGCTCCGATCGGCAACCGTACGAAGAAGCTCCAGATAGACGCTTTCGCTGCCTTCGCCCGTGCCCGGATCATCACCGCCGCCATGATAGGCGCGGCTTGCCTTGGCGACCCGCCAGATCTCCTTGGTGATTCCGTGCATGTAGACCGCGAGGCTGACTCCGCCGTAGCAGACCAGGGCGATCCGGAGTTCCTTTTCCCGCATCGATCGATGCGATGACAGGATGGCCAGCCCGTGTCGAGCGTGCGGCAAAGCATGCTGTTCATCTCCGTTCCTGCCGGTTAAGGCTCGCCCGCCGGCAATGAAATGGAACCCGGCGCGTAGGAGCGGAATTGCCGGGCCCGTGTATTTGAGGCGCCTTCTTGTCTTTCTGGTGATCGGACTCGGCCTGGCAGGACTGCTGTGGGCTGCCTCGTTCCGATTCACCGAGCCCGCCGAAGCGCCAAGCCCCGGCTCCGCCTTTCGATCGAAGACGGTCGAGCTGAAGGTCGGCGAACGCCCGGCGCGCCAGGGCGTCGTCGATTATGCCCGGCTCGATTCCCGGCTCCGCCAGCTCGCCGAGGAATCGGCTGTGGTCGGACTTGCCGTGGCCGTCGTCGAAGAGGGCGAGATCGCCTTCCTCAAGGGCTATGGCGAGACCGTCGCCGGAAGCGGCGATCCAGTGACGGTGGACACGATCTTCCGCTGGGCCTCGCTTTCAAAGGGCGTCGCCGGCGATATGGTCGCCTTGCTCGCCGAGCGGCAGCGACTGTCGCTGTTCGAGCCGGTCGGGCGTTACAGCGGAATCAGGCTTCCCGGAGGCAACGAGGCCAGTGCGACGGTGTCGGACCTGCTCTCCCATCGCCTCGGCCTGTTCTCGCACGCTTATGATTCGAAGCTGGAGGATGGCGACGATCCCAGGCTTCTTCGCGCCAGCCTCGCCACCCTGAACAACATCTGCTCGCCCGGACAATGCCATGCCTACCAGAACGTCGCTTTCGACGCGGCGTCGGAGATCGTCGAGCGGGTGACCGGCCAGAGCTATCGCGACGCCGTCCGCGAGACCCTGTTCGCGCCCCTCGGCATGACCAGCGCCAGCCTGACCCGGGAAGAGCTGCTCGCTTCGCCGAGCTGGGCCCGGCCGCATGTCGGCGGCAAGAATTCGAATCCGGTCGAGGTGACCGACCATTATTACCGGGTCCCGGCGGCCGGCGGAGTCAACGGATCGATCAAGGACCTGGCGCTGTGGATGCTTGCCCAGATGGGGGCGGCCGAGGACGTCTTGCCGCCTTCGGTATTGTCGACCGTACAGGCGCCGCTCGCGAACACGCCCGGAGAGGCCTCGCGTCGACGCAAGTATAGCGAGCGCACGTCGCAATTCGCTTATGGGCTCGGCTGGCGAACGTTCGATTATGCCGGACATCGCGTGGTCGGGCATCATGGCGGGGTGAGGGGATATCGCGCGCTGATCCTGTTCGATCCGCAGCTTCGCTCCGGCGTGGTCGCGTTGTGGAACTCGTCGGCCGGCAAACCCAACGGGATCGAATATGAGGTCATGGACATGATCTACCGCCTGCCGTTCCGCGACTGGATGCAGATCGGGGAAGGGGAGGCGGAGTCCGACACCGCTCCGGTCGAGGAATCCGAGAATCAGGGCTCCTGAGGGTCGCTCAGGCGGCTGGACGGAGCTCCGCCCAGATCGGAAGATGATCGGAAGCGCGTCGCGCCGTGGCGCTTGCATGGGCGCCGCTCGAGACGATCTCGAGATCGCGGGTGACCATGATCCGGTCGAGCATCGCGATCGGCCGGCGGGCATGGAAACTTCGTCCGCACGGCGCGAAATGGTGATGGGCGCCGAAGTCGCGAAGGCAGCCGCCGCGAACGCTCCATTCGTTGAGATCGCCCATCAAGACGGTTGACGGGTCGCCTTCGCGCTCGGCCAGGTGACTGAGGATGGCGTGGGCCTGCCGCCGGCGCCAGAGCCCCGACAGATCGAGATGCATGCCGACGATTCGAAGCACCGATCCGTTCACCTTGACGTCGGCGAGCACCGCCCCGCGCGGCTCGAGCGAAGGCAGATGGAAGAGGTGCCGTTCCAATATCTCGACCGGCTTGCGGACGAGAAGCGCGTTGCCGTGCCAGCCGATGCTCCCCTCGCGCGTGTCGAACGGCACCGGCTTGTAGTCGCTATGCTGCTCGAGCAGCTGGACCGGTATCGCGCTCGCTCGCGAGCCGAATCGACGGTCAGCCTCCTGGAGTGCGACGACGTCGGCGCCGAGCTCGTTCAGAACGTCGATCGTGCGTTCCGGACGCCGCCGCCGATCGGTGCCGATCGCCTTCCGGATATTGTAGCTGGCTACGCGGATCATCGTCGCGACGGTGTGAAGCGCCGGCCGAGTCCGCGCAAGCCGAGCGTCAAATCAATGAGCTCTTTTGTCGTTGAGCCGGCCAAGGGCGTGGTCGAGCGCCTTCGCGGCCTTGTCCGCCGCCGCGCTGACCGCATCCTCCACCCGCTGCGCGTCGGCATGGACGGCGAGCGGCTCATGGCCGGTCGGACGCACCTCGAGGCTCACCCTCTTGTCATTTCCTCCCTTCGTCCCGTTGGTATCGGAGACGTGCAGCTCGACATGGGTCAGCCGCCTTTCGAAGCGTTTCAACTTCGTCCGGATCCGTTCTTCCAGCCGCTCATTGGCTCCGGCGTCTGACTTGATCTGGTTGTCGGTGTTGATCTGGACGAACATGCTTCCTCCACTCCTGGGTGTGTAGGGATAATGCCGGCGCCCCTCCTACGTTCCCAGGCGCCGATTCCGGCTGGATGTTCTTGCTTCGTTTCGGTAGGCTCGAACCATGGCCAAGCTCAAGAAGCGCTATGTCTGTCAAATCTGCGGCTCGATCAGCAGCCGCTGGCAGGGCCAGTGCGCCGATTGCGGCGAATGGAACAGCCTGGTCGAAGATGCCGCGGGGGTGGTGACGCCCTTTTCCGCCAAGCATGATCTGCGTTCGGGCGGACGCCGCGTCGAGCTCGTCGGGCTGGACAGCGAGGTGGCACTCCCCGAGCGAATCGGTACCGGCCTCGCCGAATTTGATCGCGCCATCGGCGGCGGGCTCGTCTCGGGATCGGCAACCCTCATCGGCGGCGATCCGGGAATCGGCAAATCGACCTTATTGCTCCAGGTCGCGGCGAGGATCGCGAGCCGCGGACTGCCGGTCGCCTATATTTCCGGCGAGGAAGCGGCGGACCAGGTCAGGCTCAGGGCGCGGCGGCTCGGACTGGGCGCCGCGCCGCTCAGGCTTGCCGCGGCCACTTCGGTCCGCGACATTCTCACCACCCTCGCCGAGAGCGCGCCGCCGGCTTTGGTCGTGATCGATTCGATCCAGACCATGTATTCGGACCTGATCGAGGGCGCGCCCGGGACCGTCAGCCAGGTACGTGCCTCGGCGCACGAGCTGATCCGCTTCGCCAAGGAAAGCGGGGCCGCCATCGTCCTCGTCGGCCATGTCACCAAGGACGGCGCGATCGCCGGTCCTCGGGTGCTCGAGCATATGGTCGACACGGTGCTCAGCTTCGAAGGCGAGCGAAGCCATCAATACCGGATCCTTCGGGCGGTGAAGAATCGCTATGGCGGAACCGACGAGATCGGGGTCTTCGCCATGGCCGAGGAAGGGCTGGCGGAGGTCGGCAACCCGTCCGCCTTGTTTCTCACCCACCGCGGCGAGGCGGTTCCCGGTGCGGTCGTCTTCCCGGCGCTGGAAGGCACGCGGCCGGTGCTGGTGGAAATCCAGGCGCTCACCGTCCGTCTCGCCAGCGGCGCCACTCCACGGCGGGCCGTGGTCGGTTGGGATTCGGGCCGGCTGGCGATGATCCTTGCCGTGCTCGAAGCGCGCTGCGGGCTCAGCTTCACCACCGCCGAAGTCTATCTCAACGTCGCCGGCGGCTATCGGGTGGTCGATCCCGCCGCCGATCTCGCAGTTGCGGCCGCTCTGGTCTCGGCCCTGTCGGAGCGTCCCGTGGCGGCAGAGACGGTCGCCTTCGGCGAGGTGGCTCTCTCAGGCGAGCTTCGGCCGGTCGCTCATGCCAATCTTCGGCTGAAGGAATCGGCCAAGCTCGGTTTCGAGCGGGCGCTGCTCCCGGCCGGCCTTGCGGGCGAGAAAGGGCCGATGGGCCTCTCCGGGTTTCGAACCCTCGGACAACTCGTTGACCATCTGCTGGGGCGCGGTTAGCGCCGAGGCATGGGCCTCACCTCACTCGATATCATCGTCATTCTCCTCGTCGGCGCCGGGCTGGTTTTCGGCTTCCTGCGGGGATTCGTGTTCGAGATCCTTTCGCTTCTGGCCTGGTTCATGGCGATCATCGCGCTGCGCTATTTCCATGAGCCGGTCAGGGACTGGCTGGTCGGTCCCGTGGGCACCGTCGCCGGAGCCTCCGTGCTCGCTTTCGCTTTGGTGTTCGGGATCGTCTTCATCGCCGGCAAGCTCGCTTCGCGGCGGGTCGGGGGACGGGTGCGCAAATCGGTGGTCGGACCGGTCGACCGGGTGCTCGGAAGCGGGTTCGGGGCGCTCAAGGGCCTGATCGGCGCGACCCTCCTCTATCTCGCCGCCAATCTTGTCTACGACACGATCTGGGGGCGGGCGGCCGAGCGTCCTGAATGGATGGCCCAGTCGCGCACTTATCCTCTGCTCCACGCCAGCGGCGAAGCGATCGTCGATCTGGTCGAGGCGCGCCGCGGACCTGCCCCCGAGGAGCAAGGCGAGGCGGACGACGCCCGGAACGCGCAATGACGACGATCCGCCTTCACGACACGATGGCCCGCGAGAAGCGGGTCTTCACCCCGGCCGATCCGCGTCGCGTGACGATGTATGTCTGCGGTCCGACCGTCTACAACCGGGCGCATATCGGCAATGCTCGCCCGGCGGTCGTCTTCGACACGCTCGCGCGCCTGCTTCGCCACCTCTACGGCGCCGACAGCCTGGTCTATGCCCGCAACGTCACCGACGTCGACGACAAGATCATCGAGGCGGCCCGGGCGGAAGGAGTTGATCCTTCGGCGATCACCGAGTTGTACGAGCGCCATTATCGGGACGACATGGGCGCGCTGGGCGTCGGCGAGCCGACGATCGCGCCCCACGCCACCGAGCATGTCCCCCAGATGATCGAGATGATCGCTCGTCTTATCGAGTCCGGCAACGCCTATGAAGTGGCCGGCCATGTGCTCTTCCACGTGCCGAGCGACCCCGATTACGGCGTTTTGGGCAGGCGCGACCGGGAGGCGATGATCGCCGGCGCCAGGGTAGAGGTCGCCGACTACAAGAAGGATCCCGCAGACTTCGTCCTGTGGAAGCCGTCGCCGCCCGAGACGATCGGATGGGAAAGCCCCTGGGCGCGCGGCCGTCCCGGCTGGCAGATCGAATGCTCGGCGATGATCGAGGCGCATCTCGGCGAGACGATCGACATTCATGGTGGCGGCCTCGATCTGATTTTTCCCCATCACGAGAACGAGATCGCCCAGAGCCGCTGCGCCCATGGCGGCGCGCCGCTGTCCCGCTACTGGATGCACAACGGCTTCCTTTCGATGGCGGACGGCGAGAAGATGTCGAAGAGCCTCGGCAACGTCGTCACCGTCGGCGAATTGCTCGAGCAGGGCCACAAGGGCGAGGTGCTTCGCCTGGCCTTGCTTTCGGCGCATTACCGCCAGCCGCTGGAATGGTCCTCCCAGCTGATCGCCCAGAGCAAGGCGACGCTCGACCGGCTCTATCGCTCGGCCGGCGATTCCGACGAAGGCGAGGTGGATGAAGGCGTGCTCGAAGCGCTCGCCGATGATCTCAACACGCCTCTGGCCCTGGCTCGGCTCGCTGCCGTCGACGGCGCGAAGCTGAGGGCCAGCGCCGCTCTTCTCGGTCTGATCGGCGAAAGCAGCAGCGGCTGGTTCCAGGGCGGCGGCGATGCCGGGATTGACGCTCTGATCGCGGCTCGCGCCGAAGCCAAGCAGCGCCGCGACTTCGCCGAGGCCGACCGGATCCGCGACGAGCTTGCCGAGCAGGGCATCCTGCTCGAGGACAAGCCAGGCGGAACCAGCTGGCGCCGCGCGTGAATCGTAGGAATTGCTGCTGATCTACATTAGATGACCGGCGTGACCGACGCCCTCTACAGCCGCGACATCCTTCGCCTCGCCACCTCGATCCCGTTCCTGCACCGGCTCAATCGACCCATGTCGACGGTCGAGAAGAGCTCGCCGGTATGCGGCAGCCGAGTGGCCGTCGACATCGTCACGGATCAGGATGGGCGGGTGATCGAGCTCGGCCAGGAGGTCCGCGCCTGCGCTTTGGGACAGGCTTCGGCCTCGCTGTTGGCTGCTCATGTGGTCGGCCGAACCGCCGGCGAGATCGACGAAGCCCGCAAGGCGCTTGCCGATTATCTGGCCGGAGGGCGCGATGATCCGGGAGATTGGCCCGGCCTTGACGTCTTCGTCCAAGCGCGCCGCTTTCCCGCGCGCCACGGCTCGATCCTGCTTGCGTTCGAAGCGGCAGCCGAAGCGGCCTCGCTGGCCATCGCCCAACCGGCTCGGCCGTGAGCGAGGCCGCTCACGCACCCGTCTCCATGCTCCTCGACGTGGTGATCCTGCTCGGCTTCGCGCTCGTCTTCGTCCTGCTTTTCCGCCGCCTCGGGCTCGGCGCGACCCTCGGCTATCTCGTCGCCGGCGCCCTCGTCGGGCCTCAGTTGCTCGGCCTGGTGAGCGGCGGCGAGACTATTCTCGAGATCGCCGAGATCGGTATCGTCCTTCTGCTCTTCCTCGTCGGGCTGGAGCTCAACCCGACTCGGCTGTGGCGGATGCGGCACGACATCTTCGGCTTCGGGCTGCTCCAGGTCGTGCTCTGCGGAATTGCCGCCTCCGCTCTGGTCTGGGTCGCCACGACGTCCACGCTCGCCGCGGCGCTCGCGCTCGGCTTGCCGCTGGCTCTCTCCTCGACTGCTCAGGTGCTGCCGATGCTCCAGTCGGCTGGGCGGCTGAGGACTCCGTTCGGGGAGCGGGCCTTCTCCATCCTCCTGTTCCAGGACCTGTCGATCGTGCCGCTGGTGACGATCATCGCGGCGATGTCGCGTAACCCGGCCGACCTGGGCGGACCGCCGGGCTGGCTTCTGGCGCTCTACACGGTCGGCGCGGTCGTCGGGCTCGTCCTTTCCGGCCGATTCCTGCTCCGCCCCCTGTTCCGGCTGATCGGCAATCTCGGCGAACGGGAGATGTTCGTCTTCGCCGCTCTCTTCACCGTCATCGCCAGTGCGGCGGTGATGGAATGGCTTGGCCTGTCGACGGCCCTGGGCGCGTTCGTCGCCGGAGTCATGCTTGCCGATTCGCCCTACCGGCACGAGCTGGAAGCGGACGTCGAACCGTTCCGGTCGATCCTTCTCGGCCTCTTCTTCCTCGCCGTCGGGATGATGCTCGATCTGAGCGCGATCGCCGAACGGCCGCTGTTCGTCGTCGCGATGGCGCTGGCCCTGATCGCGATCAAGACCCTGGTCATCATGGGCCTCGCTCTGGCCTTCCGAATGGCCTGGCGGCCCGCTTTGGCTCTGGGCGTGCTCCTGAGCCAGGGCGGCGAATTCGGCTTCGTCCTGTTCGCTCAGGCCCAGCAGGCCTTTCTCGTCGCGCCCGAGGCGGCGAGCCTGTTCGGCGCGATCATTACCTTGTCGATGGCGACCACGCCTTTCCTGATGATGGCGACCCAGGGGATGCGGTCGGCGCCGGTCAGCAAGGAGGTGAGGGGCGGGCCGGTGGCGGACGGATCGAACGCGATCATCGTCGGCTATGGCCGGTTCGGCCAGACCGTGGCGCAGATGCTGAATGCCCAGGGCATCGCCGTCACCCTGGTCGACAACGATATCGAGATGATCGACGTCGCAGGAAGCTTCGGTGCCAAGGTCTATTATGGCGACGGCACCCGGCTCGATCTGCTTCGCCAGGCCGGCGCGGCGGATGCCGAGCTCATCCTCTTCTGCCTGGACGGCGACCAGCTCGAACCGGAATTCCTGGAAGGCGTCCACGAAGCCTTTCCCCGCGCCTCCATCTTCGTTCGCGCTTATGATCGGCGGGCGCTCCTGAAGCTTCGCCACGCGCCCGTCGCGGGAACGGTGCGCGAATTGCTCGATTCAGCGGTTCGGATGGCGCGGATGGCGATGGAGCGGGTCGGCGTCGATGCCGAGGAGATCAACCGGACGGAGGATCTTTATCGTGCCCGCGATCATGAGCGGCTGAAGGCCCAGCTCGAGAGCGGCGACTTGAGAGCGAAGATCGATCGCATCATCACCGAGCCCGAACCCCCGATCGAGAAGGACGTTGGCTAGAGGCAGGAATGCGGTACTCGCCTTAATCCAACTGGTTATGGCGAATAGCTGACGCCGGACGCGAGGAAGGCCTGGCCGATTCCGCGAGTCAGGACCAGGCTCCCTTCCTTCTTGTCGTGGCGCATCCGCGCTGCCAGCCGGGCGGGCTCGATATCGGTCGAGATCGGCAGACCGACATCCTCGAGATGCCGGATGGCCCGTTCGGCCTCCGTCGAAGCGCAATAGCCCAGCTCGACCGAAAGCCGGAACGCCATGGCCATGCCGATCGCGACCGCTTCGCCGTGGAGCATTTCCGTCTCGACTTCGATGGCGTGTCCGAAGCTATGACCGAAATTGAGCAAGGCGCGCTGGCCGTACAGGTCGCGCTCGTCGCCGGAGACATGGTCCGCCTTGGCCCGGACGCTGAAGTCGACGGCAAATTGCAGGGGTCCGCTCTGGCCCTCGAGCAAAGCCTGGCCGTGTTCCTCGCACCAGGTGAAGAAGGAAGGATCCCCGATCAGGCCATATTTGACCACTTCGGCATAGCCGGACCGCATTTCCCTTGGTGGCAGGGTGGCGAGCACGTCCGGATCGATCAGGACCAGCGCCGGCGGGTGGAAGGTACCGATGAGGTTCTTGCCGTGGCGCGTATTGACCCCGGTCTTGCCGCCGATCGCCGAATCCGCCTGCGCCAGCAGACTGGTCGGAACGGACACCCAGCCGCAGCCGCGCTTGAGCAGCGAAGCCGCGAAACCGGCGACGTCGCCGACCATGCCGCCGCCGACGGCGACGACGTGATCGGAGCGGCCGATCCCCGATTCGATCATGGCATCGAGCAGGGTCTCGACGGTGGCCATGGTCTTGCTCGCTTCGCCGGGGACGAGGACGAAACGGCCGGCATAGTCACCGGACAGGCGGTCCAGCCAACCGGCTTCGGCGACGTTACGGTCCGTCACGAGGAAGTGCTTTCCCGGCGGCAGTTCGGCATTTTCGAGAAGGCCGGCGCCGATCCGGATCGGATAGCCGAGGCGATCGAAACTGATCATCGGCGAAGCCCGGCAAGCGCGGCCATGATCCGATCGGCGATTCGCTCGGGCGGCTCGTCGCCGCAGTCCAGCCGGAGATCGGCCTGCGCGTAAAATGGGCCCCGCTCGGCGGAAAGGAATTCGAGTGCATCGGCGGCTTCACGCCCTCGAAGGAGCGGGCGCTGGCCATTCCTAACCGCCCGCTGGGCGAGAATCTCGACAGGGCCGTCGAGCCAGACCGTGAAACAGGTGTCGAGCAGCCGTGCGCGGGTCATTTGGTCGGTGAAGGCGCCGCCGCCGGTCGCGATGACCTTCGGCCTCCGGTCGAGGAGGCGCCCGATGGCCTCGCGCTCGATATCGCGGAAACCTGTCTCGCCCACTTCGTCGAAGATCCGGGTGATGCTCATCCCCGCCGATCGCTCCACCTCCTCGTCCGAATCGGCGAAAGGCAAACCGAGGCGCCGTGCGAGCAGGCGCCCGACCGTCGACTTGCCGGCACCCATCAAACCGACAAGGGCGATCGTTCGGTCAATCTGAATTCCCCCGGTGGCCATGAAGCGGGGGCTATACAGATCGCTTTGTGCTGGGGCAAAAGGCCGGCCATGCCCAGACCCAGATATGATTTCGGTCCGCAGCGCCGTCGCCGGTCGCCTTTACCCACCATCCTGATCCTGCTTCTCGTCCTGATCGTCGGTCTGCTGGTCTATGCTTCGACGGTGGACACCGAAGTTCCGGTCGGCCCGATCGAGCAGGACGTGACGAATGAAGTCCTGGCCCAATAAGCTCCTGCTGCTGGCGGGCGTTGCGACCCTTGCTGCGGCCATTCCGGCCGCCAGCCAGGACCGTGAGTCGCCCGAATCGCTGCTTCCGCCAGGATTCGGCGATCCGGGAACTCAGCCGCCGCCACAGGAAGCGGGACCGACCGAACCGGGACCGCAGCAGCCCGGGCCGCAACAGCCCGATTCGGCCGCTCCGACTTCGCCGCGATCCGTGGCTCCGATCGACGGTCTTGCCGAAGTCGACGTGGAGGATGTCGAAGACCTCGAGGACATCCGGCCGATCAACTATTTCTCCATCCCGGAGGGGGCGGAACGGCCGGTGAACATGGTCGGGGTGCTCGAGCCGGGCAATTTCGGCCTCGGCGCGACCGCCTTCGGCAATGCCGGTGGGGCTTATCTCGCCACCCTGATGAATCGCCTCGATGCGCCTTTGCCGTCGCGCTGGACGACGATCCTGCTTCGGCGCGCCTTGCTCTCGCGAGTTGCGGCACCGGCCGGGATTCACCCGGTCGACTGGGCGGCGGCGCGGGCCAGCCTGCTTCTCCAGATGGGCGACGCCGACGCGGCCCGCCTTCTCGTCCAGTCGGTCGATCGCGAGCTCTACACGCCGTTGATGGTCCAGGCTGCGGCCCAGACGGCGCTGGCCACGGCCGATCCGGCCGCTTTGTGCCCGGTCGTCGAGCCGGCTCGCGATCTTTCCGACGACGATGCCGTCTGGACTCTGGCCGAGGCGATGTGCGCGGCACTCGAAGGGGAGCCCGCACGTGCGGATTCGCTCGTCGACCAGGCCCGACGCCAGGGCGGCGGCGGTATCGACCTTCGCCTCGCCGAGAAGATCGTCGGCGCCGGCGCCCAGACCCGCCGGTCGGTGACGATCGAATGGGAAGGGGTGGACGAGATCACGCCATGGCGCTTCGGCCTGGCAAGCGCCACCGGCGTCGCCATTCCCCAACCGTTGCTGCAGGGCGCCGGTCCGAGGATCAACGCCTGGCTTGCGCGGGCGCCGATGGTGCCTCTCGAGCAGCGTCTCGAGGCGGCCTGGACCGCGGCCTCCCTCGGCATCTTTTCGTCGCGTTCGCTGGTCGACATTTACAGCCTCCTCTATGACGCGACCGACCCGGCGGAGGTCGCCGGCACGGTCGGCGCCAGGCTTCGGACTGCCTGGACTCATCGCGAGCCGGCGGAGCGGGTCGAGGCGATGCGGGCGCTCTGGGCCGAGGGCCCGCCCCAGCTGCGCTACGGCCATCTGATCCTCACCGCCGGAGCGGCGGCGAGGATTCAGCCGTCTTCCGATTTCGCCAGCCAGAGCGAGGACCTCATCGCCTCGATGTTGTCCGCCGGAATGGATCGCGAGGCGGCGCGGTGGGGCGCTGTCGTCGAGGAAGACGGCACTGATCGCGCCTGGGCCCTGATCGCCGTCGGCGCCGCCCGGCCAGCGGTGGACCTGTCCGCGAACCGGTTGGAAGCATTCATCGACTCCGACTCCAGCGAGGACAAGAGACTCAGCCGCGCCCTCGTCGCCACCCTGGCCGGCCTCGGCCGCCTGTCCGGCGAAGATGCCGCCGCTCTCGCGTCGGCGGCGGGTTTCCGCCTGACGAACGACGGAAGCTGGGGCCGGGCGATCGACGAGGCCGCCAGGGCGCGGCAGCCGGCGACGGTGGCTCTGCTGGCTGCCGTCGGCATGCAGACCGACGGCTGGACCGGCGTTCCGCCCTCCGCTTTGTTCAGGCTCGTCCGGGCGCTTCGGGTCGCAGGGCTTGAATATGAGGCCCGGATGATTGCGGCCGAGGCGCTTACCCGGCTGTGACGGGCGGTGAGGACCGCCAGCTCATCGCGGCCTTCATCGAGATGATGGCGGCCGAAGCCGGCGCCGCCCGCAACACCCTGCTCGCCTACGGCCGCGACCTGAACGGCGCCTCGCAACTGCTCGGGGGGAAGCTTGCCGAGGCGGGGCCGGAGGCGCTCGAGCGGCTCGGCGAGGCATGGCTGCCGCTCAGCCGCGCGAGTGTCGCCCGAAAGTCCGCGGCGCTTCGCCGATTCTTCGCCTTCCTCCACGACGAAGGCTTCCGCGCCGACGATCCGTCGAATTCGCTGCCGCGTCCAGGCCCCGAGCGGCGATTGCCGAAGATCCTCGACCACTCGGCGATCACGGCTTTGTTTCGCGAGGTCGAGAAGCGCAGGGCGCAGGGTGGGCCGGAGGACCTCCGTCTCGCCGCTCTCCTGGAGCTTCTCTACGGGTCCGGACTTCGCGCCACCGAATTGGTATCGCTGCCGCGCCATTCGATCTCGCCCGACAGGCCGTTTCTGATTCTCCGCGGCAAGGGTGGGCGGGAGCGGCTGGTGCCGATCTCCGACCGCGCCCGAGCGGCGGTGTCGGAGTGGGCGGCCCATGTGCCGAAGGACAAGCCCTACCTTTTTCCCTCGGGAAAGAAGCATCTCAGCCGGGTAAGGCTTTATCAGTTGGTGAGGGAGGTCGCGGCGGACGCCGGGATTCCGCCGGACCGGATCAGCCCCCATGTCCTCCGCCATGCCTTCGCCACCCATCTTCTCGAAGGGGGTGCCGATCTGCGCGCCGTCCAGCTCCTCCTCGGTCATGCCGACATCGCCACGACCCAGATCTATACCCATGTCGATTCGCGTCGGCTGGTCGAACTGGTCAACAGCCGCCATCCGCTCGCGCGATTGAGCGGCACGCGCGTTGACGGCAAACGGAACCCGGCCTAACCGGCGCGCTTCATGGCGACCTTCCTTGATTTCGAAAAACCGATAGCGGAGCTCGAGGCGCGCGTGGCCGAGCTGCGCGATACCGCCTCGGCAGGCGAGCTCAACATCGAGGCGGAGATTGGCCGCCTCGAGGAGAAGACCGACCGGCTGCTTCGCGAGACCTATTCAAGGCTCACGCCGTGGCAGAAGACGCAGGTCGCCCGTCATCCGGAACGGCCGCACTTCAAGGATTATGTCGCGGCACTGGTCGAGGATTTCGTCCCGCTCGGCGGCGATCGTAATTTCGGCGACGACCAGGCGATCATTGGCGGCCTCGGGCGGATGAACGGCCGGAAGGTCGTGCTCATCGGTCACGAAAAAGGCGACGACACGGCCAGCCGGCTCAAGCACAATTTCGGGATGGCCCGGCCGGAAGGCTATCGAAAGGCGATCCGGCTGATGGAGCTGGCCGACCGGTTCGGCCTGCCTGTCGTCACCCTGGTCGACACCCCGGGTGCCTTTCCGGGAGTCCAGGCGGAAGAGCGGGGGCAGGCGGAAGCGATCGCCCGATCGACCGAGCAGTGCCTGAAGCTGGGCGTTCCGCTCGTCGCCGCCATCGTCGGCGAAGGCGGTTCCGGTGGAGCGATCGCGATCGCCGCCGCCAACCGGGTCTTGATGCTGGAGCATAGCGTCTATTCGGTCATCTCGCCGGAAGGCTGCGCCTCGATCCTTTGGCGGACGGCCGAGAAGGCCGCGGAAGCGGCCGAGGCGATGCGGGTCACCGCCGCGGATCTCCAGCAGCTTGGCGTGATTGACAGGATCGTCGCCGAGCCGATGGGCGGTGCTCATCGCGATCCCGCCGTCACCATCGCCGATCTTGGCGCGGCGATCGAGGAGGAACTGGAGGCACTTGCGCCGCTGACCAGCGACGAGGTGCGATCGCAGCGGCGCGAGAAATTTCTGTCGATCGCCTGACCGCTGCCGCTTCGGCGGAGCGATGGAACTTCAACCGCAGGACAGTGTTGCCGAAGCAACGCTTTCGTCTGCGTAAGGAGTTCCGACGATGAAGATTCGCGCCATTCTGGCCATGAGCCTTCCGCTTGCCGCCATTGCCTGCGCCGGCTCAGGTTTGACCGGAGCCGGCGACCAAAGGGCCATTGCTCCGGGCACGGCTCAGCAGGCCGCGCAGCAGCATCAACAGGTGATCCAGGAGTTTGGCGGTGTCGAGACCGGCAATCGCGGCGCGTACGTCAATGCGGTCGGCGCCCGGGTCGCGGCGCAGAGCGGCGTCCAGGCGAGCGGGTTCAGATTCAGCGCGCTCAACTCGCCGGTGATGAACGCCTTCGCGGTGCCCGGCGGCTATGTCTATATCACTCGCCAGCTGCTCGGACTGATGAACAGCGAAGCGGAGCTGGCCTCCGTTCTCGGCCATGAAGTCGGCCATATCACCGCAGACCACGGCGCCGAACGGCAGAATCGCGGACTGTTGAGCCAGCTCGGCGCGCTTCTCGTGGGAGTCGTGACCGGCTCGGGAGATCTCGCCAACCTTGCCGGTCAGGTCAGCCAGGGCCTGTTCCTCCAATACTCCCGGAGCCAGGAGCTGGAGGCCGATGATCTGGGAATCCGCTACATGACCGCGGCCGGATACGATCCGCTTCAATCGCCGTCGATGCTCGCTTCGCTCGGCGCGTGGAGCGCGATGGAGCCGCGATTCTCGGGGGTAGAAGGCGAGCAGAGGGCGACCCCGTCCTGGGCGCGCACCCACCCGCTGTCGGCGGAGCGGGTTACCCGAGCCACCCAACGCGCCCAGGCCACCGGCCGGGCAGGGCAGGGGATCGTCAATCGCGAGCAGCATCTCGCCGCGCTGAACGGCATGATCTTCGACGACGATCCGGCCCAGGGCGTGATCGAGGGGCGCGAATTCCTTCATCCCGATCTCCGCCTGGCTTTCACCATTCCCCAGGGATTTGCCACCCAGAACGGCGTTCGCGCCGTGTCGATCGTCGGCAATAGCGGCCAGGCGCAATTCTCGACCGGCCCCTATAATGGCAATCTCGGCACCTATATCGGCCAGGTTTTCCAGGCTCTGCTCGGCCAGCAGGCGCAGGTGCAGGTCTCGCAGCCCCGAACGACCAACGTGAACGGCATTCCGGCCGCTTATTCCACTGCCCGGGTCGCGCTTCAGCAAGGCGCCGTCGACGTCACCGTCTTCGCCTATGAAATGGCCTCAAACCGCGCCTATCATTTCGTCACCGTCACTCCGGCCGGGAGTGGTCTCGGCCCGTTCGCCCCGATGGTCCAGTCGCTTCGCCGGCTGTCGGTTCAGGAGGCCGCTGCGGTTCGGCCGAGGGTGATCCAGGTCGTCACGGTGGGGGCCGCCGATACGGTTCAGAGCCTCGCGCGGCGAATGGCCTATTCGGCCTATCAGGTCGAGCGTTTCCGGATCCTCAACGGGCTGGACGCCAACGATTCACTTCGGGCAGGCCAAAGGGTGAAGCTCGTCGTCTACGGCAACCGAAGTTGAGCAGACAGAAAAAGGGCGGCGGAACCAGGTTCCGCCGCCCCCTTGCTTATTCCGAAGTAGATGAAACTTAGTTCATCGCGTCCGAAACGTTGGTGAAGGTATTGTCGAGGCTGTTGCCAAGGCCCTGCATGGCCGTGATGGCGGCAACCGCGATGAGGGCGGCGATCAGGCCGTATTCAATGGCGGTCGCACCCTTGGTGTCTTTGATCATCTTGCGAATGAACTGCATTTCCGGTCTCCTTAAATTCCACTTACTCAATGGAAGTCCACACTTCCGGCCGCCCGCGCTTAGAATAGGGTCAGCTGACCATGATCCTAGGCACAGGAAGTTTCGAAACATTTAACGTACTCACGACGACGCCACCGTATTGGAGACGTTTTCCCACATGTTGATCGTCGTCGAAGCAAAGGTGCCGATGGCACCGACCATGGCGAGAAAGATCAGCGCAAGGATGAGCCCATATTCCACAGCTGTGGCGGCTCGCTCGTCCTTGATGATGCTGAAGATTCGCCGCATCGTCTTTTCCTGCCGACGGGGCTTCATCGCCCCCGATCAACAGGCAAATAGCCTTGCCACGGTTAAGAGATTCCTACCGGAAAGCGCGCAGTTGCAAAAAAATCCGACAATGATCGTGGTCGCCGCGGCTCTGGCCGACCCATCCGGCCGCGTGCTTCTTCAGCGCCGCGCCCCTGGCCGTGCGATGGCCGGCCTGTGGGAGTTTCCGGGCGGCAAGGTGGAGGCCGGGGAGCTGCCCGAAGAGGCGCTCGTGCGGGAGCTCGAAGAGGAGCTTGGAATCGTCGTCGAGCCCGCAGATCTCATCCCGGCCTGCTTCGGAAGCGCGCCGGTCGAGGGCCGCCACATGATCCTTCTCGTCTATCTTTGCCGAAGCTGGTCGGGCGAGCCGTTGCCGCTCGACGCCTCGGAACTGCGCTGGCTTCGGCCCTCGGAGATGGTCGCCGCGGACATGCCGCCCGCCGACGCTCCGCTCATCGCGCTACTGGACCGTCTGCTTTTGGCCTGAGGCGATCATCATGTCTTTCGCAAGGCCTCGGCAAGCGAAGCCGTCGCGCTGCCGCGCCGAGCCGGCCTGGGCTGGTCCGGGGAGGGGGCCCAGCCGCTGAGATGGAGGATCTCGAAACGCTCCGTGGTCTTGCCGTCGGGATCGGCGTTCGCCGCGAAGTCGGCGATCGCCGCCGCAAGCGCGACTCGGCCGAAGGATCGGCGCGTTCGGCGCGAGAGGATGTTGGTCGCTGCCATCGCGCGCAAATCCCTGACCAGGTCGATGAGACCCGGATAGCGGACGCTGATCTTGTCGCTGTCGACGACCGGCAGCGTGAAACCGGCGCGCATGAGCAGGTCGCCAGCCGCTCGAACGTCGATCTGGGGATGGATCCTGGGAGAAGCGGGTTCTTCGAGCGCGTCTTCGGCGGCTCGAAGCGCGCTTCGAAGCCGGGGCAGGCTGCCAGCGCCGGCGAACG
This sequence comes from uncultured Sphingosinicella sp., assembly GCA_966193865.1. Classification (GTDB taxonomy): domain Bacteria; phylum Pseudomonadota; class Alphaproteobacteria; order Sphingomonadales; family Sphingomonadaceae; genus Allosphingosinicella. The sequence goes on along the minus strand of CBIGXQ010000016.1, from coordinate 169 downwards.
CGGCCAGGAACAGGCCGTCCGGGACGAGACTCCGGCGAGCGAGGGTGAGCGCTCCCGGCAGATCATTGACGCTGTCGAACGTGCCGATCGCCACGACGAGGTCCACGCCTGAATCGGCGAAGGGCAGAAGATCCTCGTCGCATTGAACGCCGCCGGCACGTCGGGCGAA
>CBIGXQ010000015.1:0-26564 GCA_966193865.1 uncultured Sphingosinicella sp. | reverse complement strand
ATCGGCGATCGGCAAGGCGACGGTGAAACGATCAGGCGCGGCCTGCGCGAGCGCCGTGCAGAAGGTGCGGGCGAATTCGCGAACCTTCGTCCAGTCGCCGGCGGGCGCGAACGGCACCACCACATGGATCCCCTTGCCGCCGGTCAGAAGCGGCCAGCTTTCGAGGCCGATCGCCTCGAGCGAGAGCCGTACCTGGCGCGCGGCCGACCTGGTCTCGTCGAAGCCGACGCCTTCGCCGGGATCGAGATCGATGGCGATACGGTCCGGCCGCTCCACCTCCGGAACTCGAGAGCCCCAGGCGTGGATCTCGACCGCGCCGGATTCGATGCACGCGACCAGCCCGTCCTCGCTGTCGACGTAAAGATACTCCTCGGTTCGGCCGTTTTTCTGGCGGATCGGAACGCTGCGGATCGGCGGATCGAAGCTCTGCTCGGTCGGCGGGTGATTGCGATTGCGCTGGAAGTGGCAATAGCGGCCGCGGCAGCGAAGCAGGTTGAGCGGCCGACCGGCGATTTGGGGCAGGATAAGCGGCGCGACGGCTCGGTAATAAGCAAGCAGGGCCTCGCGCTCAGGAACTGCGCCGGGCAACGTCTTGAAGCCGGGTTCGCTGCTCGGCCCGGCCGAGCGCTGGGATTTGCTCGTCATGATCACTTCCCGCTTCGGAGTCTCCGCCGAAGGCTCGGGCGGAATCCAGGCGATCGCCTTGACGGTGGCGTGGCGAAGACTGTCCTCACCCTTCAGATGTCGAACCCGGACCCGCATTTCCGGCTTCAGCCAGCTCGTCTGCGGGCGCGGGTCCATGTGGAGCGCGGGCTTCGCCGATTTGAGCCGTTCGTTGGCGCGCCAGAAAAGCTCCCTTTCGGCCTCCGAGAAGGTGACCATGGCGGCGCCGGCATATTCGAGCCGATGATCGGCGGTCTCGCGCGCGAGCAGGGCGACCGGAGCGAGATCGCCTCGTGACGTGCCGATGACGACGAACTCGCTTTCGGTGAAGCACTTGACCTTCAGCCAGGCCTTCGACGGGCCGCTTCGATAGGCGCTGCCGAGTCGCTTCGAAACGATCCCTTCCGCGCCCATCGCCTCGGCAGCGGCGAAGAATTCAGGCCCGTTGCCGGCGATATGCTCGCTGAAGCGGATCGGTCCTTCCTCGCCCGCGCCGGCCAGGAGATAACGAAGGCGCTCGCGCCGAGCCTCTACCGGTTCCCGGCGAAGGTCGAGGCCGTCGAGATGGAGAAGATCGAACGCCATGAAGAGGAGGTTTTTCGGGGTCGAGCTGGCGAGCTGCCGTCGAAGGGCCGCGAAATCCGAGAGGCCGCCGTCGACCTGGACGATGACCTCTCCGTCGATCAGGGCGTCTCGGCATCGAAGCGCGCGGGCGGCGTCGGCGACGAGCCGGTAGCGCTCGGTCCAGTCGAGCCCCGTTCGCGTGAAGGCGCGGACGTCGCCGCCCTCGATCGCCAATTCGGTCCGATAGCCGTCATATTTCAGCTCGTGCAGCCAAAGCGCTCCGTCCGGTGCGGAATCGGCGAGGCATGGCTTCATCGGATCGACGAAGGCGAGGCGAGTGGAAAGAATCGTCACCGGAGGGAATCGCGCAGCGTCGAAGCCGGTTCCAGGCACGATCGTTCATCGTCGGCGCCCCGAAGGGGAACTTCCGCGACGAGCGGGCGTCAAACCGCACGTGGAAGACGTTGTCACAGACCGTCGACCTGACCGCCAAAACAGGGGTTCGGGCCGGGACGATCGCGCGAAGGTGGTGGCGATCACCGGCGCATCGGCCGGTGTCGGGCGAGCTACGGCACGGGCCTTCGCGCGGCGTGGCTACAAGCTTGCGTTGCTTGCCCGCGGTCGAGAGGGTCTCGTCGCGACGGCGCGCGAGATCGAGGCGATCGGAAGCGAGGCGCTGATCGTCGAAGCCGACGTTGCCGACGAGGCCCAGGTCGAGCGCGCGGCGGACCGGATCGCCGAGAAGTTCGGCCGGATCGACATCTGGGTGAACAACGCCTTTGCGGGCATCTTCTCCTATTTCACCGACATCAGCCCCGAGGAATATCGGCGAGTGACCGATGTCACCTATCTTGGGCAGGTGAACGGCACCCGGGCTGCACTCCGGCACATGCTCGAGCGCGACAGCGGCTCGATCATCCTCGTCGGATCGGCGCTCGCCTATCGCGGAATCCCGCTGCAATCGGCCTATTGCGCCGCCAAGCATGGCCTTCAGGGCTTCCAGGACAGCCTTCGAAGCGAGCTTCTCGCCCTCGGCAGCAAGGTGCGGCTGACCATGGTCCAGCTGCCGGGGCTGAACACGCCGCAATTCGACTGGGTTCGCTCCCATCTCGACGGTCGGCCCAAGCCGATCGGCGCCGTCTACAGTCCCGACGTGGCCGCCGAGGCAATTTGGCTGGCCGCCCATTCCCGACGCAAACAAATCATCGTCGGCGCTCCCGCCTGGCAGGCGATCGTCGCGGAAAAGTTCCTGTCCCCGTTCCTCGACCGCTACCTCTCGGCAACAGCGATCAAGGGCCAGCAGGAGCCGGGGCCGGGAGGAGGCGATCGCCCCGGCAACCTGTTCAAGCCGGTTCCGGGCGATCGCGGAGCGGAGGGGCGGTTCGGCGCTTCTGCCCGACGCCGCTCGCCGCTCCTTTGGGCGAGCAGGCGCCGAGGCGTGGTCGCGCTCGCGGCCCTGGCCACAACGGGCCTCGGCCTGGCACTTTTGACGCAAGGAAGGATGAAGACATGAACGGCGAACATCCCCAGAGCACGGCCAAGATAATGGGCCATCCGATCCACCCGATGCTGGTGCCGCTTCCGATCACCTTCTTCATCGCGGCCTTCGCGACAGACCTGATGTTCCTCGCGGACGGATCGGCCGGCTGGGCGACCGCGTCGCGCTGGCTGCTCGGCGCAGGGCTGGTAGGCGCGGCTCTGGCGGCCGTCGCGGGCCTCGCCGATTTTGCGGGAGACCGGCGGATCCGCCAACTCAGCGACGCCTGGGCCCACATGGTCGGCAATGTCGTCGTCGTGCTGATCGAGGCGGCGAACCTCCTGCTCCGGCTTGGCGGTGAAGGGGTGAGCACGACCGGCGTCGTTCTTTCCGGAATTTCCGTGGCCCTGCTCGCGTTCACCGGCTGGAAGGGCGGCGAGCTCGTGTTCCGGCATGGCGTCGGGGTCCATGGCGGGGAACGCAGCACGCTCTAACCGCACTCCGCGATGATCCGGATCGTCTCTCCGTGGAAGGCCGCTTTGGCGGGCGCCGCCGGAGCGACGGTCTGGGAGGTCGTGCTCCGCGCCCTGGCTTTGGCCGGCCTGCCGCTGTTCGACGTCGTCCGCGGTCTCGGCACATTGGTTTTCCCCGAGGGCCCGACCGCCGCCTGGTGGCTGGCGGGAATGGCTGCCCATCTGGCGGTCGGCGCGATCTGGGCGATCTTCTACGCTTATTTCTTCTGGTCGTGGCTCGATTGGCGCCCGGTCTGGCAGGGCACCCTCTTCGCTCTGTTTCCGGCCTTGCTCGCCTTTCTGCTGGTGCTGCCGCAGCTGAGTCTGATGCACGGTCCGAGCGGCGTCGTTAAATTCGATCCGCTCGCTTTCTTCTCCGATATTGGCTGGCACGAGCCGGCCGGCCTCTTGCTCGGCCACCTGCTGTTCGGCGCGGTAATGGGCGCGATCTACACCCGTCCCGTCGGTTACCCGCCGAAGCGGTTGCCGCGGCTGCCCGCCGTTCGAGCGAGGCCGCACCGCGAGACCGACTGCAGCGGACGTTCCCGGCATCGAGACGGCTTCATCTTCGCGACGGGCATCGAGTCCAGCTATCCCACGATCGAAAACGGCCAATGGCGCCTGGACCAGCTGCAGGCCTCCGGACATTATCGGCGATGGCGCGAGGATCTGGAGCTGGCGCGCCTCGTCGGGGCCACCCACCTGCGTTACGGGCCGCCGCTTCACCTCGTCTTTCTGGGACCGGGCCGCTTCGACTGGAGCTTCGTCGACGAAGTGATGGCGGAGCTCCGAGACCAAGGCCCCGAGCCGATCATCGACCTGTGCCATTTCGGCCTTCCGACCTGGCTTGGCGATTTCCAGAACCCCGAATTAGCGGGGGCGTTGGCCGAATATGCCCGAGCCTTTGCGGACCGCTATCCGTGGGTGCGTTTCTACACGCCGGTCAACGAAATGTATGTCTGCGCCCGGATGAGCACCCTCGAGGGGCGCTGGAACGAGCAGAAGCGGGACTCGCGAAGCTTCGTCACCGCTGTTCGGCACCTCGCCAAGGCAAGCGTCCGGATGACCGACGAGATCCTGGCGGTGCGCGGCGACGCCGTGTTCGTGAACAGCGAAAGCGGCGAATTCTACCAGCCCTGCTGTCCGGAGCCGGATGTCGAGGCGGTCGCCGACCTCGAGAACCAGCGCCGCTTCCTGCCGTTGGACCTGGTCTATGCGAACCCCGTCGGTGATCGAATGCGCGGGCACCTTCGCGAGCAGGGCATGCCCGAGGATGAATATGAGTGGTTCATGAAGCGCGAGGTGCCGCGCCGGACCATCCTTGGCGTCGACTATTACGAATGGAACGAGAAGCTCGTCGATCCCGACGGAAACTCCCACGCACTGGGTGAATTGTTCGGCTGGTCGGTGATCGCCGGCCAGTATCACGACCGTTATCGACGACCCATGATGCATACCGAGACGAACCGGATGGACGCTCGCGACGGGCCACGATGGCTGTGGCGACAGTGGCACAACGTCCAGCTGATGCGCTCGTCGGGCATCCCGCTGGTCGGCTTCACCTGGTACAGCCTGACCGACCAGATCGACTGGGACATCGCGCTTGAGCGGGCGCTCGGCAACGTCAACCCGGTCGGCCTGTTCGACCTCAATCGCGACGTGCGCGGAGTCGGCCTGGCCTATCACCACCTGATCGACGTTCATCGGGACCTGCCCGATTTCGCCCGGTGCGCTGCGCTGGCGGAGCTGATGGAATGAGCAGGTCGACATGAATCCGTTCCTGGTCGCCCATGGCTACGATCCCGGCCCCACCCAGCGGCCAACGCTCGCCGGAACGTTGACCGGGGTCGCCGCGACCGCCGTCGCCATCCCTCTGCTCTGGCAGTTCGGCTCACTCGATGTCGAAGCGCGGATCCTTGGACTGACCCCGGTAATGACGATCCTTGCGGGTGGACCAGCAATGGCCGCTGCCGGTGCCTTGTACGGCTGGCTGTTCAAGCGCGCCGCCAACGATCCCTGCGGCGGATGGCTGTTCGGGATGGCCTATGGATTCGCGCTCTGGGCCGCAGGCGCGGTCATGGTGCTTCCGGCGATGAGCGGCGGTTCGGCCCCGGGCGGAGTGCCGGCGATCGGAATCCTTCTCGCCCTGCTCGCCTGGGGCACCGCGCTGGGCGCTCTGTTTCCGCATCTCCACCGGCGCCTCCACGCCCGGATCGGCCAGGACGGCACGACCAGGCCGGGGATCGGCCCGATGGCGGCTGCCGGGCGAGACCGGCGGTCACGTTCACATCCGCGTCCGGCGCCTGCAGGGGAGGACGGGCGGTGAGCGAAATCCGTTCGACGAACTTGCCGCCCGCGGTGGACGATTTTGCCGCGTTGCTCACGGAGGTGCGCGCCTGCCGTGCCTGCGGCGACCAGCTGCCGCTCGGACCGCGCCCGGTCCTGCAATTGTCGCCAGGCGCCCGAATCCTGATCGCCAGCCAGGCGCCGGGAAGCCGGGTCCATGAGTCCGGAATTCCCTTTTCGGACCCGTCTGGAGACCGGCTTCGCGAATGGACGGGACTTTCCGAAAGCGAGTTTTACGATCCGGAGAAGGTGGCAATCGTGCCGGTCGGCCTTTGCTATCCGGGGCGGGGGAAGAGCGGCGACGCACCGCCGAGGCCCGAATGCGCGCGCCTTTGGCGAAGCCGGCTCCTGGCGCAGCTGCCGAAGCTTCGACTCACCTTGCTGGTCGGAAGCCACGCCCAGGCGCATGCGCTCGGCCCGGGGAACATGACCGATCGGGTCCGATCCTATCGGCGCTATCTGCCCGCGCAATTCCCCTTGCCCCATCCGTCCTGGCGTTCGCGGATCTGGATGGCGGCCAATCCCTGGTTCGAAGCGGAAGTGCTGCCGGTGCTTCGCGCTCTCGTTCGAGCGGCTTATGCCGGTTGAGGCGGCCATGGACGAGCGACTCGCTCCGGCGGGAGCGGCGTTGCCGGTATTCACGATCGGACATTCGACTCGGACCCTGGCCGAGTTCGTCGATCTGCTCCGGGCCGGCGGGGTCCAGCTGGTCGTCGACGTGAGGAGCGTGCCGCGATCGCGCACCAACCCGGACTATAATCTGGACTCGCTGCCGGCGGCGCTGGCGGATTATCAGATCGGTCATACCAGGATCGGCGCACTGGGCGGCCTGCGCAAGCGATCGGCGGCGGTGCCTCCCGAGGTCAACGGCTTCTGGACCAATCGCAGCTTCCACAATTATGCCGATCACGCGCTGACCGACGAATATCGCGGCGGCCTGGAGGAGCTGATGGCGCTGTCAACGGAGCGGAGAACGGCGATCATGTGCGCCGAAGCCGTCTGGTGGCGATGTCACCGCCGGATCATCGCCGACTATCTGATCGCGGCCGGACGTATGGTCTATCACCTGATGGACGGATCGAAGATCGTGCCGGCACGGCCTACCCCGGGGCTGCAGATCGCCGCCGACGGGATTCATTATCCCGCGGCGGCAAAAGACAGGGCCGACGATGGGCCGGAACTCCCCTTCGCCTGAAGAGGTGGGTGATTCAGGCCGCCGGCTGGAGCTCGGATTCAGGCTCGATCGCCTGCACCGCGAGCCAGAAGGCGTCGCCCCAGGCGGCGGTGAGATCGGCCGGGACTCCAGGCCCGAGCACGTCCTTCAGGACCGGCACCAGAGCATCGCCGAAGCGCGAATAATGGCGGCCGACGATATCCAGTGCGCGGTGCTCGGCGCCCAGTCCGGACGGGATTCGAAGCGAACCCTGATCGGCCATCGCCGCCGCCTGATCGATGAGCAACTGAGTGAGCATCATCGCGGCGACTTCCGACTGGCCGAACCTTTCGCCGGGCCCATCGATGCCGCGAAGATGCGCTTCCATGTGGCTGATGATCTCGTCCGTGTGTCGGCGGACGAGCGCCAGTGAACCGGCAAGGAGCGAGCGCGTACGTTCGCTGGGTGAAGTAGACATGACAAACTCCCAGGCGCCGCCGTCGGAGGCGCCTTGATCTCGAACATGAAAGGAATTGAGCGCGTCTGCGCCCGTCTCGCTAACCCCTCGCGGCGGACCCGTCGTGCGGACCCGGCCCCGAGGGCCGCGCTCGTGCCATGAGGCTGCTTCCGTGCAGCCTGAACCGTTCGAATTGTGCGAACCGTTTCATATCCGCAACCTAGGCATTGGTGCCGGGGGTTACAAGGATCGGGCGGGCCTTCAGGCGCACCCGGTGCCCGGTTCGGCGTCCCCGCAGAAGCGGCTGACGACCGCCTCGGTGATGGCGACGCAATCGGCGCCGGCGAAGGGGAAGGCGCCGGCGAGGGCGGACTTCACGTCCGGCGCCAGCGACTGCTGGAGCCGTCGCCGCGCCCGCAGGTGCCGGGTCTTGACGGTGGCCGGGACGAGACCGAGCGACTGCGCCGTCTCGTCGACGCTCAGCCCCTCGATCTCGCGCATCACGAAGACGAGCCGGAAATCGGGCGGGAGCGCGCCGATCGCCTGCTCGAGCAAGGAGCGCAACTGGGCGCGCGCAAATTCGGCGTCCGGCGCCGTGCCGCTGGAGGATCCGCGCATGAGCTTTTCCCGATAATCGTCAAGGAAGGCGACCGAGCCGTCATCGACATGAGCGCGCCGCCGTCGGGCGGCGCGGGCGCGTCCGAGCGCCTCGTTGATGACGATCCTCGTCAGCCAGGTGGAAAGTGTCGATCGGCCCTCGAACGAAGCGATTGCGGCGAAGGCACGAAGATAGGCGCTCTGGACAGCGTCTTCAGCTTCCGCCCGGTTGCCGAGAATGCTCCAGGCGGCGCGGAAGAGGCGCTGGTTGTTGCGCTGGGTGACGAGCCGGACGGCGCCGGGATCGCGATCGGCGATGAGTGACGCCAGCGCTTCGTCGTCGAGGGACCCATAATCGATCTTCTTGAGGACGTTCACCTTGTCTCTCCTCGTCTTGTCATAGCGCAGTCGGACCGCCGAGGCTCTAGCCCTTGCAGCTCCCGATCGATTCCATCAGTTCCCGCCGAAGCGCCGGATCGGCCCTGAAGTCGCCGAGCCAGCATTTCGTCACCATCGCGACATGGGGCTGGTTGACACCCCGGGTTGTCATGCAGCCATGGCTCGCCTCGACGATCACCGCGACGCCCTTCGGGCGAAGCACCTCGTCGAGACAGTGGGCGATCTCGCTCGTCAGGCGCTCCTGAAGCTGGAGCCGCCGGGCAAAGGCGTCGACGAGCCGCGAGAGCTTCGAGATTCCGACCACGCGGGCGCCGGGTCGATAGGCGACGTGGACATGGCCGGTGATCGGCGCGAGATGGTGCTCGCAGGTCGACACCAAAGGGATCGAGCGGAGCAGGATCGTCTCCTCATAGCCGTTCGTCTCGGAAAAGGTCCTGCCAAGCAGCTCCCTGGGATTGACGCGATAGCCCGAAAACCATTCGCGATAGGCGCGCGCGACCCGGGCCGGCGTCTCGCTCAGGCCCTCGCGGTCGGGATCATCCCCCGCGGCGGCGATGAGGGTTCGGACCGCCGCTTCGATCTCGGCTCGGCCAGGCCTCGCCGGCTGGATCGAGCGTTCGGCTCGGTCGACTTCGGCGGCGAGCCCGCCCGTTTCGCAAAAGTCCAATGTCCTCTCCCCGTTCAATCCGCCATTCGATGACATTGCGGCGCAAAGGTTTCCGCGGTGGAGGCCTTCGCCGCTTTGGCCTGATCCGCCCTGCGCCTGTCACCCGCTGTCTCGATTCGCCGCTCGAGCGATCGCTCGTCCTCGAGGGATTCGCGATCGCGGCCGCAGGCGAGGCTGGCCACGACGTGGCCGCCGCGGACGTAGCGGGCGATGAAGTCGAGCGAGTCGAGGTCGCCGTCGATCCGGATCTGGTCCCAATCGCGAGCATGGCCGACATAGCGGAGCGCCACGCCATATTGCTCCGTCCAGAAGAAGGGGATTGCGGCGAAGGCGGTCGCGATGCCGATCATGTTGCGCGCAGCCACCTGCCCCTGGCGCTGAGCGGTCACCCAATGTTCGATCCTGAGCGGACGTCCCGACAGCGGATCGGGATAGGCGGCGACATCGCCGGCCGCGTAGATCCCGGGCACCGAGGTCGCGAGCGAGGAATCGACGAGGATTCCATCGTCGACTGCAACGCGTCCGGTGGCGAGTGCCGTGCGCGGACGAACGCCGACGCCGGCAAGGACGAAATCGACATCCAGCACCGACAAGTCGTCGAGCGCCAGCTGCCGTCCGTCGAACGAAGAGGCGGTCCGCTCGAGGTGGAAACGCAAGCCTTTGCTCTCGTGGAGGCGCTGGAGGAAGAGCCCGATCTCGCGGCCGAAGGCCTTTTCGAACGGCACGCTTTCCGGCGAAACCACGTCCACCTCCACTCCGCGCGCCCGCAACGCCGAAGCGGCCTCCAGGCCGATGAAGCTCGAGCCGAGGATGGCGACGCGGGCGCCGGCCTGGGCGCGGTCGATCAGGGTTCGGGCGTCGGAGAGCGAGCGAAGGCTGAGCACATTGTCGTGCTCGAAGCCTGCGAGCCGGACCGGCTCCGCGCCGGTCGCGAGGAGCAGCCGGTCATAGGGAAAGCGCTCGCCGCTGGAGCCGACGGCGAAACCGGCGGGCGTGTTGATCGCGACGATCTCCTCTCCGCGCCTGAGCTCGATCCCCGCCTCTCGATAAAAATCGTCGTCGCGAAGCGGAATCCACGCTTCCGGAGCGGTGCCGGCAAGGAAGTCCTTGGACAGGTTCGGCCGGTCATAGGGCGCGTCCGGCTCGGCCGTCACCATGGTTATCCGTCCGGCGAAACCGAGGCCGCGAAGCTCGTCCGCACAGGCAAAGCCGGCGGCGCCTCCGCCGACGATCAGGACCGAGCCGATCCCGTCCGCCTGTGAGGATTGGAGCGACGCTGCGACCGGGGCGCTCAGCCGGGTGCGGACGAACAGCTTGTCCTTCTCCACCTCCACATGCCAGCGATCGAGCGGAGCGAAAGCGGGCGCCCTCAGCGCGGCCCCGGTCCTGAGGCTGAAGCAGGCATGATGGAGCGGGCAGCGGACATTGTCGCCGTCCACCAGGCCGCCAGCCAGGGCAGCGCCATAATGGGTGCAGGACCCGGCCACCGCGAACCAGTCGCCGTCGAGCTTCGAAAGAAGAACAGGCTCGTCACCGACGCGACCGGCGATCGTGCCGTTCGACGGCACCTTGCCAAGCTCGATGCCGAGCGAGAAATCCGGTCCTTCCGGCGTCGCGGCCGCGCCCATCTGCCGTCTCCCAATATCCAGTTTCGCCGCTTTGATGGCGGCGCCTGCCGCGAGGTTCCCCCGGGGCCCGCTTGACAGCCGCGACCGGCGAGACGACCTTGTGCGCGTGAGCGCGAACCCGTTCCTCATTGATCCGACGTCGCCCGCCACGGCGACCGCGGCCCTGCGCGCCGTCCTCAACGCTTATTATTATCGACTGCCACGGGCGGGACCGTCCTAGCGCGCGCTTTGGAAAAGCAGCCTAGTTTCGACCCCGTCCGGACTCCCGGGCGGGGTTTTTCTTTGTGGAGAAACCTCATGACCGCCTCCTCTCGAGCCAAGTCCCGATCCGCCACCTTGCCGCCAGCGGCGGTGGCCGCCGACTGGACCTTGCCTCAGCGGTGGGAAGCCTATCGTCCGGACGATCATGCGGTGTGGGATCGCTTGTTCGAACGGCAGACCCGGCTGTTACGCGGGCGGGTCGCCGAGCCGTTCTTGGCCGGGCTCGACGCGCTTGGTCTCGGTACGGCCGGGATCCCGCGCCTGGACGCGCTCAATGAACGGCTATTCCGAGCCACTGGCTGGGAGGTGGTGGCGGTTCCTGGGCTGATCCCGGACGACGACTTCTTCCACCACCTCAGCCACCGCCGTTTTCCCGCGGGCAATTTCATCCGGCCGATGGCCCAGCTCGACTATCTCGAGGCGCCCGACCTGTTCCACGACATCTTTGGCCATGTGCCGTTGCTTGCCGATCGCCGCATGGCCGATTGCCTGCAGGCCCTCGGCGAGCTGGGGCTTGGCGCCTGCCGCTCGGGCGCGCTCGATCGTCTGTCGCGCCTTTATTGGCACACGATCGAGTTCGGCCTTGTCGACGAAGACGGGGCGTTGAAGATCTACGGCGCAGGCCTGGCTTCGAGCTTCGGTGAGGCGATCCATGCGCTGGACAGCGCCGAGCCGGCCCGGAGGCGGTTCGACATCGGCGAGGCCATGGCCACGTCCTACCGTTCGGACCGGTACCAGCCGCTCTACTTCATCGTCGACAGTCTCGAGTCGCTGCTCACCGAGCTCGCCTCCGTGGACCTGCCGGGACGACTCACCGAGCCCTTGATGGCGGCGGAGTGACGGGATTTCCGATGACCTGGAGAAGCGGGGTCCCCTCCGCCCGCGGCAAGGGGCGGAGGGGAGGCGCGGCGGGTTCGGGGGTTCGCCGCGCCCGGGCGATCACTCAGCGTGTAGCGCTGAAACTCGATCGCATCGTCGGGTGATAGCGGCAGTAGAAGGCAAAGCTGCCGGCGCGGGTGACCCGCATCCGGCGGCTCTGCCGAGCCGGGACGTCGACGTCGAAGATTCCGCTTACGGTCGCCGTATGCGGGACCATGTCGCGATTGACCCAGACGATGATGTCGCCCGTCCTGATCCCTGCCGGCACGGGGCCGAACCGCATCGTCGTCATGACGATCGTGTGCACCCGCGGCTCGGCCGCCGCTTCGGCGGCCGGCCCGACCATGAGACTGGCCGAAGCCGCGGCAGCGGCGGCCACCCAGGTCCTGCTGATCATCTCAGCGACCGGGCGAGCATCTCGGCATGCTCCTGATGGGCGCTGAACAGGGCCAGGCCCTGCTCGAGGAGCGCCTTCAGCTCCGCATTGTGAGCGCCCGGGATGAGCGTGTCGCGAAGAGCGGTGTTGACGGCCGAATGATAGGCCGCCTCTCGCTCCGCATAAGCGCGGTCGAAAGCGGCGCCTTCGAGGGCGGAGAGCCGGCGCCGTTCTTCGGTCGCCTGGGCCGACAAGGCGAGACTGGTCGGATGTTCGGCGGGCGTGACTCCGAGCCGCTGGAGAAGCGCCAGCGCCTGTTCGTTGACCGCGCGGTGATCGCGAAGCATGGTTTCGGCAAAGGCGCGCACTTCGGCGCTTTGCGACCGCTCGAGCGCCTGCTCGGCCGCCTCGACGTCGAGTTGCCCAGCGGTATAAGCGATGTGAGCGATCTGCGGGTCGCTGATCGCAGATTCATGGGCGCTGAGCGGGGCCGCCGGCGCCAGCGCGAACAAGGCCGCGGCGCCGAGCAGCGCGAATTTCCTGATCATCTGAATTCTCCCTCCTGCTGAGTGGCCCGAACGGGTCACACAGGCTTGGATGTCGAATCGTCGGACAGGTTCCCGGCGCCGCCGGCCGGCTGGCGGACCCCGATAATGCGCAGCTTGCGCGGGCGGCCGTCGGGGCAGGGCCAGTCGATCTCCTGCCCGGCCGCCATGCCGATCAGGCCGGCGCCGACCGGAGTCATCACCGACACTCGGCCTGCCTCGATATCCGCCTCGTGCGGAAGGACGAGAGACACTTTCCGGCTGGTGCCGTTGCTGTCGTCGAAGAACTCCACTTCGCTTCCGAGCGCGACCACATCGCCGGGAAGGCGGTCGTTCGGCCACAAGCGGGCGCGCTCGATCTCGTCGAGGATGAGCGCCGACAAAGCGGGATTACGGCTTTCGAGCCGCAGCGCGAGGGCCGCGATGTGATCGTAATCGGCCTCTGAAAGATGGATTTCAGGCTTTTCGGAAGCCGGATCGGACAAGGTAGCGGACATGGATCTTCACCAGTGCGGGAGGGGAGAAAAGGCGCGGCGACGCCGCTCGGCAGTGCGGCTCGAAACCCCCAGGCCACCTCCTGCTCTCGGATCGCGGCCTGGGGCTAGACGCCCGCGAGCAATTGCCCCGAATGGGCGAGGAATCGGCGAAAGGCGACCAGCTGGTGCATCCCGGGAACCTAGTGACGCCGGCGCCACTGTCAACCGCATGGCCGATGAGCGACGGCGGATGTGACCTTGAGAAATGTCGTTTCACGATATATACCGGAGTCAAGCGAGGGAGGTTGAGAAAGGATCGAAATGCCATCCGACCACCATCCCGAGCTGTCCCCTTCAGGTTCGCCGTCAAAGCCGCGGGATCGCCCCGCCTATCCGGCCTTGCTCAGCTGCATGACCCGAGGACGAGCACCGTCAAGCCGGGAGGTGGAGGCGGTCGCCGCCCGGATGTGGGCCGAGCTGGGCCACGAGCGGCGCCGGCCCTGGAATGGCCTCGACCCCTGGGACGATCGCCGCCGGCAGGTGCTGGCCGCGGCCCGGGCGGCAATGGCGGGAGGCGAAGCCGGCGAGTCCGAACTCGCGGTCCGGTTCGTCGTCCGCGGCCACTGACGACTGATCGAGCAGTAAAGGACAAAGCCGGGATGGCGGGGGCCGGAAAGAACCAGGATCCGCTCGAGGAAGCGGATTTCAGGGCGCTCGCCGCCGTCAGGGCCGAGCTTCGCGCCTTCGCCCATTTTACCGAGGCGATCGTCAGGAAGGCCGGCCTGACCGCCCAGCAGCATCAGGTGCTGGTGGCGCTTCGTGCTCGGGAAAATGGCGAGATGCCGGTGGGCGAGCTTGCCGAGACACTGTACCTGAAGCCGCACAGCGTCTCCGGGCTTGCCGACCGGCTCGAATCCCTGGGCCTGGTCCGTCGCCTGAAGGATGCGGCCGATCGGCGGGTCATCAGGATCCAGATGACCCAGGCCGGCCGCGATCTGCTGTCGTCCTTGTCGCTCACTCATCGCGACGAGCTTCGGCGGATTCGGCCACTGCTCATTTCCCTGCTGTCGCAGCTCGACTGAACGGCGGAGCGCCGCCGAGGCCGGTTGCCGCCTTGCATAAATATCGTACTACGATATATTCGGGCTGCCGAGTCGGGAGAGCCTGAATGTCCGACGTCCCCTTTCCGGGTCTTCCTGCCGCGCTCCCGGCCCGGCGCCGCAGCCGGGCGCTCGGAGCTGGGACTGCGCATCGCCTTGGCCAGACCGAAGTCCCCGCAGCGACCGGTCCGACGAAGGCCGCGCCGGCCAGGAGCCGCGAAGCAGCGATCCCCGTGGCTCTTCCTTTAAGGGAAATGGCCGGCGGAATCGCCCATGACTTCCGCAATCTCCTCGCGGTGATCGCCTCGGCTCTCGACCTGGCGCAGCGCCATCGCGGCGACCGCGAGCGGACCGATCTCTATCTGGCCGGGGCCCGAGGCGCCGTCGATCGCGCCGCGGCCCTGGCGACTCGGCTGCTCGCTTTGGCTCGACCGGCGCCGCCGGCTGTGCGGGCCGACAATCTGTCCCGGCTCGTCCGCGAATGGATGCCTTTCCTCACCTATGCGGCGGGACCGCGCATCGGTCTGCGGCTCGATCTTTGCGACGAAGAGGCGCGATGCGCGGTTGACCCGGCGCGGTTCGGAGCGGCCTTGCTCAACCTCGTCGCCAATGCGCGCGATGCCATGCCGGAAGGCGGCGAGATCGTCATCAGCACCGCGACCGGCAATGGCGATCCGACGGACAGCGGCTTCGTTCGGGTTCGGGTCAGCGATTCCGGCGAGGGCATGCCGGCCGAGGTCGAGGCGCGCATGTTCGAGCCGTGGTTCACCACCAAGGCGGCGACCGGGACCGGACTGGGCCTGCCCCAGGTCCAACGCCTGATGAGGCTCGTCGACGGTCGGGTGAGCGTCGCGACCGGCCCGGACGGTACCGTCATCGACCTTCATTTTCCTGTCGACGTGGAGGGCGCGGCCACGGCGGACGTGCCAGGGTTCGACCGCTCAGCGGAGATTCCGCCCCCTCATGGCACGAGGGCCGAGGCCGCGCTGTGAACGCAACCGCCGCCTCCGCCTACAGCATCGTGCCTGTTTCCGAACCGGCGCAGACCGAGCATCGCCCGGCCTTCTTCCAGCGCTGGTTCATGTCCACAAACCATAAGGACATCGGCACCCTCTACCTCATCTTCGCTCTGGTCGCGGGAATGATCGGCGCCGCCTTGTCGGGGCTGATGCGCTGGGAGCTGGCGGAGCCGGGAATCCAGTATCTCGAATCCTGGTCCGGCGCGGCCAGCTTCGACGAGGCGCTTCATTTCTGGAACGTGCTGATCACCGCCCACGGCCTGATCATGATCTTCTTCACGCTGATGCCGGCGATGATGGGCGGGTTCGGCAACTGGTTCGTGCCGATCCTCATCGGCGCTCCAGACATGGCCTTTCCGCGGATGAACAATATCTCCTTCTGGCTGCTTCCGCCGGCCTTCGCCTTGCTTCTGGCGTCGATGTTCCTGCCGGGCGGATCGGGCAATGGCGCCGGCACCGGCTGGACCCTCTATGCCCCGCTCTCCAGCTCCGGCCACCAGGGGCCCGCGGTGGACATGGTCATCTTCTCGCTCCATTTGGCCGGAATCTCGTCGGTGCTCGGCGCGATCAACTTCATCACCACCATCTTCAACATGCGCGCGCCGGGCATGACTCTTCACAAGATGCCTCTGTTCGTCTGGTCGGTGCTGGTTACCGCCTTCCTCCTGCTGCTTTCGCTGCCGGTGCTCGCCGGAGCGATCACGATGCTCCTCACCGACCGCAATTTCGGAACGCACTTCTTCGACGCGGCCGGCGGCGGTGATCCGGTGCTCTACCAGCACCTGTTCTGGTTCTTCGGTCATCCGGAGGTCTACATCATGATCCTGCCGGGCTTCGGCATGATCAGCCACGTCATCGCGACGTTCAGCCGCAAGCCGGTGTTCGGCTATCTCGGCATGGCCTATGCGATGGTCGCGATCGGCGTGATCGGCTTCGTCGTCTGGGCTCACCACATGTTCACGGTCGGAATGGACGTGAACACGAAGATGTACTTCACCGCGGCGACGATGGTGATTGCGGTGCCGACCGGAATCAAGATCTTCAGCTGGATCGCGACGATGTGGGGCGGATCGATCAGCTTCCGGGTGCCGATGCTCTGGGCCCTGGGCTTCATCTTCATGTTCACGATCGGCGGGGTGACCGGAGTCGTCCTCGCCAACGGCAGCGTCGATACGGTGATGCACGATACCTATTACGTACTCGCCCATTTCCATTACGTGCTGTCGCTCGGCGCCGTCTTCGCCTTGTTCGCCGGCTGGCACTACTGGTTCGGCAAGATGTGGGGAAAGCCCTATCATGAGGGGCTCGGCCAGCTCCATTTCTGGCTGTTCTTCATCGGCGTGAACCTCATCTTCTTTCCGATGCATTTCCTCGGCCTCCAGGGGATGCAGCGCCGGGTACCGGACTATGCCGCCGCCTTTGCCGGCTGGAATCATGTCGCCACGTGGGGCTTCGTCCTGATGGCCGCCGGCATGGCCTGCTTCTTCGCCAACATGATCGTGTCGCTGACGTCGCGGCGCCGAAGCGAGGCCAATCCCTGGGGCGAGGGCGCGACGACCTTGGAGTGGACTCTTTCGAGCCCGCCGCCCTTTCATCAGTTCGAGCAGGTCCCAACGGTCGACTGAGATCGGGGCATGAGAACAAAAGGTGAAAATCTGCTTGACGCGTAACGCCGCGGCGAGCATAATCTTCAAACTCGCTCGAGATGTGCCGGCACCCAGGGCCGCCACTCGCCCGAAGGGCCGCGAGCCAATTTCCGCGCGCTCCCCCCGTCGCGCGGACCACCCCGTCAAGCTCTCCATATCCGACCATCGAGAAGCGTGGCTTATGGCCCGCGGTTCGGCACCTGTGCGATCTTGACGGGGATCGGAATTCAAGCCGGCGCCTGTGCCTGCCAGTTGAATCTAGCGTGTTTTTTCGCGTTGAGCGGCCTCGCCGGGATAGGGTTGAGACCTGAGCAGCCGCGCCAGGTGGGCAGCGTTCGAGGCAAGCATGTTGGCGGTCTGGCGGACCTGCTCCGGTATCTGCTCGAGATCCCTGAAATCGGTCTTGTGCATCGCCTCGCCGACCCAGTAGCAGGCGCCGCCGGCGGGGATCGTCCAGCCTTCGTCGTTGAGCGCCTGGAACAGCGAGGCGGTGACGCTGTGCGCGCCGTCCTCATTGCCGACGATCGCTGCCACGGCCACCTTCGAGAAGCTCGGCATTCTTCCCTCACCGTCGGTTTCGCCGAGGAAGGCGTCCATCCGTTCGATCACGCGCTTGGCGAGGCTCGACATCTGGCCAAGCCAGATCGGTGTGCCGAAGATGAGGATGTCGCAATCGAGGATGCTTCGCCGGACCGAGGGCCAGTCGTCGCCCGGCCCCTCGTCGGAGCTGACTCCGGGGCGGATATCGAAATCGGCGATTCGAAGCGTTCGGACGAGTTCGACGCCGTGCCTTGCCAGAGCCGTGCCGATGATGTCGATCATCAGATCGGTGGACGATGGTTCGCTTTGGCTCGACTTCAGGCTGCAATTGATCGCGATGGCCCTCATTCATTCCTCCGCTCGATGCTTGCCGAGGTCGCGCCCCATCAGCGCACCTCGACGTCGTCTCGTTCCATGCTCCGCGCGGTGTGGGCGGCGTCAGTGACCTCTCTTGGCTGTCGGGACGGGCGAGTTCGTTGTCGCCGGCTGCGCCAGTCCGGAATCTCCTGGCGCTATTCCGGCGCTACAACTTGCGAATGAACAAGCAGAGCGAGGTCGCCATCGCGTTCGGCAACAGTTTGTGGAGCAACAGGAAAGCCCGATACAAGACCTCGCTTCCGAAATAATAGGAAGGCTCCGCACTGTCCCGATACCAACTCACCTCGCAGTCCTTGAATAACCGGCGGACCTGGCGAACCGAGTTCATTTTGAAGGCGGTGGGGAAGATGTCCTCGCTTGTCCGTCCTCCAGGCTGAACGAACCTCAAGGCCTTCGCGTGCAGGCGGTTTGGAACCAGGCCGGTGAAGAACTTCGGATAGCCGTAGCGATTGGGTGTCCTGGCGCAGATCATCCCGCCCGGTCGAAGAATCCTCACCAGTTCGGCCGCAACCTTTTCCGGTTCCTGGACATGCTCGAAGGTCACATCGCTGACGATCATGTCGAAAAAGCCGTCGGGAAAGGGCAGGCGCTCCCCGTCGAGAACGATCTGGTGATCCGAAAAGCCGTGCGATCGTACCGCCGGGTCGATATCGCAGGCATAGACTTCGGCGCCATATTGGCGAAGGTCCATCAGATCCCGGCGCCAGCGTCTCTCTTCCCGAAGCAGTGGCGCCCCCCGACCCGCCCCGAAGTCCATCACTCTTCTTGCGTCGAGGTCGCACATGATCGACTTGACGAACGCATAGAATGTCAGCGTGCCGTCATATCTGCTCGAACCCGTAACTGAGCGTTCGGGATGAATCCTGTTGAGGAAGTGGCCCTTGTCCGCGGCCGATGCCATCCGGGCAGCCTATTCTGCGCCGAGTCACAGCGCAAGGATGAGCGACCCGCCAGTTTTGCTGGGGAGGTGAGGCGGACGCGTCTGATTATCGGGCCGTCATCAGCCTGGCCAGTTGATCAGGAAGGCGAAGGCGAAGACGATCAGGAGGAAGGCCAAAGCGGCAAGGTTCCAGCGCCGCCGATGGGATCCGGCCCCGATAATCTGGCGCCGACTCACGGCCTGAATGCCGATCGGCTTGGCATCTTCGGCCGCAGGCGATCACGAAATGGGCGTGCTGCCTGACAGGTGGATGGAGGGTTCGGCATGCACCTATGAAAACCCGAACGCGCCGCCGGTTGCGTGGGTCTGATCCACATTAGCGATATACTCGCTCTGAAAGGCAGAGGCGGCGGTCTCGGGCTCGGCCTCAGCCTTTCGCGCCTTCGGCGACGGCTTTCACGCACTGCCGAGCGCGCTCCGCGAAACGGGGGAAGGCGAAATGTTCGAGCCCGGCCGGAATCCGGTGTGGCGAGGAAAGTGCCTCCAGGATAGCTTCCGCCAATTCATCGGGATCGTCCGGATCGACGATTCGTCCGAGCCTTCCCTCAAGCACCGCCTCGCGGCCGCCATCGACCTTGCTCGCAATCACCGGCACTCCGCAGGCCATGGCTTCGAGGAGGACGAAACCGAAGCCTTCGCCCTTGCTGGGAAGCGCGAAGACGTCGGCAAGCCGGTAGAGATCGGCCTTCTCCTCCTCAGCGACGTAGCCGGTGAAGCGGACATGATTGCAAAGTCCCAGCTCGCTCACCCGGGCCGCGAGGCGGGGTTGATCGGCGCCGGTTCCGGCGATGACGTAGACGAGCTCGGGAACCCGCGCGACGAGCCGCGGCATGACGCTGATGATTTCATCGAATCCCTTATAGCGTTCGTCGGGCGACAGACGGCCAAAGGTCAATAGGACCTTGCGGCCGGCGACATCGAGTCGGCGGGCGAGCTCTTCGTTGCGTGGCCCGACTCCGAATTCCTCGAGATGAACGGCATTGGGCAGGAGCGATGTCCGCGACGGGTCGACGCCGCTGAACGAAAGGAAACGCTGACGCGTCACGTCGCTGATCGCAACGACATGGTCTGGGCGGCGGCAGCTCATCTGCACCAGGCGGCGAGATTTTGGAGCCCATGCGTCGATTCCATAGATGGCGAGCATCCAGGGACAGTGGGCCAGTTTCGCCGCCAGCCAAGCGAGCGGCGACAGGTTCACATGGGCGCAATAGACCAGATCGAAGCGCCCGCGGCGAAGATGCTTCAGAAGCGCTCGGACGTAGCGGACACTCCCGCCAGCGGCGCTCAGGTCGAACTCGAGCCCTTTGGGCATTTGGCTCATGGGGGAAGAAATCACCCTCGGAATGGCGACGACATCCATCGCCGGCTCGAAGCCGACGAGCGATTCCAGCAGGTCGCGATTATAGGCCGCAATTCCGCCGTGACCGCCATAAGCGTCGGTGAGAAGGACCAGGACGCGCATGATTTTTCCGCCGTCTCTCCAGTGCGCCTGAGCGGCTAGCCGATCAGCGGGCGTAGCAGGCTGTCTATCTCCATGCCCCGCGAGTGATAGCTGTAGGCGGGTACTGCGCGGCGATGGGCTCGGTCGATCATCTGGCGGCGCAAAGCGGGACGGTCGAGATAATAGGCGATCTTCTCGATCAAGTCGTCGGCTCCTTCGAAAACGTCGATCTCACCCGGGACATCATAAAGACCTCGCACTTCCGGATTGTCGACGTGGAGCATGAACCCGCCAAAGGCAGGAATCTCGAAAGTGCGGGTCGAGACGAGATCCTGCCAGCCGCTCGCCTGCCGCCCCATGTGAACCGCTATATTGAGACGCGAACGGCGGTGGATATCTGCCAGGAAGTCACCCGAAAGAGGGTGATCAAGCACGAAAGGCTCCAATTCGGTTCCCGCTGCTGCGGCCCCCCAGCGGTTGCCGGCGACCAGAATCTTCCGATTTGGAAACGCCTTAGCGACTGCCACGAGGTAAGCCAGCTTGTACCGATCGGGATGGCCTACATAGGTGATGTCATAACCATATTCGTCCTCAGCGAATATGAGAGGGTGCTCGGCTACAGTAAAATAGCCGTGATGTACAAAGCAAGTAGGTCGAGGGTCCCTGAGCTCGCGAAGCCAGTCCATCTGGAAAGATTTCGTCGTGATAAGGATATCAACATCCTTGATGACAGAAACGTTGACACCAGGATGGTTAAAATCAACATCGGGATAGTAGAGAATCGATTTTACGTTCCGATCTCGCAACGACAACAACGTTGTATGGTGAAGGTCGCTTCCTTTGATACTGATGAGAACTTCCGCATCGAGCGCTTCGCAGGCTTCCAAGATAGTCTCGTTGAAAGAACGACAGAGCGAGCTCCGGAATAGCCGGTGAACAGCTTTGACGCTCTTGCCACCATTGCCGCGCAAAAAGCGGTTATGGTCAATTTCCTCGATGAGCCACCCGCTGGACCGCAGGCCCTCCGCAAGCCCTTTCCCGGTCGCTCCGTTCCTAAACTCGGCGGCCATCACGGCCCGGATCAAAGGCGTGATCAGGCGTGGGGACTCAACGTTGCCGCGCGTGGCGTCTAGAGCCATATCCTTGTTCAAGAGCATTCCCCCCGGCGAACCGCGCAGACTTCAGAGTGGCGCAACCACATAATCGCGAGCGCTAAGCGCATCGTCATTGGTGACGACAAGCCGCGCCGAACGGAACGGGCGATTTGTCTCAAACTGCAGAAGAGTGAATGGAAATGGGATCAGCTCGCCAAGCAACTCACGCGAGCCTAGCTGGCTCAATGTCGAGGCGCCCACTTCAAGCCATATGAATGGCCGGTTGTCCCGGAGAATTTCGCGCATTCCACGCAACGCGGCGGGCTCAAAACCCTGGATATCAATTTTCACTGCGTCGACCCGACCTATCAGGCAGTCCGTTAGATAGTCATCTGCCCTAACTACCCTGGCTTTCCCTATCACTTGAATTGGCACGTCATATTGTTCGTCCTTCGAGAATGTACCCAGCCCGGCGTTGGGATGTTCAGTAAGGTGGAAATCCAGAAGCGCATTGGAGTCAGCCAAACCGATCGGATGATTAGTTAGCGGCAGCTGATTTAGCTCAGCATTGCTCTGCAGCTGACGAAAGACGTCCGGGTTGGGCTCAAAAGCATGCACTCGGCTAAAGTATTGAGCGAACCGGAGTGCGTGTGTGCCGATATTGGCCCCCACGTCCAGCGCAATATTTCGTCTTTCATGCGGAACGAAATCAAGAAAAGCTTTGATGTTCTGCTCTTCATAGCCTCCGAACAGGTAAACTCGCCGATCTATGAATGAATCGAGACGACCTTCGAACTTGATACCATCATTCTCGACGAGGAACGCGGCGTCTGTTTGCGTTCCAACGAGGGCTTCGGCCAGTCTCTGCCAGCCTGGTATGTTGCTAAGCTTTCGAAAAGATCTCACCAGCCGAGCCGAGGCCTTTGGGGTACGTGAAGTCATTCTTGATCCTACCCCTCGCGAGCTGAAGCGTCTGACGAATCTTATTGCGAGAATCCCGTCTCAAGTACAGCCCGAGACCATCGACGCGATGACAATCGCGTGCTGAGTGATCCCTTAGCTTGCGCCGAAGCGGAATTGATCCATGCGTCGGTCGGTACCCCGAACCCTGATTTCGGCCGGTGGCGGATCGACGGCGGAAGCGGCGGCACCGGAGTCATCGCGAGTGCGCGTTTGCCTTTGTCGGCAATTATCTGACGAGCATAAGGCGCCACGGCTTCGAGGAGGCATCGATCAACGAACGGGACCCGAATTTCAATGCTGTGCGCCATGCCTGCCCAATCGGCGTCTCGAAGCAGCTGATTGCGCATGTAGAAGGTGGATTCGAGTGCCGACACTCGGCCCATGGGAGAGCCTGGGTCGGGATCGAGCGCGGAATTGAGATGCGCAACCGGCGATAGCCGTTGAAGGCCTTCTTCCGCTATTTCCCGTCCGACGATCGACGCCAGCTCGTGCGGCAGGAAGAGGCCACGACGAAGCATATAGGTCCCGCCCCAGGTTGCCGCAAAATCGAGTACGCCCGTCGCCTTCGGATTGTCTCGAGCCAGGTCCGGCCACAGGGCCTTCACCATCCACCGAAGTGCGCGTCCCGAACCCGGGATGCGGGCGACCGGCCCGAATTTTCTTTTCCACCGAGGGACGTCGCGGAAGCTGGCATATCCTCCAAGAAGCTCATCGCTTCCGAGACCCGAGAGCGCGACCTTGAGCCCGGCCTCCCGAGCGGCTTTCGCAACGAACCAGGTGTTGACACCGTCGATCGAGGGCTGATCCATGGCCTGCAAGATTTCGGCGAGATCGTCGTCGAACTCAGCTTTACCTACACGTCGGACGACGTGCTGCGCACCATATTGCCTCGCCACCTCTTGAGCGAGCGGAACTTCATCGGCTTGCGTCCCCGCAAACTCCTCGAAACCCAAAGTGATCGCCCGAATGCCCTGCTGACCGGCTTCGCGCATCAGCCCCAGCAGCGCACCGGAATCGATCCCCGCCGATAGGAAAAGCCCCACCTCAACGTCGGACACCAGATGCGCGCGGACGCTGTCCAGCAAGGCCGCCTTCAGGCCGGTCTCGAACTCCCGCTCCGGTTTCAAACCGACCGCAAAGGCATCGGCGATATTGTAATAGCGCTCGGGGGCGCGCGCCCCATAGCCATCTATCCATTGGCTGTGACCAGCGGGGAGCGCACGGATTTCACGATAGAGCGTGAACGGTTCGGGCACGCTCCCAAACAAATGGAAACCGACCAGCCCGGCGGAGTCCTGTTCCCGCGACATTGCCTTTCCAGCGAGCAAGGCTTTGACCTGGCTGGCGAAGCGGAAGATCCCAGCCTGGTCGGCGGTATATAAGGGCTTTATCCCATAGGGATCTCGACCGAGGAAAAGACCTTCCCTGGCGGCGTCCCATATCGCGAAGGCGAACATTCCGCGGAGCCGCGGGAGCATTGCCGCCCCCTCGCGGGCGTAAAGATGGAGCAATACTTCCGTATCGCTCGAGGTGCGAAAGCGGACGCCTTGCGCCTCAAGCTGTTGCCGAAGCTCCGGGTAATTGTAGATCTCGCCATTGTACGTCGCGATGAAGTTGCCGTCAGCGACTGCCATCGGTTGAGTCGAACGATCACTGAGGTCGATAATGGCAAGCCGGCGATGCCCGAGCAGGCAGCGCGCCCCCGCCGATGCCCACGAACCTTCGCCATCCGGACCCCGGTCCCGCATCGAATCGCGAGTAGCGACCAATTCCTCAAGCGAAGGGGAGGGGGCGCTGGACCGGTACGCGAAAATGCCATTTATGCCGCACATGTACGCCTACGCTGCCGGCAATTCCGTACGCCCGTCCGATCTGACAAGGTTGGCCAAGTTACGCATCTGCTAGCGGCGAGCGGGTTGCGCGAATTGCATGGCAATCCTCAGCCCAAACCAGGCGACCACAGCCAATGCCGTTGGGACCAGCATGGAAGTCACGAAATCCCCGTCCAAGGCGAGACCGATCTGGAAACAGAGCAACGGCAGCGGTAACATCAGCCAGTCTCTTCGGGCCACGATATCGAATGAAATGACCGTTCCCTTCCAGAGCAGGACTCCCCAGATGGGCAGCAGGATCAGGTTACCGACCCATCCATAATTCCAGTAGATGTCCGCAAATGCAGTCATCGCCAAGCGACTAATATCTCGCCCAGTGATGAGTTTGTAAAGCTCCCGACCCGCAGAACTTACCTCAGGCTTGTCGGGCCAAAGTATCCGAGGAACCAATGTCCAGGCGCTGCTTTGGATCGTCGAACTCGGTTGTCCGTTGTCATATCTCGCGACGACGTAGGCCGCTGGAGCAACGAAATTTAAGCGGCTGAATGGAGAACTCCGCGTTTCAGTGTCGAAGCGCTCGCCATTCAAATAATCGAGAGAGTAATGCAAGCGCTCCTCGACGGTACCGCCGAGCAGGTCTCCATACTTCTGAGCGTGAGTGTTGCGCGCATAGCTAATCATTGGCGCAAGAACCGAGAATGTGCACAGCAATATAATCGTAATAAGTGCTACCCGCTTATAGGTTATACCTCTGTACAGGACAGCAATAGCTAGGAACATCATCGAAAGAACGACGATGGATTTGTTGAGCGTGATCAGCGTGACCGTAAAGATGATAGAGAGAGGAACAAGATAGGCCAAGTGGGCGAACCCGCCCCTTTCCATTGCCCACAACGCCACGAGGAAAATTCCCACGGCTTGCGCTGCCTGAAACAATCTAC
Organism: uncultured Sphingosinicella sp.; assembly: GCA_966193865.1. Lineage (GTDB taxonomy): Bacteria > Pseudomonadota > Alphaproteobacteria > Sphingomonadales > Sphingomonadaceae > Allosphingosinicella. Next base: position 1,670 of record CBIGXQ010000015.1, on the reverse strand, counting down.
TGAAAGAACCAGGCAATTCGACCGGATTCCATCCCAGATAAAGCGGAATCTCGTAAGCGAAGGCATAGCACATTCCGGTAAACAGAAAAACAAGGCCAAGCTTCAATGTGCCCCGAGCCGACAGCCCGGAAGCAACCGCCGGTTGTAAACGATTCGTTCCAACTCTGCTCATCAAGCCAGACGAGACAATCAATAGTGTAGTCGAAACGCACCAGATAAGTAGTACCTTGGCAAACTCCTCGTCGGAATAATGGTAGAGGCTCCTGACGTACCTTTGGGTGTCCTCGCCAAGGAGCAAAGGTCCGAGACTGCCAAGGCACAAGAAGACGAGGGCTGAGAGCCGCACGGCGAATAAGGGAGTCCAGATCGCCGCGGTACTGATCCTCGCCATCTGCAAGTTGGCGAATCCAAGGATTACGCCGAGGGCGAGTGGGGCGACCCAGTGGATGACCTGATAGGCCTCCACCAGGAACATTAACCAGACACTCCCCGTCAAACCGAGAAGCGCCAAGGTCTCCCATGATTGCGGCGCAATGTCTCTGGCGACTGGAGGGCGAACAGGCCGCGAGAGATTCCTGTTCAGCAATCCCGGCCGTACGCGAAGGGGGGCGCCTCGCGGTGCAACGTAGCCGCGGTCAGTCATGGGTGTTGTCGGCTCGATAGCTCACCGACCGTTGGGTCAGCCAGTCGCCCGTAGAAGGACGCAACAGGACCATCGCCGAGGCGTTGAATTTCTCGAGATCCGGGTGCCACTCGGGATGGATCTCGACCCCCATTTTGGTCAATAGACCCAGCCGATAGCCGTGGGCCTTGGCGAGGTCGAAGATGTCGTAAAGGAAGGCGCGGCTTCGAATGAATTGCCAGCTATATTCGAATTGCACGATCTCCACGGCCTGCCGCGCGAGCAACCTTGCCATTCCCGCCATCACCTTTGGGTCGAAACCCTCGGCGTCGATCTTGACGATGTCGATCGGCCGATCGGTCGCGCCAAAATAGGTATCGAGTGTCGTGACTCGAACATGGATCTCATCTCCGGCCAGCGCGCCGGCCGCCGACTGGAGATGATGATTGCCGGCCTCGAGCTGAGTGAACACCATCTTCGCGGTACCGAGTTCGTCCGAGACGGCGCAGCGCTCTACCTCGATCCGATGCTCCGGAAACTCCGCCGGCACCGTCTCGAGGGTTTCTGCAATGGCAGGCACCGGCTCGAACAGGGTGAAATCGGCGGCGGGCGCCCCGGTCCGACGCAGAGTCGAGAGAAAAGCGCGCGACCACTGACCGTAATTGGCGCCGACGTCGACTACGCGCAGGCCTATGCCATTCATCGCCGATCGTTCCGCGAGCGCCCTTTGCAGCCAGGCCTCGCCGTTGACTTCGAAGTCGAGCGAACCTTCGCGCCGGGCATGAAGATAAAGACGGCGGCCGATCTTCCACATGATCCGCCGGCCGATCGCAACTTCTATCACTGAAAGCGGATTCAAGAAGCGGCCCCCCACAAGATGAGAGTCTTAATCGAGCAGGCCGCGATCGCAAGGCGCTCACCGATCCTCGCCGAACTAGCGCCGATCCGGCGCGGCGCGCCGAGGCAGGCAGACCATCATTTCGTGAATGCCCTGATCGTCGATCGCATCGAAACCCAGCCGGCGGTAAAGCCGAGCCGCACCCAGGTT
>CBIGXQ010000014.1:0-27548 GCA_966193865.1 uncultured Sphingosinicella sp. | reverse complement strand
GCGACTGCGTCTGCGCATCATCGCGAGCCGTCGGAACATCGTCGACAATGTCGATGACGAGCGTGCCCGTATCGGTATCGCCATCGGCGTCGGTGACGACGATGGTGAATTCCTGGGTGTCCGTGTTTCCGGCAGTGTTGTCGCCCAGCTCGAAATCATAGCCGATCGCGCCAGGCGCGATGCTGGTGATCGTCAGGACCCCGGTGGGCGTGACGATCGTCTGTCCCACCGCCGTGATGGTCGTCCCGTTGATGCTGATCGTCCCGGGACCGTCGATCACCTCGAAGGTGATCGTGCCCGACGTGACTTCGGTGGGAGCCGGCGCATTCGATCCGGCAGGCTCGTCGTTCCGAGGCGGCAGACCGGATTCGAAGACGATCGTCCCGTCACCGGAATCGGGGATGAAGGTGATGACAGGCGGACTGTCGGCAATCGCGATCGACAGCGTCGCCGTCGACGTGTCGCCGTCGCCATCCGTCAGCCGATAGGTGAAGACATCGGTCACGCCGGCCGGCGAGTTCGTTGCGCGAACGTAACTGTAGCTGCCGGTCGAATCGATCGTGAGGGTGCCATAGAGGCCGACGACGACGGTCGCCCCGGACACGGTCGAAAGGGCGCCCGAGCCTGCAGCGACGCCGGTCACCGACGCGCCGTCCGCACCTTGCGTATCGGCCCCCGAGGTGCCGCTGGTCGTCCCCGCTCCAGAAACGACGTTCCCTGTCTCCGCCGTGAATTTCCCCGCAGCGACCTCGTCGGTGTCGGCCCGCGCCGTCGGCACGTCGTCATTGACGTTGACCGACAGGCTTCCAGTGTCGATGTCGCCATCGGCGTCGGTCACGACGACGTCGAAATTGTCGTGCGAGCCGTTGAGCAGATTATCGGTCAGAGTATAGGTGAAGCTGATCGTCGTCGGCGTGATGCCGGTGATCGTCAGCATCCCATGATCGGAGGCGAAGGTCTGGCCCACGGCCGTCACGGTCACGCCATTGATAGTGACGGTGGCCGGGCCATCGGGCACGTTGAGAATGATCGATCCTGAGGCGGATTCCGCGTTGCTCGAGGGATTCGAGCCGGACGGCTCGGCGCCACGTGCGGGCAGGGCCGCTTCATCGACCGTGACGGTGGCCATCACCGCGCCTGCCGGATTGTCCGGCGTGACGACGATCACTTCCGGCGGCTCATCCGGCCTGGCGACCTGCAAGATCTCCTCGGATGGCTGCTCGCCGAAGCTGAGATTGGTCGGCGCCAGCAGGTCACCAAGGGCAAACGGATCGCCGATATCGCCGACCGGAACGGCGAAATTGCCGCCGGAGCTCTGCCGGTTACCGGTCAGGATGAAATTCTCGATGCTGAGCAAGGCGGCCACGTTCTCGGCCGGGATCTCGACCGCGCCGAAAGTGAGCGTCGGCACGTAGAGCGCGCCGTCCACGATGACCCACTGAGTGCCATCAGGGAGCATGATGACAAGGTCGTTGCCGACGACCCTGACGTCGCTCATCTCTGTGCCTTGCGGCAATTGGATGATCCCGTCCGGACCAGGAGTGATCCGAACCGCCTGCGCCGAAACGGCGGGCGCGGCCACGAGCGTGACGCGAGCGTTTGCTCCCATCTCTTGGGGTATCCTTATGAAAGCCTTCCCGACGCGGCCGAACTAAACTCCGGTTTACCCCCCGGTGATTGGCCGCTTGAGTACAGGATTCCCCCAAATGAAATGTTCCGCAAGTGCAAAAACGGGACTGGGCCATTATGGCCGAAACGTCGCCGAGCAATTTGCCAAGTAAAGTCCGGCCTGGTTCGCCTAAAGATTTCGGCTCAATAGTATCCAAAGTTAACTATTTGAATGTTGGCTAATGTATCCCTGTTCCATATCGGGAATGGGTGCCGACTGTATTTCATGATCGTTCATGCTGGATCCTGCCCGTATTATGAAGTGAAGCGGTGAAACAGCCTATTGGCTACCGCCGCTAGATCAATTCATGTCGTGATCGGATACCCTCCCCCGTAATTCTACCAAGAGAAACAAGGTTAACGGGCCGTTGCGTCCCGATCCTGACTCCGCGATTCAGCGGGTCGGACGGCCCAACATGGCGTCGACGAGACGGTCATTTCTGCCGATCAGCCGCGAATCGCGACTCGGTGCAAACCTTCGGCAACGATCCCGCCTTAGACCCCGATATAGTACGGTAAACGGAAGTTTAGACCGTTCCGGCGCTCGAAGAGGTGCGAAGAGGCCCGTCTGGACCAGTCCAGGTTCCAACCGCTTTCATAGAGAGCCGGAACGACCGGCAGCCGCGCGGGATTTCCCCGCGGGAGCGCTCAGCTCAGGCGGCAAGCCTGAGGAAGGGCACCGGCGCCGTCGGCCGGAGGACGATCGGGCGGCCGCAATGGGCCTCGAACAGCTCGCCGTCGAGAATGACGTTAGAATGGTCGCCCTCGATCCGGATCTCGTCGCCGCGCTGGAGATGGACGCCGTCCATCCGATAGCGGCCGAGCCGGCCGCGGATCGATGCGACCAGGGCCTTGATCAGCGCCGGGAAGCTCCGCTCGATGACGAGCAGCTGCATCGCTCCGCTGCGCTGGCCGGCAACCGGCATGTTGCCGCTGAACAAGAGGCGCTGGAGAGTCGTCACCATGACGAAGGCGAACGGGCCCTGGAGGACCCCCTGCTTCAGAACCGACACCTTGAGCGGCTTCGGGGTAAGCGGCAGGAATCTCGCCCAGCGTCCGAGCAGGATCGACAGCAGGCCGATGACCAAGGCCACGAGATGGGCAATTCCCGTCGGCAGGAACGGATAGAGCTTGTGCCGGCAATAGAGCATCGTGTCGGCGAGAACGGCACCGCCCAGGAACATTCCGAGCACCGGCCGACGCGACGGATCGCCATCGCTGAGGACGATCAGTTCCCGCTGGACGATGTTCGGGCGCATGTCGGTCCGGGCGAGCTCGAGAACCCGTTCGAGCGCGACGATCGGATCGCCCTCGGCGCCGAGATCGTGAGCGATGAGATTGGTCTTGCCGTTCGGAAGCACCGCGACCGGCGGCGGACTGCCGCCGAACTGGCCGCCATGATGGAGCTCGGTCAGAGCGGCCTGGACGGTGCCGTCGCCGCCGTTGATGACGAGCACCTTGGGCTTCACCCGGGCGATCGTCTTGAGCGCCGCGCCGATCTGGTCGGCATGCTCCACCTCGTAATGGAAGATGTCGTCATGGGCGGCGCAAAAGCTGCGCACGCGCGGCAGCAATGACTGGTTGCCGGTCGATCGAGGATTGGAAAGGAGCGCGACCAGCGCCATCAGAGCAAGCCCTTCCTCATCAGCTGGTGACCGGGCGGACCGACAGCCCGAAGCGATAGTTGAGAACGACGTTGAGGCCGAGGACGCCCTGACCGACGTTGATCGCGACGTTCTGATAACGGGGCCGGAGGTTGGTCAGCGACAGCCGCGGGTTGCGCGAAAAGCCGCCACCGTCGCCCCAGTCATTGCCGTCGCCGTCGACGTCGTGACGGACCGCGACCGCATAGCTTCCGGAGCGAGGAACGGCGACGCAGATCGGCATCGCGCCGGCGCGGGTGACGGGAACGTTGATCTGGCGGACATATTGGCCGCGGGCGAGGAATTTTTGGGGATCGCCGCCATAGACATTGACCCGGATGTTGCCGGTCCGGGCCTTGAAGCCATTGACGTTGACGAGGAGTGCAGGACCGCCCGCGCCGCTTCGGCAAGAGGCGGCATCCGGGCCAAGGGCGGCCTGGGCCGAGCTCGGCTGCGCCACCGCGACCGCGATAGCGAAAGCCGCTCCTCTGGCGAACAGTTTCGACATGACCACGCAACTCCTGGAGGCTATAGGCCGACCCGACCGGGGTCGGGCGATTGTCTCACGCCCCCATGAATGCAAGATCGTCCAAGCTTGCGGCCAAAATGTGGTCATGGAGCGTCGAAAAGTTGAGAGTTGCGACACAAATCGACCGCTACCAGGCCCGGCTGATACTGGTGCCGCTGATGGCGACGCTGGCGCTCGCGGCCATGTTGCTGCTGCTCGAGAAGATGCTTCGCCTGTTCGACTTCGTCGTCAGCGAGGGCGGCCCGGTCAACGTCGTCTGGCGAATGCTCGCCAACCTGATCCCGGAATATCTCGGCCTGGGGATACCGATCGGACTGATGCTCGGGATCCTGCTGGCCTTTCGCCGGCTGGCTCTGTCGTCCGAGCTGGACGCTTTGCGCTCGGTCGGTCTCGGCTATGGCCGGCTTCTTGTCGTGCCTTATCTGTTCACGGCGCTGTTGCTGGCGGCCAATTTGATCATCATCGGCTTCGTCCAGCCGCGCGCTCAATATGCCTATGAAGGCCTGCGGTTCGAGCTTCGCTCCGGCGCCCTTGGGGCGTCGATCAAGGTCGGCGAATTCACCAGTCTCGGCCGCGGAATGACTCTTCGGGTCGAACGAAGCGAGAATGAAGGCACCGACCTTCACGGCGTCTTTCTCCGGACCGAGAGCCGGAGCGGCCGGACGGTCGCCGTGACCGCCGAACGCGGCAGCTTCCTTGCGACCGACGATCCGGACACGATCCTGTTCCGGCTCCGCAACGGCCGCCTCGTTCACGATGCGCCGGGTTACAGGACTCCCCGGGTCCTCAGCTTCGTCCAGCACGATCTGCCGATCAGCCTTCCTTCGATCGAGGCGTTCCGCCGCCGTGGCAACAGCGCCGAGGAGCTCAACCTCGCCGAGCTGATCCGGGTCGGCAGCGACCGGCGAACGCCCGAGGAGCGGCGCAACGCCACTCGCGCCAATTTCCACTTCAGGCTCGTCGAGGTGGTGATGATGCTGCTTCTGCCGCTGCTCGCAGTGGCGCTGGCGGTACCGCCGAAGCGGAGCAGCTCCGGCCTCGGCATCTTCCTGTCGATCGTGCTCGTCGTCACCTATCACAAGGTGAACCAATATGCCGAGCAGATGGGCGCGCTCGGCCGGATCGATCCGTTGATCGCGCTCTGGCTGCCCTTCCTCCTCTTCGCAGGGCTGATCTTCTGGATGTACTGGACCCTCGCCCAGAAGCCGGGCGGACAGCCGATCGGCGCGCTCGAGCGGCTGTTCGACCGGATCGCCAAGCGGCTCGGACGGATCTTTCGACGCCGCAAGGTCTTGCCGGCTGCTTCATGATCAACCTGCAATTCTTCCCGTCGCGGCAGATTGCCCGCTACATGATGCGGCTGTTCCTGCTGCGCAGCTTCGCCGTGCTCTTCGCGCTGGTGATCATCCTGATGACTCTCGATCTGCTCGGCAATTCCGGCGACATCCTCGCCCATCCCGGCAATGGCGACGCCGAATTGTGGCGCTATGTCGGGCTTCGGGTGCCTCAGCTCATCGCCCGCTTCCTGCCCTTTTCGGTCCTTCTCGGCACTCTCATCACGCTCGCGACCCTCAACCAGCATAGCGAGATCATCACGATGAAGGCGGCGGGCATTTCCGCCCACCAGATCATCGCGCCCCTGATCCTTGCCGGAATCGCCGTCGCCGCCGTCCACTTCGTCTTCAACGAACGGGTGGTCACCCGGGCGAACGCCGCGCTCGGCGCCTGGGAGGCCGTCGACTATGGCGAGATCCCGCCGCGGACGGGGGTCCAGGACGATGTCTGGCTTCACCACGGCGACGACCTCATCCACGTCCACCGGGTGATCGGCCGCGGGCCCGGCCTCCGGCTCGAAGGCGTCGAGATCTACGATCGCGCCGGCGGCACCATGCGACAGATGCTCGAGGCACGGACCGGACGGCGGGTCGCCGAAGGCTGGGAGCTTCGCGACGTCCGCCTGTTCAGCGTCGACACCGGCGAGCTCGCGCGGATGGAATCCGTCGTCGTCCACGAGGACATCCGTCCGGATCAGTTCACCCTCGCCAAGGTCAATCCCAACGAGCTCGATTTCTGGGCGCTTCGGAACACGATCGGCCAGCTCGAGCTGGCGGACCGGCCGGTGGCCTCGCTCACCGCCAATCTGTGGCACAAGATATCGGGGCCGCTGTCGACGGTATTGATGCCGCTGCTCGCGGCGGTCGCCGCCTTCGGAATCGCCCGGTCCGGGGCGCTGTTCATGCGCGCTGTGATCGGCATGGCGCTCGGTTTCGCGTATTTCGTCGCCGACAATTTCGCCTTGGCGATGGGGAATTTCGGCGCCTACCCGCCCTTCCTCGCCGCCTGGGGACCTTTCCTGCTCTTCCTCCTCGTCGGCGAAGCCGTGCTGGTCCGGACCGAGGAGTGAGCGACTCGACCGATCCGGCGGGTCCCGCCGTCACCCGCGGCGAGGTGGCGCGCGGCGCGGGCCTCGCCGGCCTGTCGCGCGCCGGCGCCTTCATCGAGGCGCTCGCCCAGCCGCTCTACATCTGGATGTTCGGCCTCGCCGCCTACGGGATCTACGTGGTGCTGTGGGGAGCGATCAACCTGCTCACCAACCTGCTCGATCTGTCGATGACGAGCGCTCTCCAGCGGATCGTCCCGACCCGATCGGAAGAGACGCAGGTCCATGGCGCGGTCAAGCTCGCTCTGCTCGTGACAATCCTCCCGTCGCTTGTCGTCGCCCTGCTGGTGGCGCTCAACGCCGATTCCGTCGCAACCCTGTTCTCGGTGGCGCCCGAGGACCGATCGAGCCTGCCCGGCGCCATCGCCCTGTTCGTCTGGGCGCTGCCCTTGTGGACCTTCATCGAAGTGGCGACGTCGGCGGCACGGGCGCGCCGGGCGTTCGGTCCTGAGATCCGGATCCGGATCCTGTGGGAGCAGCTCGCCCGCCTTCTGTTCGCGCTCGGCTTCTTCTTCCTCGGCTTCGGAAGCGAGGGGCTGATGATCGCCCATCTCTGCTCGCTCCTGCTCGTCGCCTTGCTCTGCGTGCCGCTTCTGGCCCGCTATTACGAACTTCGCCTGCTTGCCCGGGCGCCGTTGCACTGGCCTCAGGCCAGGCAGCTGGTCGGTTCGGGAGTCTCGCTCCTCCCCGCCAATCTCGCGCGGCGGATGCTCATCGACGCTCCGCCGCTGGCGATCAACTTCATGCTTCCGGGCGCTGCCGGCGCCTCGGCCGCCGGGCTGTTCGAGGTCGGCCGGAAGCTTTCCACGGTGCCCTATATCGTCCGCCAATCCTTTCAATATGTGCTTGCGCCGCTGTCCTCGGCTCAGGCCCATTCGGATCGCCGCCAGATCGCGCCGCTCTATCATTTCGCAAGCCGGGTCTCGACGGCCCTGGTCGTGCCGCTGGCGGGGCTGATGATCTTCACCGGCCCCGACGTCCTCAGCGTCTATCGGCGCGAAGCGGCCGCCGCGCTTCCGATCCTCGTCATCCTGTCCGCCGCGCGCGCGCTCGAGGCCATTGTCGGCCCCGCCGGAACGATCGTCGAGATGATCGGCCATCGCGCCTTGCCGTTGCTCAACAGCCTGATCGCCGTCGTTCTCTGGATCCTGCTCGCTCTGTGGCTGACGCCCACCGGGGGCGCGTTCGGAATGGCGATCGCGGTCGCGGCCGCGATCATCGTCTCGACCTATGCGGCCGCCGTGGAGCTGAGGGTCAGCGACAGGCTGTGGCCGTTCGACCGCAAGCTTGCGCAGGCGCTGGCGATCGCTTTGGGCGGCCTCGGCGCCATGGCCCTCGTCGAATATCTCACCGGCGGCCCGATCCGCTTCGCCTCCGACATGATCATCTGGGCGGTGACGAGCTGGTTCACCCTTCGCTACGGCCTCACCCGCGAGGATCGGCTCGCTCTGGGCGGCCTGTCGCGCCGGCTTCGCCTCGTCTAAGAAGTGCCCATGCCGGAAAATCCCGTCCTCGCTTATGGCCGCTGGATCGCCGAAACGCCCGGCGACTGGCCCGAAGCGGCGCTGGAATCGGCCCACCGCCAGTTCATCGACGTCATCGCTGTCACCCTTCCCGGCGCCGCCGAGCCCGCCACCCGCAACGTCTTCGCGACCGTCGCCGGCTGGGGTTCGGGGCCCGCCACCGCGATCGGCCAGGGCACGAGCCTCGCTGCTCCCTGGGCAGCGCTCGTCAACGGGACCGCCGCCCACGCGCTCGATTTCGACGACAATTTCGATCCCGCCAAGGCTCACGCGACCGCCGTCCTCGCCCCTGCCCTCCTCGCTCTGGCCGAGCAGGAAGATAGTTCGGGCGGCGACTGCCTCGACGCTTATGTCGCCGGGCTCCAGATCCTCGGGAGGGTCGGCCAGGGGGTGAACCCGGTGCACCGGAACCGGGGCTGGCACGCCACCGCCACGGTCGGGGCGGTCGGCGCCGCCGCTGCCTGTGCCCGATTGCTTCGGCTCGACGCCCGCCGGGCCGCTTTCGCGGTCTCGATCGCGACCAGCATGGCCGGCGGCTTCATGTCGCAATTCGGGACAATGACCAAGCCGCTCCACGCCGGCCTCGCCGCCAAATCGGGGATCCTGGCCGCCGGACTCGCCCGTGCCGGAATCGACGCCGGACTCGAGACTCTCGATGGCCCGACCGGAATGAACCGGCTGATGGTCGGCCCCGATTACGAGCAGTTGCGCGACGGCCTCACCCATGTCGAGCATGGCCAGACCCTCCGCTTCGAGACCGCGAAGATCGGCGACCCGCTCCTCATCCAGTCGAGCGGCTTCCGGGTGAAGAGATTTCCCAATTGCGGAAGCGCCCACCGTTCGATGGACGCCGTCCTGGAGCTGAAGGAGCGCCACGGCTTCAGAGTCGAGGACATCGCGGAAGTGAACGTCTGGGCGCCCGTCTCCCACCTCAACAATCTGATGTACGAAACGCCGAGGGACGCGCTCCAGGCGAAATTCTCGCTCGAATATGGCGTGGCCGTCGCCCTCCTCACCGGCAATTGCACCCTTGCCGATTTCACCGACGAAGCCGTCGCCGACCCCCGGGTTGAAGCCCTGTACCCGAGGATCCGCCGACACCCGGTCGACAAGGCGGAGGGCGAGTTCCCGACCCGGGTGGAGATCCGGCTGAGCGACGGCCGACGCGTCGAAACGGCCGTGCCGATGCCGGTGGGAAGCCTCGCGGCCCCTTTCTCGCTTGACCAATATTGGGCGAAGTTCGAAGGCTGCGGCCAGGGCCTGCTGGCGCCGGCGAGACTCGCCGAGCTCCGCCAAGCCCTTGCAGAAATGCCACAATCGCGGTCAATTAAGCCGATGATGGCGATCATGGCCGGCCCGTTCGCTTCCTAATCGTCGCGCCAGAAGCTAAGGGGAAAAGATGGGGGACGGTCCTTTTACCGGCCTGGTGCTTGCCGCCAGCCGCGGCAATCTCGACCCGCTGGCCCAGGCCGGCGGGGTCAGCCACAAATGCTTCATCGACATTGCCGGTCAGCCGATGCTTCGCCGGGTCGTGTCCGCCGTCATGGCGAGCGGCCGGATCGGCCGAACCATCGTCGCGATCGAGCCCGAGAGCATCGCCGAGGCGAAGGAGATCCTTGCCGGTCTGCCGGGCGCCGACACGATCGAATATGTCGCGAGCCGTGAGAATATCGGAAGCAGCGTCGCCGCGGTCGCCACCCCGGAGCTTCTGCCGCTGGTCATCACGACCGGCGACAATGCGCTGCACACGCCCGAGCTGGTGCGCTATTTCTGCGATGCGCTGGACGAGGTGAAGGAGGACGGCGCTCTCGGCCTCACTCCGGCCGAATATATCCTGGCCAAATATCCCGAGGGCAACCGAGCCTTTCATCGCTTTCGCGACGGCGCCTTTTCCAGCTGCAACATCTACGCCCTGCTCACGCCCAAGTCGCTCGAGGCGCCGCGCGTGTTCAATTCGGGCGGCCAGTTCGGCAAGAAGCCGCGCCGGCTGATCGGCGCCTTCGGCCTGTTCGCCTTCCTGCTCTACAAGAGCCGCCTGTTCACCTTGAAAACGGTGCTCAAGGCCCTGTCCCGAACCGTCGGCGTGAGCACCGCGCCGGTTCTCATCCCCTTCGCCGAAGGGCCGATCGACGTCGACCGGATGCAGGATTGGGAGCTGGCCAACCGCATCATCCGTGAGCGCGAAGCCGCCTAGGTTGGGTCGAAAACCGGCGAAAAGGCCGCAAATCCGCCTTATTGCAAATTCATGACCGGCTCACATATCAACGGGCAAAGGCGTTTGCCCCGTGCCCCCAGAGGGTCAGTCACAGGATCGAAACAGTGAAAGTCGCCCAGACCTCAAGCCGGTCATCCCTGCGCCCTTCCTTCTGGCAGCGCGAGCATCATCTCGACAAGATGACGTTCCGGGAGCTGGTCATCGCCTATTTCCAGTATCCGGCGATCATCGCCTATCTGGTCCTGAGCGTCGCCGCGATCGGAGTCTTCGCCTGGCGTCCGGCGCCGCTCGCGCCGACCCTGATCAGCATCGCCGCGGCGAGCTTGGTCTATCCGCTCTTCTGGTACCTGATCCACCGGTACGTCCTGCACAGCCGCTGGATGTGGCGGCACAAGTGGATGGCCGGCACCTGGAAGCGGATCCATTATGATCACCACCAGGATCCCAACCATCTCGAGGTCCTGTTCGGGGCTCTCCCCACGACCCTGCCGACGATCGCCATCGGGGTAATTCCGATCGGCTATGCGATCGGCAGCTTCTGGGGGCCGCAGGCGGCCCTGGGCGCCGCCTCGATCGCCTTGGCCACGGGATTGCTGACGACCTGCTTCTACGAGTTCGTCCACTGCATCCAGCACCTCGCCTACAAGCCGAAGAACAAGGCGATCGCGGAGATGAAGAAGCGCCACATGGCGCACCATTTCCACGACGAGAACGGCAATTACGGGATCACGACCTTCTTCTGGGACAAGGTCTTCTCCACCTATTACGATCGGCCGGAGCGGCCGGAGAAGAGCCCGACCGTGTTCAACCTCGGCTACACGCCCGAGGTCGCGAAGGAATATCCTTACGTCGCCCAGCTGAGCGGCGGGGTCGCGACCGGCCATCCCCGGCAGCGCGAGGGCGCCCGCCGCTGAGGCGTCGCGTCCCGGCGCCTGTGCAGGCGCCAGGCGCATACAATCGCGGTTCATTTCCAATAGCCTAGCCATGGCGGAATGCGCTTCCGTCCGCTTCTGGCTTCGGGCCTCCTCGCCTTCGCCGCCTGCACGCCGTCGGCGCCGGCCCAGCCCGAGCCCTCCGGCTCCGCCTCGACCGCCGCGTCCGAAGCGGATCTGAACGGGCGCTGGCAGATCGTCTCGATCGACGGTGAAGCCGTCGCCGCGATCTCCGGCGATCGGCCGGGCGAGCGCGATCCGCACCTCGTCTTCGCCTCCGGCAGCTATGGCGGAAGTAGCGGCTGCAATTCTTTCGGCGGACTGGGAATCTTCCATGGCGACCGATTCTATGCCGGCCCGGCGATGCAGACGGCGATGGGCTGCGGCGCGCTCAGCGGTCAGGAAAGCGCGATCATCGGCCTCGTCACCGCTTCGCCGACCGTCTCGCGAGGCGCCGAGGGCACCCTGATCCTGAGCGACGGCCGACGCTCGCTTCTTCTTCGCCGCGATCGCGGCTCGTCCCCGGTGCCAGCGCCGGCGGAATGGAGCGGCACCCGGATCCTCGCCGGCACTCACTGGAGGATCGACGAGGTCGACGGACGACGCCTCGCCGAGGGCGCGGCTCGAACGCTTCGGTTCGAGGCCGACCGCTGGTCGCTCACCGGCCCCTGCGGAAGCGCCGGCGGTCAATGGCGGCAACAGGACAATGTGATCGTGGCGCGGACGGCGGACGTCTCCAGCGCCTGCGCCCCGGAGGCCGAGGCGATCGACTCGGCGATCTCGGCCCTGCTCTCGGCGGAACCGGCCTTCGCGACCGGTCCGAACGGCGAGATCTTGATCGCCGGTGATGGCCACAAGCTGGTGGGCGAGCGGCCGCGATCGGGCCTGGCCGACGATTCCGCTCTGCTTGCCGGAAGCTGGCAGATCCTTGCCATCGACGGCGCTCCGCCAGTGCCGAACAGCGGGTCGCGCATCGCCTTCACCCGGACCGGCTATGAAGGATCGGCCGGCTGCAATGCGTTTCAGGGCCAGTATCTCGCCCACGCCCGCCGATTCTTCTCTCCGCACCCGATCCAGACGGAAATGGCCTGCATCGGCATCGTCGCCGATCAGGAGGCCAGGGTGACCGCTATCCTCGCCGCCGCTCCAGCCATCGGCCTCGCCGGCCCCGACGAGCTGGAGCTGGTTGCGGAAACCGGGCGCCTTCGGCTTCGCCGCGACGGCCCGGCCGAAGACGCTCCGGAGGCCCGCCTCTGGGACGGTGAGCCGCTCAGGGCCGAGCTGACGATGCTCGGCGGGGCGCCGCTTCAGCTTCGTCATTCCGAGCCGGAGACTCGATTGTCGCTCAGCGCCGACCGCTTCGACATCGAGGCTGGCTGCGGACGGATCGGCGGAATCTGGCGCCGGAGCGACGGCCAGCTCGAATTCTTCACCGATGCCGAACCGGAGCCGAGCGGCGAATGCGCCGGAGCCCTGGCGCGGCGGCTCCACGACTTCATGCGACTGTTCAACGGTCCGGCGCGAATCCTCATCGGCGCCTCCGGCGAGCTGCTCATCGCCGGCCAGCATCAATGGCTCGCCGGGCGGGCGGCGAGGCCCGCGCGGACGCGCTAGCTCGCCGCGTTCCGGCTGCCTCTCGACTTCGCTTCGTTCGGCGCGCTAGGCGTCGGCCATGAGCGTCCAAATCCGCAAGGTCCTGACCAAGGCCGATCGAAAAGCGTTCGTCGAGCTCGCCTACCGCCTCAATCGCGACGATCCCAACTGGGTGCCGCCGCTCAAGGATGAGGTGCGCGGGCTGATCACTCCCGGGGAGAATCCCTGGTTCGAACATGCCGAGGCGGCGCTCTTCCTCGCCGTCCATGACGATGTACCGGTCGGTCGGATCTCGGCCCAGATCGACCAGCTCGTGCTCGAGCATATGGCGCCGGGACTGGGCCAGTGGGGCATGCTCGAGGCGATCGACGAGAAGACCGCCCATGCGCTTCTCGCGGCGGCCGAGACCTGGCTTCGCGGCAAGGGCATGTCGCGGTCCATGGGGCCCTTCTCGCTGTCGATCTGGGACGAACCCGGGCTTCTCGTCAAAGGCCATGACCATCCGCCGATGGTGATGATGGCGCATCACCAGGCCGCCTATGAAGGCTGGGTCGAAGCGGCCGGCTATAGCGGCGTCAAGGATCTGCTCACCTATGATCTGCCGACCAAGCCTTTTCCGCCGATCGTTCAGCGCATCGTCGCGGCGGGCGAGAAGAACGAGAAGATCCGTGTCCGAAACGTCGACCGCAAGCGGTTCGACACGGAGGCGGCGCTGATCCTCAGCATCCTCAACGACGCCTGGAGCGACAATTGGGGATTCATCCCCTTGACCGACAGCGAGATCGCCTATGCCGGCAAGAAGCTGAAGCCGATTGTCCTCGAGGACATGATCCAGATCGCGGAATATGAAGGCGAGCCGGTCGCCTTCATGATGGCCCTGCCCGACATCAACGAATTCATCAGGGACCTCGACGGGGAGCTTTGGCCGTTCGGCTGGGCGAAACTGTTGTGGCGGCTGAAGCGGATGCGGCCGAAGGGCGGCCGAGTGCCGTTGATGGGCGTTCTCAAGCGACTCCATTCCAGCCGCCTGGCGAGCCAGCTCGCCTTCATGATGATCGAGAATATCCGCCGTGCCGGCACGGCCCATTACGGCATCGAGCGGGGGGAAGTCGGCTGGGTATTGGACGACAATGGGCCGATGATCTCCATCGCCAAGGCGATCGAGAGCAAGGTCAACCGGATCTACCGGATTTACGAGAAAGTGCTGTGAGGCGCGTTTTGGGGACCGCCAGCGGGTGAAAAGGCGAGCCAGACGGAGCCCTGTTCGCGGCAAGTCCCTCGGGGTGCGTTCGCGACTCGGCTTAACCATGTTATGGTCGCCCCCGGCGCGCGTGACACGGTGAACCTCCCTGCCGTAGCACGGGCCGGCACCCATGCCGACCGGAGCGTGATGTGGGGTTGCTGCCGCCCCTTCATGCCGAAGGGCCTGAAGGCGCGGAAGCTGGGAGTCCCCACCGCGCGCCAACCTCGCTCCAGCTTTGCGATCAGTCCTCCAGCGCGACCCAGGTCGGCGCGTGATCGGACGCCTTTTCGCGGCCGCGATATTCCTTGTCGACTCCGGCATCGAGCAGCCGGTCGGCCGCTTGCGGCGAGAGGAGCAGATGGTCGATCCGGAAGCCGGCGTCGCGCTGCCAGCAGCCGGCGGTATAATCCCAGAAGGTATAGACGGCCCCTTCCGGATAGCGGGCGCGGATCGCGTCGGTGAAGCCGAGATTGAGGATCCGTCGATAAGCGGCCCGGCTCTCCGGCTGCATCAGCGCGTCATGGGCCATGGCCCGCGCCGAGAAGACGTCGTCAGGATCGTCGGTGGGAATGACGTTCCAGTCGCCGGCGAGGACCAAAGGACGCTCCTCGGCCAGCAGTTCCAGCGCATGGGCTCGAAGCCGGTCCATCCAGGCGAGCTTGTAGGCGAACTTCTCGGTGCCCACCGGGTTGCCGTTGGGCAAATAGAGGGACGCGACGATCACTCCGCCGATCTCAGCCTCGATATAGCGGCTATGACTATCGTCGGGGTCGCCGGGTAGGCCGGTTCGACGGAGCTTCGGCCCGGTGCCGGGAGTCAGGATGGCGACGCCGTTGAATCCCTTCTGGCCGTGCCATACCCCGTCATAGCCGGCGGCGCGGAGATCCTCGATCGGGAAGCTCTCGTCGGCGCACTTGACCTCCTGGAGGCAGAGCGCGTCGGGCTTCTGCTCGTCGAGATATTCGATCAGCCGCGGCAGGCGGGCACGAATGCCGTTGAGATTGTAGGACACGATCTTCATGCCAAGCGGCTTAGGGTTTGGTCCATCCAGCCGCAAGGCGGCTGCGGAAGAGCGAGGGAATGCGTGAGACGAGCATGGTGACCATCATCGTCGATCTTCTCGCCGCCGTCGCGATCGTCGCCGGCGCCCTGATGATGTTCGCCCAGTCTCGAGTGCGTTGCTGGTGGGCGGCACTCACCGGGAAACCGGTCGATCCAAACGCGCGACGGCTCGGCAGCGGCGAGGACCCAGCGCGCTACGCGCTGATGATCTTCGGGATGATGCTGCTCGCCTTCGGGATCATCATCCTCGGCTTCTTCACCGCCTTCGCCTTGTTCGCTCCGGCTTCGCCCTGAAGACGGCGGGATCTAGATGCTGAAGCTGGTGCCGCAGCCGCAGCCCGAGGCGGCGTTCGGATTGGTCACCTGGAAGGAGGCGCCGCCGAGGCTCTCGACGAAATCGACGGTGGACCCGCGCAGAAGGTCGAGGGAGATGGGGTCAACGACCAGGGTCACCCCGTCTCTTTCCGATCGGACGTCTTCCGCCTCGACCTCGTCGGCAAGGCCGAATCGATAGGTGAAGCCGGCGCAGCCGCCGCCGTCCACCGCCAGTCGGAGGATGGCAGGCTTGCCCTGGCGCTTCGCGATCGACGCGATCCGCGCCGCGGCGGATGGGGAAAGCGCGATGTCGCTCATGGGCTGGAGATAGGGACGAGAAGCGAGGCCAGCAAGGCATGGCGGCGCTTGTGCGGCGAAGGCGCCGAGGCCATATGGGCCGCAGTTTTCCGAAAGCCGGAGCGAAGGATGAAAATTAGTGTCTATGTGACGCTGAAGAACGGGGTCCTCGATCCACAGGGCAAGGCGATCCACCATGCCCTCGAAGGGCTGGGCTTCAGCGGAGTCAACGACGTCCGCGCCGGCAAGCTGATCGAGCTCGACGTCGACGAGAGCGTCGGCGATTCGGACGTCGAGGAGATGTGCCGAAAGCTTCTCGCCAATATGGTGATCGAGAATTTCCGGATCGAACGGCAGCAGCCCGCACGGGATGTCGCCGCGTGAAGAGCGCCGTCATCGTCTTTCCCGGATCCAATTGCGACCGCGATCTGGCGGAGGCGATCCGGCTGGTCAGCGGCAAGGCCCCTGAAATGGTCTGGCACCGCTCGAAAGAGCTGCCGGGCGGTCTCGACCTCATCGCCATTCCCGGCGGCTTCTCCTACGGCGACTATCTCCGCTCCGGAGCCATGGCCGCGCAATCGCCCGTCATGCAGGCGGTGAAATCCGCCGCCGATCGTGGAGTCGCGGTGCTCGGGGTCTGCAACGGCTTCCAGATCCTCACCGAGGCGGGCCTTCTGCCGGGGGCGCTGATGCGCAACGCCGGGATCAACTTCGTCTGCCGCGACGTTCCGCTCAAGGTCGAGAACAGCCAGTCCGCCTTCACCAGCCGCTATGGCTCGGGCGAGGAGATCATCATCCCCGTCGCTCATCATGACGGCAATTACCAAGCGGATCAGGAAACGCTCGATCGGCTGGAAGGCGAAGGACGGATCGCCTTCCGCTATCTCGACGAATGCAACGGCTCGGCGCGCAACATCGCCGGGATCATCAACGAGGGCGGCAACGTCCTAGGCATGATGCCCCACCCCGAGCGGATGGTCGAAACCGCTCATGGTCGAACCGACGGGCGCCGGCTGTTCGAAGGCCTTGTCGAAAGCGTGAGCGAAGCGGCATAGGGGCCTTCGGCCCGGTCGCACCGAAGCTGCGGCCGGCGGACACCGAGCCGCTCAGCGCATCGACAGCAATCTCAGCGGATTCTCCAGAAGCTTCTTCAAATCCTGGATGAAGCTTGCCGCGTCCCAGCCGTCGACGACCCGATGGTCGCAGGACAGAGACAGGTTCATCATCTTGCGGATCTCGAGCTCGCCGTCGGCGACGACGGGCATTTCCTTGACCTTGTTGACGGCGATGATCGCGACCTCCGGCCGATTGATGACCGGGGTCGAGACGATCCCGCCCATCGGCCCCAGGCTGGAAATGGTGATGGTAGAGCCGCTGAGCTCGTCGCGGCTCGCCTTGCCCGAGCGGGTCGCCTCGGCCAGCCGGAGGATCTCGCCCGCCAGCACCCACACGTCGTGCCGCTCGGCGTTGCGGATGACGGGCACGGCAAGGCCGTTGTCCGTCTGGGTCGCCATGCCCATGTGGACGGCGCCGGAGCGGAGGACGATCCCGGCGTCGTCGTCGAATCGGGCGTTGATCTGCGGGTAATCGGGCAGCACCCGGCACATCGCGCTGATCAGGAACGGCAGCAAGGTGAGCTTGGGCTGGTCGCCGCGGTCCGAGTTCATCATCGCCCGCGTCTGCTCGAGCGCGGTGACGTCGACTTCGTCGACATAGGTGAAGTGCGGGATCCGGCGCTTCGCCTCCTGCATGTTCTCGGCAATCCGGCGGCGCAGGCCGACCACCTTCACCTCCTCGTCCCGCCGCGGAGAAGCGGGCCGCGAGGCACCGCCGCCATGGTAAAGAAGATAGGAATCGAGATCGGCGTGACGGATCCGGTCGCCTGCATGGCGCACCTGCGCCAGGTCGATCCCGAGATCGCGGGCCCGCTGCCGAACCGCCGGCGAGGCGAGCGCCTTCGATTCCGGCTTCGGCGAAGGCGTCGGCCGCGGAGACTCGACCTTCGCCGGCTCGGCAGGCGCGTCACGAACGGAAACAGGCTCAGGGGCCGGCCTGGACTCGGCGCTGGGGACGACCTCCTCGAGCGCCTCGGGGATTTCGGCCATGCCGTCGGCGATCGGCTCTTCCGGCTGGGCCTCGGCCGGAGCCGCGCCTTCGGTCTCGATCACGATGAGGACGCTTCCGATCGGGATCTGGTCGCCGACCTCGCCGGCAATTTCGAGGACCTTGCCGGCGACCGGCGATTCCATCTCCACCGTCGCCTTGTCCGTCATCATGTCGGCGATCTGCTGGTCCTCCGCGACCTGATCGCCGACCTTGACGTGCCAGGCGACGATCTCGGCCTCGGCAATGCCTTCGCCGATGTCGGGAAGCTTGAATTCGTAGCGCGCCATTTGCGGTCAGTCCTCCAGTACGGCCTTGAGCGCGCGTGCAAGCCGCGCCGGCCCCGGGAAATAGGTCCATTCCATCGAATGCGGATAAGGCGTGTCGTAGCCGGTCACTCGCTGGACCGGCGCCTCGAGATGATAGAAGCAGCGCTCCTGGACGAGGGCCGCGAGCTCGCCGCCGAAGCCGGCCGTCCGGGTCGCCTCGTGAAGGACGACGCAGCGGCCGGTCTTCTTCACCGATTCCTCGATCGTCTCGATGTCGAGCGGGACGATCGTCCGAAGATCGATCACCTCGGCGTCGATCCCTTCCGCTTCGGCGGTGGCGAGCGCGACATGGACCATCGTCCCGTAGGCGAGGATGGTCACCGCCTCGCCCGATCGGGCGATCGCCGCCTTGCCGAGCGGGACGACATAATGGCCTTCGGGCACTTCCGCCTGCTTATGCTTGGCCCAGGGCGTCACCGGCCGTTCGTAAAAGCCGTCGAACGGTCCGTTGTAGATCCTCTTGGGCTCGAAGAAGAGCACCGGGTCCGGATCCTCGATCGCGGCGATCAATAGCCCCTTGGCGTCGTGAGGGTTGGACGGAATCACCGTCTTGATCCCCGGCATGTGGGCGAAGAAGGCCTCGGGCGACTGGCTGTGGGTCTGGCCGCCGAAGATTCCGCCGCCATAAGGCGATCGGATTACCATCGGCACCGACCATTCGCCGGCGGTGCGGTAGCGGATCCGGCCGGCCTCGGAGAAGATCTGGTCGAAGCCGGGGAAGATGTAGTCGGCGAACTGGATCTCGGCGACCGGCCTCAGGCCGTACAGCGCCATGCCGATCCCGGCGGCGACGATCCCGCCCTCGGCGATCGGCGCGTCGAACACCCGGCTCCGGCCATATTTTGCCTGAAGCCCGGCGGTGACCCGGAAGACCCCGCCGAAATAGCCGACATCCTCGCCCATCACGACGATGCCGTCGTCGCGCGCCATCATCACGTCATGGGCGTCGTTGAGCGCCTCGATCATGTTCATGACGGTCATTTGCGGCGCGCCTCCATCTCGGCGCGGGCGGCCTCGCGCTGCTCGGCGAGATGCCAGGGCACTTCCTCGAAGACGTCGGCGAACATCGAATCCACGTCCTCGAAATGGCCGTTGCCGAGAGTTCCCTTCTTCTCGGCCTCCTTTTGCGCCGACCTGACCTCGGCGGAGAGCTCTTCCTGGAGCTGGCCGTGGCGCTCCTCGTCCCATTCGCCGAGCTTGATCAGATGCCGCTTCAGCCGCTCGATCGGGTCGCCCAGCGGCCATTTCGCGCCGGCGCCCTGAGGCCGATAGGCGGTGGGATCGTCCGAGGTGGAATGGCCTTCGACCCGATAGGTGAAGGTCTCGATCAAGGTCGGCCCGAGATTGGCGCGGGCACGGTCCGCCGCCCACCGGGTCGCGGCATAGACGGCGAGCGCGTCATTGCCGTCGACCCGCAGGCCGGCAATGCCATAACCGACCGCTCGGGCGGCGAAAGTGGTGAGCTCCGCCCCGGCGATCCCGGAGAAGGTCGAGATCGCCCATTGATTGTTGACGACGTTGAGGATCACCGGGGCGCGATAGACTCCGGCGAAGGTGACGGCGTTGTGGAAATCGCCTTCCGCGGTGGCGCCGTCGCCGATCCAGGCGGCGGCGATCCGGCTGTCCCCCTTGATCGCGCTCGCCATCGCCCAGCCCACGGCCTGCGGATATTGGGTGGCGAGGTTGCCCGAGATGGAGAAGAAGCCCCTTTCCCGGTCCGAATACATGATCGGCAGCTGCCGCCCTTTGAGCTTGTCGCCCTGGTTCGAGTAGATCTGGCACATCATCTCGACGAGCGGATAATCGCGCGCGATGAGCAGCCCCTGCTGACGATAGGTCGGGAAGCACATGTCCTCACGGTCGAGGGCGTGAGCGGCGGCCACGGCCACCGCCTCCTCGCCCAGGGCCTTCATGTAGAAGCTGGTCTTGCCCTGGCGCTGGGCGCGGAACATGCGCTCGTCGAAGACCCGGACCATCAGCATGTCGCGAAGCATCCGCCGAAGCGTCTCCGGATCGAGCTTAGGATCCCAGGGGCCGACCGCCTGCCCCTCCTCGTCGAGCACCCGGACGAGGGTGAAGCACAGGGGATGAGTGTCGGCGGCGGCGGCGGCGACGTCGGGCCGGCCGACGCTTCCCGCGGCCGGAATCTCGATCGCGCTGAAATCGACTTCGTCGCCCGGACGGGCGTCGGGCTCAGGGACATGGAGTGAGAGCGCCGGCCGGTTGCGGCGCTCGAGACTATCGGCCATCCTCTGCCTTCATTTCTTGCGGTTCGCGATGCCGTTAGTAGATTTTTCGGCCGCGTGCACCCCTTGTGAAAGGTACCAGCGATGAGGCTGTTGGGTCTTCTTTCGGCCATGCTGGTCGCACTGTCCGCCTGCGCCACGACGATCGAAACAGCGCCTTCGGAGCTGTATTACGTCGTCCGCCATCTCCACACGCCGGCCGGCGAACGCGATCCGGACCTGACCGCCGAAGGCCAGAGGCAGGCGGCGCTGCTCGCCGAACGGCTCGGCGAACGGCCGCCGCTGGCCATCTATGTGAGCGGCTTCAAGCGCACCGCCCAGACGGCGGCGCCGATCGCCGCCAGGCTTGGGCTGACCCCGATCGTCTACGACCCGGCGGACACGCCTGGCCTGATCGCGAGGGTGCGTTCCGGGCCGCTGCCGGCGCTGATCGTCGGCCACAGCAACACCGTTCCGGACATCGTCGAGCAGCTCGGCGGAACCCGGCCGGGGCCTCTGGTGCATGAGGATTTCGGCGATCTCTGGCTGATCGGCGAGGCCGGCGAGACCCGGCGCGTGAAGATCAGCGAAGCTCGCCCGGCGGCCTGACGAGGGCCCGGCGGCGCCAGGTGAGCTGCCGCCACAAATAGAGAAGGACGATCGCTCCGACGACGGCCGAAGAGGCCGGGCCGGCAAAGTCCTCGATCCAGCTGAGAGTGCTTCCGGCGGCAAAGCCGGCGGTGGCAAAGGCCGCGGCGAACAGCATTGTCCCGATCGTCGACCACAAGGCGAAGCGAAGAGCGGGCATCAGCACCAGGCCGGCCGGGATCGACACGAAGGTCCGGACTCCGGGGACCAGCCGGCCGCTGAACACGATCGCCGGACCGAAACGCTGAAACAGGCGAGCGACCCGATCGACGTCGTGCCAGTCGATCGCGACCCAGCGGCCGTGCCGGTCGATGAAGCGCCGGAGCCGGTCGAGGCCGATCGAACGCGCCGCCCAATACCACATCATGTTTCCAGTCATCGATCCGGCGGTGGCGGCAGCGATGACTCCGGCCAGGGCCAGCGGCCCGTTCGCCGCGCGCATCCCGGCGATCGGCAGGATCAGTTCGGATGGCAAGGGCAGGACGATCGTCTCGATCAGCGACAGCAGGAAGACCCCGGCATAGCCGCCCCAGTCGATCAGCCGAACCACCCAGTCCTGCATCCGTCACCCCTTTGGTCGTCCGGGCCCGCGGGCGCCGGACCGTCGGCTAGAGATCGATGCAGGCGGCGATATTCTCGAGCTTGCGGATCCGTTCCTTGAGATCCGCCATCTCGATCATGTCCATGGCCTGGCTTCGCGGTTCGACGTGGCGATGACCCGCCAGCTCGAGCCGCTTCACTTCAAGCCATCCGTGCCAGGCCTTCAGACCGGCCAGGGCCAGGATCGTCAGCGCGGCGAGGCCGAAGCTCGCCATCGCTACCAGGGTCATCGATTGGCTCATGTCTTCCTCCCAGTTCCTGCTGCTAGCGAAGCTCTTCGATCTCGCGGGCGAGACGGCTGTTCGAGCTCGTCACATAGGTCTCGATCGCCTGCATCCTGAGATCGAGCGAGCGCATCCGTTCGCGCGATTCCTCCCGGCCTTCGATTCGGCCCGGGACGTAGGCGGCCTGGCGGCGCGGACGGCCGAAAAAGGCGGCCGCGCAATAGGCGACCAGCATCCAGGGCACCGACACCGCAAGAGCGAGCACCACGGCTCCGACCCTGACGATCGTCACGTCGAGCCCGGTGGATTTGGCGATCCCCGCGCAGACACCGAGGATCTTGCCATCGCTCCGGTCGGTCTCGAACCTTCTGCCACGCACGCTCATTCCGTCCTCCCTGTTTCCCGGCCGACCTGGGCCGATTCCAATATTCCCTGTTCCTCTGCCTGGCCGGCAGGTCGCGATTCGTCGGCGAGCGCCCGCTCGAGCACTTCAAGCCGCGATTCCATCCGGCTCATCAGGTCGAGCAGCTGCTCCGCTTCGCTTTCCTCGAGCTCCAGCGGGCGCCGCCTGGCTTCGCGGACGTGCCGTGGCGGCCGGACGAGCAAATAGACCAGCAGGCCGATCACCAGCATCGCGATGATGCCGCCGATCAGGGCCGCCGCTTCGGCCATCGCCACGACGTCGACGCCGTCAATCTCCACGGTCATGCCGCTTCCCTCCGGGCCGCCTTCATCGCCGCGAGCTCGGCCTCGACCTTCTCATTGACCTTCAGCTCGGCAATCTCGTCCTCGAGGCTCCTTGCCGGAGCCGCCAGCATCAGCGCCTCGGCATGACCTTCGGCGAGATCGGCCTGGCGCTCGAGCAAGGTGAAGTTGGAGAAAGCCTCCTCGACCCGTTGCCCGGCATAGAGTTCGCGGAGCCGCGCCTTGTTGTGGGCGGTCTCGATCCGGGCGGCGATCGCGTTCTGGCGGTTGCGCGCCTCGCGCAGCTTCGCCTGGAGCTTGGCGATGTCCGCCTCGGAAGCGCGGAGCCCGGAGTCGATCTCGGAGATCTCGTCGCGAAGCTCTTCGGCCAAAGCGCTGAGCTTCTCCCGTTCGATCAGGGCGGCTCGGGCAAGATCGTCGCGGCCCTTGCTGAGCGCGAGCTCGGCTCGGTCGGTCCAGCTGTCCTGGAGCTCGCGAAGCTGAGCCACCTGGCGGCTTCGCTCCTTCATGTCGGCGATCGACCTTGCCGCCGATGCCCTCACCTCGACCAAAGTCTCTTCCATCTCGAGGATGATCACCCGGATCGTCTTGGCCGGGTCGTCCGACCGATCGACAAGATCGATGACGTTGGCGGCGATGATGTCGCGGGTGCGGGAGAAGATGCTCATTAGACGGGGCTCCGATGGACTAAGAAGTTGGCGACGGCCGGAGAGGCACAGGGGTTAGCGAGCTCTCCGGCCGGCACCTCGGTTCAGGCTTGCGCCTGCACCGGAACCTGGATGTCCGCGGCGGCGTAGCCGGCCGTCTCCGTCTCGACCGCATAAGCGGGGCCGGTGGCGGCGGCGATGCAGGCGGTGGAAATGACGAGGGCGCCGACCGCGGCGGTGGCGATGCGATTGAAGTTGGTGAAGTTGACCATTTGCTTGCTCCCTTGAACCTTGTGAACTTTCATGCCCACCAAGGTTTACAAGGGTCGTGCCAATTGGGATTTTTGGCGAAAATCCGCCGTTTTCGCCGCGCGCTTCGTCAGCAGACCGGGGAGATCACGCGGCTGCGACTGGGAAAAATCACCAATAGTTGGGAAGGATCGTCAGCCCTTGCGAGATTTGCCGGCCGGCGCATTGGCATTGTCGCCGGTCTTGCGGTCGCCGAGCCGGCCGCTGCCGTGATACTCCATGTCCGATTGGCCGCCATGGCCGAAGAAGCCGTCCGACTTTCCCTTCTTGCCGTCGTGGGGATTGGGATAGGCGCCGCCCCCCGACTGGCCTGCGCCCCGGGTTCCGGTGTCGCGTTCTACTTTCGACTGGTCGTTGTTGCGGTCGGCCATGGTCTCGCTCCTGCGGTCACCAGCCTCAACCGACGGATCGCTCAGGCTGTTCCGATGTCGCTCCGCCGGCGCCGCTGGCCGCCGTCCTTGCGCGTGGTCTCCATCAGCCGCGCACCGGCCAGGAAGACGGCGCCGGTGCAGGCGAAGAAGAGCAGCCAGCCGCCGGTGCCCGGATATTGCTGGAGATAATGCTCGCCCCGTTCGATCGCGCCGAGAGCGAGGGCGTAGATGATCGCCATGGCCTCCCAGCGGGTCTTGACGATGAACAGGCGTCCGATTCGATTCCACATGGCCCGAAGAAGGCAAGAACCGGGCCAGCGGCGGAAATGCGCCGGTCCGAAGGTTAACGCGGTAAGGATTTGTAAACCATACCGACAGCTTTGTTCCGCGGCGCCGGGCGCGCTCAGATTTCCTGTTCGAGCGCCAGGAGAGCGAAGGTGGCGAGCCAATGTTCGCCCATATAATCGCCCGCGACATGAGGCAGGCTGGAGTCGAGATGCGCGTCCGCGGTCCGCCGCGCCAGATCCGCAAGCTCCGGCTCGAGCGCGTCGGCAATGCCCCGCCAGCACCAGGCACGGCTGAGATTGGTGCCGTCGAGATGAACGATCTTTCCATCCGACCGGTCCGAGACGAAGGCGGGTTCGAACAGGCTCCGCGGCTGCCCTTCCGCCAGCCGAGGAAGGAAGGATCCGAACCAGCCGGCAAAGCGATCGCATTGGGTCCGGCGCATGCACAGCGCCTCGGTGAGCGCCGAGGACAGGAACTCGTCGCCGCCCGGTTCCCACGCCTGGCAGTCCCGATCGCCGCCATAATAGGTCGCCGATCGCTCTCGGATCAGAACGGCCAGATCCTGGTCGTTCGCCTCTGCCCAGTCGAGCGCGAGGATCATCGCGAAAGCGGTGTTGAAATGGGTGCCGACCCGGATCGGATAGGTGAGGCGCGGCAGATAGGATCGGAACCGCTCCGCGAAAGCCGAAGCGAGCGGCGCGAGATGGTCCGCCCAGGGATCGGAATGGCGCTGTGCTTCTGCGTGGAGCGCGAGCAGCCAGGCCCAGCCATAAGGCCGCTCGAAGCCGCCGCTATAGGCGCGGTCGAGATAGGAGAGCTCCCCCTGCGCCTTGTCGGCGGTCAGCATCTCGTCGAGCAAAGCCTCGATTCGCGCGGCCGAGGGCAGGTCCGGGAAAAGCCGCCGAAGTCGAAGGAGCAGCCAATAGCCATGGACGCAGCTGTGCCAGTCGAAGCTGCCGAAGAAGATCGGGTGGAGCTCGCGTGGCGGCAGCGCGTCCTCCGGCCCTTCAAGCACGTGATCGAGCTTGTGCGGAAATTCCTTCGTCACATGGCCGAGCGCGATTTCGGCGAAGCGGTTGGCGGTCTCGGCGGTGAGTCGGTGGGTCATTCAAGGTCCCTCGGACGAGTTCAGAAGGCGAGGAAGTAGATGAGGAGGATGTTGACGATCAGGAGCGGGATGGCGGTGCCGATCTGGACCTTGATCACTCCATATTCGTCCTTCAGCTCGAGCAGGGCCGCGGGCACGAGATTGAAGTTGGCCGCCATCGGCGTCATC
Source organism: uncultured Sphingosinicella sp. (assembly GCA_966193865.1). Classification (GTDB taxonomy): domain Bacteria; phylum Pseudomonadota; class Alphaproteobacteria; order Sphingomonadales; family Sphingomonadaceae; genus Allosphingosinicella. Next base: position 2,363 of record CBIGXQ010000014.1, on the reverse strand, counting down.
AATGTGCCGCAGAAGCCGGCGAGCATGCCGATCGCGCCGACCACGGCTGGATCGCCGCCATAGCCGATGATGAGCACCGGAACGCCGATTGCCGTCGCCATCACCGGGAAAGCGGCGAAGGCGTTGCCGGTCAGGATGGTGAGCAGGGCCATTCCCAGCCCGAAGGCGATGACCGCGGGAAGGATCGTTCCTTCCGGGATGATCGCCAGCGTCAAAGTGCCGATCGTCTCGCCGACGCCGGTATCGCGAAGCACCAGCCCAAGCGCCGCCAGCATGAGCGGCAGGATCGCCGCCCAGCCGACGGCGTCGATCAGCCGCCGCCCTTCGTCGAGCGGCGCAAGCACGGGCGGCCTCAGCCAGACGAAGATGAGCGCGATCGCCAGGAGGACACCGAGGCACAGAAGGATGAACGTCTCCCGGCCCGGCTCCAATAGGCCGGTCTCGCGAAGCGGCGTGTAGAGATAGAGCAAGGTGCCGATCACCGCTGTCAGAAGAACGACGAGGATCGGCAGGAACAGCCGGTTGCCGTGGCGCTCGCCGGCCGCGGAGCGTTCCGCCTCGCTCGTCGACGGCGAGCCTCGGCCAATCAGCTTCAACGAGGCCAGGCCGGCAAGGCCGAGCACCAGCACGCCGTTGGCGACGTCGCCGAGCCGGTGGCCGGCAATCAGGCTGAGGGCGACCAGTCCCCAGAAGGCAAAGTTGCCGACGCGGCGGGGATTGGAGCGGTCGAACAGGCTGAGCAGGGCCCAGGCCGCGAACAGGGCGCCGACGAGACAGAAGACGTGCTGGACGGTGATCATGGCCGTCCCGCCACTCTTCGCCGGGCGAGCGAACGATCGAGAAGCATCAGCCGGGTCGAGTGGATGATGAAGGCGGCGATCGCGGTCGGGATCGCCCACACCGCCAGCTCGAGCGGGGAGAGCAGGATGTCATAGCCTTCGAGCACCTGCTGGATCAGCACGATCGACCCGATCGCGAAGAAGATGTCCTCGCCGAAGAAGAGGCCGACATTGTCGGTGGCGGCGGCATAGGCCCGGACTTCGTCGCTGGTTTCCTCGTCGAGCCCGGATTCGCCCTCCGCCGCGGCGACCGCCATCGGCGCGACCAGTGGCCGGACCGTCTGCGGATGACCGGCGGTCGAATGAAGGCCGATAGCGGAGATGAGCTGACGGTAGAGGAGATAGAGGATGAGCAGCCGGCCGGCGGTCGCCGCCCTGAAGCCGGAGATCACCGCCCGGGCCCGCTGCTGAAGCCCGTAGCGCTCGAGCAGGCCGATCACCGGCAGAACGACCCACGGGATGATGATGATCCGGGAATCGTTGAACGCCTTGCCGAGCCGGGCGATGACGTCGATCGGGTCGAGCCCGGCGAGCAAGCCGGTGGTGAGCGCGGCGACCGGCACCACCAGCATCGGGTTGAAGCGGAGCGCGAAGCCGAGAACGAGGACCAGAAGTCCGAGCAGGGGCAAATAGCTCATCGCCGGCCATAGCCTCCGCCGCCGGGAGTCTCGATGACGAAGCGGTCACCCACATCCATCCGGGTCGAGGCGGTGGCGGTGAGTCGCTCTTCGCGGCCGTCGGCGCGGATCACCCTGTTCACACCCGCCTTGGCATCGCCGCCGCCCTCGATCCCGCGCGGCGGCACCCGGCGGCGGTTGGACAGGATGCCGGCGTCCATCGGCTCGAGGAACCGGATCTGCCGTTCGACTCCGTCGCCGCCGCGATGGGCGCCCTCCCCGCCCGAGCCGCGGCGGATCGCGAACCGCTCCAGGAGCACCGGATAGCGGGTCTCGAGGATCTCGGGATCGGTGAGGCGGCTGTTGGTCATGTGGGTCTGGACCGCGCTCGCTCCGTCGAAATCCGGCCCGGCCCCGGCGCCCCCGGCGATCGTCTCATAATATTGATGGCGGTCATTGCCGAAAGTGAAATTGTTCATCGTCCCCTGGCTCGGCGCCAGCGCCCTGGTGGCGGCGAACAGGCAGTCGGTGATCGCCTGGCTGGTCTCGACATTGCCGGCCACGACGGCGGCCGGATAAAGCGGGTTGAGCATCGAGCCTTCGGGCACCCGAAGGGTGATCGGCCGCATGCAGCCGTCGTTCAGCGGGATCGGATCGTCGACCAGGGTCCGGAAGACGTAAAGGGTGGCGGCGCGGCAGATCGAATAAGGCGCGTTGAAATTGTTCGGCTGCTGTTCGCTGGTGCCGGTGAAGTCGACGACGGCGGAGCGGGATTCCCGGTCGACCCGGATCGACACGCAGATGATGGCGCCATTGTCGAGCTCGTAGCGGAAGCTGCCATCCTCGAGCCGGCCGACCAGCCTTCGGACCGCCTCCTCCGCATAGGCCATGACGTGCGCCATATAGG
>CBIGXQ010000013.1:0-29888 GCA_966193865.1 uncultured Sphingosinicella sp. | reverse complement strand
ACTTTGGGTGAAGCGGAAACCAGGTCGCCGTCGTCGGGTGTATCGTTCATGACGGCTCGATACACGCTGCACCGGCGGAGCGAAACTCTCGCCAATTTCTGAGCATGGATGGTGACCCCGACAGGATTCGAACCTGTGGCCTACTGATTAGGAATCAGTCGCTCTATCCTGCTGAGCTACGGGGCCGACCGGCTGCCGAGGTAGGAGGACAGGCGGTTCGGGTCAATTCTCCGCGCCCGGTTCGATCACAGGAAAGGGCAAGGGCGCCACTTCAATCCCTTCCTCGGCGAGCTTCTCCGCCTCGGTTCGGCTGGCTCGGCCATGGATTGCCCGCGCCTCTGCTTCGCCGAGATGGATCGCTCGCGCTTCGTCCGGGAAGCTGTCGCCGACGAAGTCGCTCTTGCGAAGGAGCTCCCGCTGCGCCGACGCCAGCGCCGCCAACATCGCCTTGGCGCCGTCCTGATCGGTGGAAGGGCGATCCGATTCTGTCGCGATCTGATTGCCCTTGGCGCCCACCCGAGGCGCCATCGGCGCCTTCTCGACCTCTGCCGAGTTGCACATCGGACAGGTCACGAGCCCCCTCGCCTGCTGCGACCCATAATCGTCCGACGAGCCGAACCAGGCTTCGAAAACATGGCCTTGAGGGCTGCACTTCAGATCGAAAATGATCATTGCGGGCTCATCCCGCCCGCTCCGGCTCGGGGATGGGCCGCCGGTGGCGGAGCGCCGGAAGCCGGTTACGCACTTCCTCGACGCTCGCCAGGTCGAGCTCGGCGAAGCCAAGTCCGGGTTCGTCGCCGCCCATGTCCAGAATCACCCGCCCCCACGGATCGACGACGAGGGAATGGCCGTACGTCTCCCGCTCGTCCTCGTGCCGGCCGACCTGGGCGGCGGCGATGACGAACGCAGCGGCCTCGATCGCCCGGGCACGAAGCAGGACGTGCCAGTGCGCCTGCCCGGTCGGCACGGTGAAGGCCGCCGGGATGCTGAACAGGCGGGCGCCATGGTCACTGAGGCTGGCGTAGAGCCCGGCAAAGCGGAGATCGTAGCAGATCGACAGGCCGAGCAGCCCGAGCGGCGTATCGACGAGCACTGGCCGCTCGCCGCCGCGATAGGAGGCCGATTCCCGCCAGCTCTCGCCGGTGGGAAGATCGACGTCGAACAGATGCATCTTGTCGTAGCGGGCGCGAATCTCGCCCTGGTCGTCTATGACGAAGCCCCGGTTGACCAGCTTGTCGCCGTCGCTGCGAAGAGCGAGCGAGCCGAGATGAACCCAGATCCTTTTTGCCGCAGCGGCCTCGCGGACCCGGCGAAGCACCTCGTCGTCGCCATCCGCTCTGAGGTGCGACGCGGCCCGCTCGCGGTCGCGATCGAGCAGCCCGCTCATCTCCGGAGTGAACAGCATCGCCGCACCGCCGGCCGCCGCTTCCCCCACTCGCGCGACCAGCGCCTCGGCATTGGCGACGGGATCGATCCCGGTCCGCGCCTGGTAGAGGGCGATCCTCATCCGGCCTTCAGCAGCGGCTCCAGCCGGCCCTCGCGATCCAGCGCATAGAGATCGTCGGAGCCACCGATATGGCGGTCGTCGATGAAGATCTGGGGCACGGTCGTCCGGCCGTTGGCGCGCTGGATCATTTCCGAACGCCTCGGACCGCCCATGGTGATGTCATATTCCTCAAAATCGACGCCCTTCGCGGCGAGCAGCTGCTTGGCTCGGGTGCAATAGGAGCAGAAGGCTTTGGAGTAGATTTCGATGCGCGCCATGACGATCCTTCCTGAGGAGGAAGTGAGCAGGCCCGCCTGTCTTGTCAATCGCTTGAGCGAAGGACTCGGGCCCAGCACAGGATCTCGACCCGGGCCGCGCCGGCGCGCTTGAGAATCCGGGCGCAGGCATTGGCGGTCGCGCCGCTCGTATAGACGTCGTCGACGATGACGAAGGAACGATTCGGGACGATCTGCCTGTGGCGCTCCGCGATCCGGAATGCGCCGGCTACCGCTTCCCTTCGCTCTCTTGGATTCTTGCCCCTGAGCGCTGGGGTCGCCTTGACCCGCTCGAGAAGGTCGAGCCGCGATTCCAGTCCACAACGACGCGAGAGTGCGCCGGCGATCAGGGCGGCCTGGTTGTAGCCCCGCTTCCAGATCCGCCAGCGGTGGAGCGGCACCGGAGCCAAAATGGCGTCTTGCTGGTCGAGGTGGCGCTGCATCAGTCGGGCGAGCGTCTCGGCGTGGCCGGGCCTTCCGCCATATTTGAGCCTCAGCGCCACCTTGCGCGAGACTTCGCCATAGGCGACCGCCGCGCGGAGCCGGTCATAATGCGGCGGATCGGCGCTGCAGGCGCCGCAGAGCGCCTCTTCGCCGGACTCATATTCGAACGGAAGCGAGCAACGCCGGCAGCAGGGTGAGCCAAGGAAGTTCAGGCCGGACCAGCACTGAAAGCAGAAAAGGTGAGGCCGGTCCGTGATCGCGCCGCAACCGGGACAGCGGGGCGGAAGCGCGAAATCGAGCAGCGGGCGGACCGCCCGACGAGCCAGCCCGAGCGCGTCAGCCATAGGCCCGGCTCAGCACGAAGGCGGTGACGAAGATGGCGAGGATCGAAAGCGGCAAGCCGACCTTGGGGTAATCGGAGAATCGGTAATTGCCCGGCCGCATCACCAGCATGTTGTTGTGGTGGCCGATCGGGGTCAGGAAATCGCAGGACGATCCCACCAGGACGGCGAGCAAGGCCGCGTCCGGATTGATTCCGAGCGCGGTCGCCGCCTCGACCCCCACCTGGGCCATCACCAAAGCGGTCGCGACATTGTTGAGAAAGACGGTGAGGAGCATCGTCGCGCCGACGATCACGGCCAGCATGACGAACAGCGGCGCTCCGGAAAGGAGCCAGCCGAGCGCGCCGGCGATCGCCTCGCTTCCTCCCGCTTCGTCGAATGCTCGTCCGACGGGGATCATTCCGGCCAGAAGGATCAGGACGGGGATGTCGATCGCGCGATAGGCCTCGTCGGCCGGGATTAGTCGGAGCAGGCAGATCGCCAGTGCGGCGGCGATGAAGCTGGCGGTGGTGGCGACTCCGAAGACGGAGGACAGAAGAACGGCGAAGGCGTAGATTCCGATCACCATCAGCGCTGGACGACCCGCCCGAACCGGGGGCGCCTCGCTCTCCACCTCGAGCAGCCGGGCGTGCCGAACCAGCTCGGCCATCGCGTCCGGATCGCCGCGCAGGTACAATTGGTCGCCGGCCTCGATCAGGTCCGACTGAAGCGGCCGCTTCAGCCGGGCGGCGCGCGGGCCGGCAGCGACGAACTCGACCGCGCCGTTGGTGCGCGCCTCGATCGCCCCATAATCCTGGCCGATCAGCGAGGAACCGTGGATGACGGTGACGTGGGTGGTGACGGCGCCTTCGCGTTCCTCGGCGGGACCGCTGAACAGGCCAGCGCCTTTCGCTACCTCCCACGGATAATCCCGGCTCATCACGAGCAGGCAGTCGTCGTGGAAGAGGAGCGCGTCGCCCTCGATCCTCGCGCGCTGGCCGTTGCGGAGCACCGCGAGCAGGACTCCGCCCGCCTCGCGAAGCGAGCGGCGCACCGAATCGAGCCGAAACCGCCCCTGGATCGCGCCCATCGGCAGTCCGAGCTCGAAAGTGAGGACCCGATTGCCGCCTTCCGGCTCCTCGCCATTGCTTCGATGCGGCGCGAGCCGCCAGCCGATCGTCATCAGGTAGAAAAGACCGACGAGCGCGAGCGAGCCGCCGACCGCCGTCATGTCGAACATCCCGAACGGCTCCCCCACCCGATCCTCCCGGACCGAGGAAATGATCAGATTGGCCGGGGTGCCGATCAGGGTGGTCATTCCGCCGAGGATGGTGGCAAAGGCGAGTGGCATCAGGACCGCGCCATTCGGCAGCTTGTGCTCGCGGGCGACGGTGAGGGCGATCGGCATCGTGATCGCCAGCGCGGCGATATTGTTCATGAAGGCGGACAAGGCCGCGCCCATCAGCAGGACGCCGCCGATCCTGATCGAGGCGAAGCGCACCCGCGGCACGAACAGGCCGGTCATCGCCTGGGCGGCACCGGTATATTCGACCGCCCGTCCGACGACGAGGACCGCGGCGACGATCGCCACCGCCGGCGACCCGAATCCCGCCAGCGCCTCCTCGAGCGAGAGCAGGCCGATGACCCAGGCGAGGAGAAGGATGAGAAGGGCGACGGCGTCGGGACGGATCCGGTCGCTGATGAACAAGGCGAGCGCCAGCAGCATGATCGCCGAACTGAGGAAGGCGTCGCTCATCGGCCTAGCTTAGACAAGTTCGCCCCACGCGCCACTCCCCGCTGTACCAGCCGAACCAATTGGCGGCTCATTGGTTCATGTTCGGACGATGGAGGCTCAGGTGGACGACCAGGACAGGATCAACAAGCAGCGAACCGGCGACGAGGAGCGCGACGACCGGGAATTCAGGATCGGCGGCAATGTTCGGCAAAAGGGGCAGGACCCGTCCCCCGGCGACCGGGCCCGAGGCGAGCGATCCGACGCCGAGCCGGAACAGGCCGGCGGCGCCGGCGGCACGAAACGCCGCTGAGGGGCCATTGACACCAGGGCCGCAGCCGCCCATTTCGGCGCCCTCGGCCCGATGGCGGAGTGGTTACGCAGAGGACTGCAAATCCTTGCACGCCGGTTCGATTCCGGCTCGGGCCTCCACCTCTCAATCGAACATCTTCCGCCTCTCGAATGAGGCCGAAGCCGGCTCAGGCGAGCAGGGCCGGCAGGCCTTGCCAAAGCACCGCGACCGCCGAGAGGGCGGCACCGAGGGCGGCCAGCTTCATGTTCCAGCGGTCCGGCTCGGCGTCGCCGCCCCGCGATCGCGGCAAGGCCCGGATCAGGATGGCCGCGTCCGCGCCGAGGCATAACATGGTGAGGAGGAGAACCAGCGCCCGCGACAGCAGCGTGTCGAGAAGGATGCTTGCAACAGCGTAGATTCCGAAGAAGTGGATCGTCCAGACGATCAGCCCGCCGAGGAGGAAGAGCCAGGCGCGCACCTACAGGCTCCCCGGGAACAGCCGAACGATCAGGGCCGTGATCAGCCCCTGGGCAGCCGTGTAGAGGATGAAGAGGGTCACGAGGTCGAAGCTGTTGTTGCGCGGCCTCGTGATCAGGGCGCGGGTGTTTCGGGCCGCGAGATAGAGAGCCATCAAGGCGGCGATCGCGATCAGCACCCCTTCGAGCGCCAGGAAGGCGTAGACGGTTGCCCCCTGCCCGCTCTGCTCGGGCCGAAGACCGGACTCCCGCCAGCTCCAATAATCGAGCGCGAACGCGACGATCAGGCCGGCGGAGGCGAAGAGCATGAGCGTCGGCGGAGTCCACAAGGTCGTCTTGTCGCGGGCGAGAAGCCGGCGCGCGAGCAGGGCGAGGCCGGCCGGAGCCGCGTAGAAAGGCACGATCGCCGCCAGCCACAAGGGGTCCGGCGGCCTCGTCCAGAAACCGGGGTGGATGCCGTACAGATAGACGTAGCTGAACACGGTCATCAGGAAGATCATCCCGATGACGATGAGCAGGACGATCATCGCCCACCAGCCATGGGTGCTCGGACCGGTCATGTAGGTGGGCAGGCAGACACCGCCGCCCACGTCCGCTTCCTCCACCGTGACCGGACGGTCGGTCTCCCACAGCCAGCGGAGCACCGAAGGAATGGCCAGCAGGCCGCTGGCGAGGGCCGGCACATAGGCCTGGATCGTCATGAGCACGAAGAAGCCCGCCGTGAAGACTGCGGCGAGCAGGGGCCACATCGAAGGGCCGGGCATGATCTGGAGATATTGCGGCTCCGCGGCCATCGGGCTCGTGATGAGCGTCTCGCGATGTCCGGTTGGCGCGTTGGGGAGGAGATAGCGCCCTTGCTCGACATCGTCGCACATCCGGGGATCGTCCCAGAGCGGATAGCGGCTTCGAACGACGGGAATGCTTCGGGTCGAATAGACGCCGGTCGGAAGCCATTCGAGCGTGCCGCCGCCATAGACGTTGCCGGCATCGTCTCCGATCGTGAATCGGAAATTGCGGGCGAGGTCGACGAGGAACAGCAGCACGCCCAGAGCGAGGATGAATGCGCCGAACGTGGAGACGAGGTTGGGGATCTCCCAGTCGCGGCCGGGTAGATAGGTATAGACCCGTCTGGGCATGCCCATCAGGCCGGTGAGGTGCATCGGCAGGAAGGTGATCTGCATTCCGGCGAACATCAGCCAGAAAATCCATTTGCCGAGCCGCTCCGACAGCGCGCGGCGGCTCGTCATCCCGGTCCAGTAATAGAAAGTGGCGAAGAGCGGGAACACCATTCCGCCGATCAGAACGTAATGGAGATGGGCGACGATGAAGTGAGAATCGTGCGCCTGCCAGTCGAACGGCACCATCGCGACCATGACTCCGGTGAGCCCGCCCAGAACGAAGGTGAACAGCCCTCCGAGCACGAACAGGGTCGGCGTGTTGAAGCGGGGTTTGCCGGCCGCGAAGGTGGCGATCCAGGAAAAGACCTGGATCCCCGCCGGAACGCTCACCGCCATGCTCGCGGCCGAGAAGAAGCCAACCGAGAGCCTCGGCATGCCGGTGGTGAACATGTGGTGAGACCAGACTCCGAAGCTGATGAAGCCGGTGGCGAGCATGGCCAGGACGATGAGATTGTGACCGACCAGGGGCGTGCGGGCGAGCGCCGGGATCATCGTCGAGACCAGCGCCGAGGCTGGCAGGAAGATGATGTAGACTTCCGGATGGCCGAAGAACCAGAACAGGTGCTGCCAGAGCAGAGGGTCGCCGCCGCGGGTAGGATCGAAGAACGGCCAGTTGAGCGCCCGCTCCAGCTCCAGCAGCAGGGTTCCCAGGATCACCGCCGGAAAGGCGATCACGATCATCCCGGCGAAGACCAGCATTCCCCAGGCGAAGATCGGCATCTTGTCGAGGGTCATGCCGGGCGCCCGGGTCCTCAGCACGCCGACGATGATCTCGACGGCGCCCGCGATCGCGGAAATCTCGATGAAGCCGATCCCGAGCAGCCAGAAATCGGCGTTGATCCCGGGTGAAAAGGCGGTGCTGGTGAGCGGCGGATACATGAACCAGCCGCCAGCGGGGGCGAGGCCGAAGAAGAGCGACGCGAAGAAGCAGAGGCCTCCGACCAGATAGGCCCAGAAGGCATAAGCCGAGAGGCGCGGAAACGGCAGATCGCGGGCGGCGAGCATCTGCGGCAGGAGAAGCACGCCCAGCGCCTCCATCGCCGGCACGGCGAACAGGAACATCATGAGCGTGCCGTGCATCGTGAAGAACTGGTTGTACGTCTCCTGCGGAAGCACGCCGCTCATCGGCAGAGCGAGCTGCACCCGCATGACGAGAGCGAGGATTCCGGCGAGCAGGAAGAAGAGGAAAGCGGCGGCGACGTACCAGACGCCGATATAATTGTTGTTGACCGCCGTGAGCCGCCCCCAGCCGTCGGGTGGATGCCAGATGCGCTCGAGCGCCTTGACCTCGATGTCCGGCCGCTCCTCGGCGGCAGGGAAGCGATCGAGCAGCTTCGACTCGAAACCGGTCTCCGAGGTCACTTCTGCGCCTCGAGATAGGACGCGAGCGCCTGAAGATCGGCCGCGGAAAGGACGCTGTAGGGCGGCATCCGATTGCCCGGCTTGATCGCCTGTGAATTGCCGATCCAGGCCATCAGGGTACCGCGGTTATTGGGCAGGATGCCGGCGCCGAGGGTGAGCCGGGATCCGACATGGGTGAGATCCGGACCGGCCAGGCCGTTGGCCGCGGTCCCGGCGATCCGGTGGCAGGCGGCGCAGCCGGCCGACATGAACAAGGCGGCGCCGCGAGCCGCCTCCGGCGACATCGCCTCGGCCGCTGGTCGAAACCGCCGCTGCCGAAGCCAGCGGGCGAACTCCTCGGGCTCGTGGGCGACCACCACGAAGCCCATCAAGGCGTGCGGACCGCCGCAATATTCGGCGCACTGGCCGCCGAACACGCCTGGCTCGTCGGCCTGGATGCGCATCACGTTGGTCCGGCCCGGAACCATGTCGAGCTTGCCAGAAAGCCGCGGCACCCAGAAGCTGTGGACGACGTCGTTCGATCGAAGCTCGACGACGACGGGCCGCCCCGCCGGGATATGGAGCTCATTGGCGTCGAGGAGGATCGGCAGGCGCCCTGAATCGAGATATTCGACCCGCCACCACCACATCTCGCCGACTACCCTCACCCTCATCTCGTCGCCGCGGATCGGCGCGGTCAGATCGCGGGTGAGCGACAGGCCGTAGACGAGCAGTCCGGTCAGGACGACGATCGGGAAAAGGATCCCGCCGAGCCAGATGACGGTCTTGCCGCCAAGCTTCGCCCGCAGCGGCGCCTTGCCGAACAAGGCGATCCAGAGCGACGCGACGACCACCGCGACGACGAGAATGGCGACCCCGAAAAGCAGCCAGGCCAGAGTAGTGATCGAGCCCGCATAGGGACCTGCCGGGTCGAAGACCGGCGGAGGCCAGCCCTGGAGGATGTCAGCGATCGCTGAGCGTGTAGAGATACGCGGCAACATCGCGCGACTCCCCTTCCGTGATCGGCATTGCCGGCATGGCGGTGCCCTGAACCAGAGCCGGCGCATTCCTGACGAAGGCGGCGAGCACGTCCGGCCGGTTCGGCAGCCGCCCGGCAATCAGGCTCCGCTCCGTCATGTCTCGAAGGGCGGGACCGACCCGTCCCTCCGGCCAGCGGATTCCGGGAATGAAGTGGCAGCTTGCGCAGCCGACCCGCTCGATCACCGCGCGGCCGCGTTCGGCATCGGCTCCCGGCATTTGCCGCCGTTCGTCGGGCGGCGGCTTGCACGCGCCGAGCAGGAGAAGAAGCAAAGGCAGGATGAAGTTCGCCGTCGACAAGCGGCCCCCGATCGTTCGGAAGTTTCGTCTCCGGAACCGATGCGGTGTCGCGGAGGTTCCCGGACCGATGGCCCGCGACCCCAAAGTCTTGGCGGACTGCGCCTTTCTTCCGCTGCTTCCGCTTCTCGTCGCGTGCAGCGCCGTGGACACCGAATCTGCCGACCGATTCACGTCGAGCGGGGAATTGATCGCCCTGAGCGGCGGCCATGCCGGAGCCGCGAACGCCTGCTTCACCTGTCACGGCCTCGACGGCGGCGGAGACGGGGCAGGAACGCCGCGGCTTGCCGCACTCGATGTCGGCTATCTCGAGTCTCAGCTGGAAGCCTATGCGAGCGGTCGCCGCCAGCATAAGATGATGCAGGCCATAGCAAAAAGGCTCGAGCCGGCGCATCGCCATGCCGTGGCCTCTCATTATGCCGCGCTTCCCTTCACCTTCACTCGGGCTTCCGATCGGACGGCCGCGCCGCGCCTGTGGACTGACGGATCGCCGGAACGCGGTATTCCTGCCTGCGCCTCGTGTCACGGGATGGGCGGCGAAGGCGTCGGGCCGGGCAATCCGCCGCTCGCCGGACAGCCCTCGGCCTATCTCGCCGAGCAGATCCGCCTCTGGCGCCTGGGCCGGCGCCGCAACGATCCCGGCAACGTCATGCAGCGGATCAGCCGGCTTCTGACCCCTCGGGAGGTGGAGTCACTCGCGGCTTATGCCTCCGGGCTCCGCGCGGATCCTCGGCGTCGGGAATTTCAGGAAGCATTCCGCGAAGCACGTCGTGGCGATTCCAGAAATGATGCTTCAGCGCCGCTCCGACATGGGCCGGCACCAGCACCATGAGAAGAATCACGAGGACGTGATGAACATCCTCCGCCACGTCCATGATCGCCCAGCGAGTCGCGAGCGGGAGTTCCTCGAACGGGAGCTGCGGCCAAGGCACGAGTCCGGCCAGGTGTAGCGGTCCTGGCTCGGCGATCGACGACCACATTGCCCAGCCGCTCAGCGGCAATCCGAAGAAGCAGAGATAGAAAAGATAATGAGTGACGTAGGCGACCTGCGTCTGCCAGCCCAGGCGGTCCGCGTCGTTGAACGGTCCGGGAACGATGATCCGCCACGCCAGGCGGAGCAAGGCGAGGATGAGGATGGGCAGACCGACGGCGCTGTGCACCTGATAGGCGAACAGCTTGTCGCCGCCCGGGTGAAGCCAGCCCGAATACCAGCCCCAGCCGAGCTGGAAGAGAACGAGGAGGGCCATCACCCAGTGAAAGGCCATTCCGACAGGAGAATAGCGATCCTGCTCGGTGTGGCGCGCGGCCCAGGCTCTGAGCTCTTCGATCATCAGACCCTCGGCCGTTCCGGGTAGATCGCTTTTCTCCCTGGTCTGGTCGGGAACCGCCGTGCCGCCGCCCGGTTCCGCACGCGCAGGACCGGGACCCTGCGGAGAGAGAACCGCATAAGTCCGATTCTGCTGCGAAGGGGCGGATCCTAGAAGATTCGCCAGCCGATCTGGATTCCGGCCCCGACGTCGGGGGATCCGTCGCTCAAGCCGGTATTGCCATAGACACCCAGCGACAATCGCTCAGACAAGGCGGCGTTGAGGCCGGTGGAAAGCTGCCGTTCGTCCTCGACAAGCGGGCTCAGGCTCTGCGCCTGGCCGTAGCTGACATTGCCGCGCACTCCTGGCGCCAGCTGGACCGCCACTCCGCCGCGTACGGCCAGGCTGTTGCGCAATTGATAGGCCTCTGGATCGCCGGGCAGAGTATAGCTCATGCTGGCGAAGGGCGTGACCGATCCGAAGCTGCGCGAGGCTTCGGCGCCGACGGTGACGTCGGTCTCGCCGGTGCCGAGGCCGCGCCGTGCGGAAGCGGTCGGAAGCTTGACCTGCCCTGAGACGGTCAGGTCGACTCCGCCGGGAGCGCCGAGCGTGTAGCCGGCGCCGACTCGAAGATCGCCAAGTCCCTGGCGGACCTGCCGCTGCGAAGGCCGGGTCGGGTCGACGATGATCGGCAGCCCGAGCAGCCCGCCGCCGCCGACGACGTTGCCGGGCGCTTCGATCCGGTGCCACGGAAGGGAGGCCGAAAAGAAGGCGCGGCCCGACCGGACCCGAAGCTGGTTCTGGACCGAGAGCGTCTCGACGCTCTCGCCGGTGCCGTAATCGCCTTCCTGATATTCGACGCCGGTCGAAATCTCGGCCGCCGGCTGGGCGATGGCGGGCGTCGCCGCTCCGAGAACGAACAGGACAGAAACAGGTTTACGCATGAACATTCTCCTCCGCTGATGCGGAGAGAACGGATGGCGAGCGCCGCTTAATCCCCGGCGGGCACTTTGCGCCATCCGGAGTCGCGCAGACGACGCTCCGCCGCCGCGTCCAGCGGATCGCCGGACATCATCTCCTGGGCCGCCTGCATGACGATCAGGCTGCCGCTGCCCGCCTGGCGATATTCGCCTTGGCCGGCGGCGTTGCCCGGAGCGGTGACGACGAGTCGCCACCGTCCATCGTCACGACAGGCCAGTCCGGTCAGGTCGGCGCTTTCGAAGGTGCGGCACATTCGGCCGTCGGTGCTGGCGAAGCTGATTCCGACCCGGGCCTGAGCCCCGGCAGTCGGCTCCGACGCGAGCTGGGTATCCAGCGCCTGGGCGAGTCCGCCTTGGGCGATGAGACCTCCCTGCCCGGCGGTGACTGGACCCGAGCCGCCCAGCTGCAGCCATTGGCCCGCGAACAGGCCGACGACCAGGCTGGCGGCGATCGCGCCGAGATTTTGCCAGCCCGCCAATCGTCGCCTGGGCCGAGCGCTTGCGAGATCGACGACCTCGCTCTCCAGGAGCGCGCGGAATCGGTCGGGGACCGGCTCCTCGGCGACAGGCGCATAATGGGCCGCGATCCGGCTCCGAAGGCGCCGCTGGATCTCGATCCGCCGGCGAAGCTCCGGATCTTCGGCGGCCTGCCGCTCGATCCGTGCGCCCGCAATCTCGTCGAGCTCCCCGTCGACGAAGGCCATCAGCATTTCGTCATCGACCTGCATCACGCCGCCTCCAGCATCTGTGCCAGCGCCTGGCGACCACGTGTGAGGCGTGAAGTCAGGGTGCCGATCGGAATGTCGAGGAGCGCCGCCGCTTCGCGATAGGCGAGCCCTTCGACGAGGACCAGCGCAACGACCTCTCGCTGCTCCGGGGAAAGTGAGTCCATGGCCTTGTCGACATCCTGCATCGCAGCACTCCGTTCGATGTCGTGATGGGCGTCGATGCCGACGGCTGCGCCCTCCTCCTCGGGTGCGAAGGTGCGGGCGCGGCGTACTCGGCTCCGGGTCTCGTCAATCCAGCAATTGCGCATGATCTTCATCATCCAGGAATCCAGTCTCGTCCCCGGCTGCCATTGGCTTCGCGCCTTCAGCGCCCGCTCGAGCGCGACCTGGGTGAGGTCGTCGGCGTCGGCGGCGTCTCGGGCAAGCGAGCGCGCGAAACGGCGCAGCCTGGGCAGCAGCGTCAGCAGTTCGTGCTCGAAAGCCTGCAAAAGGCGGTCTCCAATCCAACCGTCCTGGACTAAACGGACCGGGGCATACGTTTAATCCCCGGGCAAGCAAGGTTCGGCCAAAGGAAGATCATGAGTCTCGGGATGACGATAAGGGCGATCCTGGCCATCTCCGCCGGGCTGATCAGCGCGACGGCCGGCGCCCAGCTGCTGCCGGGCAGCCTTCCGCTCCCGAATGTCGGGGAGACCGTCGACCGAGTCGGCCGCGGCCTGCAGGACAGTCTGGACAGAACGAGCGAAAGGCTGGAGCGCCGCGCCGACGCGCTTGCGGACCTTCGCCTGGATCGCCTTCGCGATCTCGTCCGCGCCCATCCCGACCAGCTCGAAATGACCGACGACGGACCGGCCGTGCGCGGGCAGGTGATCGCCATCGACCCGTCGCCCGCGGCGATGGAGACGGCGAGGGAGGCAGGTTTCGTCGTCGTCAGCGAGGAACGGATCGAGGGTCTCGGCCTGACCACCGTGATCCTGGAGACTCCGCGCCGTTGGTCCGTCGACCGGGCGCTGAGGCGGTTGCGGCGGATGGCGCCCGGAGTCGAGTTCGCGGCCAACCATATCCACAGCCCCGCCGGCTCGACGGCCGCTCTTGCCGTCGGTAGCGCGGCCCTTGCTCAGGGCCGATCGGCCGGACCGGCGATCGGCCTGATCGACGGCGGAGTGGCCGAGCATCCTTCGCTTCGCGGAACGGTCGAGCAGCGCGGCTTCGTTCGTGGCGCTCCGCGCCCAAGCGCTCATGGCACGGCCGTGGCGTCGCTGGCCTCGGGCAGCGGCAGTGTGCGCGGCGCGTCGCCGGGAACGCCCCTGATCGTCGCCGACATCTATGGCAACGACCCCGCAGGCGGCAGCGCCACGGCCCTGGTTCGGGCGCTGGCCTTCATGATCCAGAGACGCGTGCCGATCGTCGCCCTGAGCCTGGTCGGTCCGAGCAATCCGCTCGTCGCCCGGGCTGTGTCTTTGGCCCGGGCACGCGGCATGTTCATCGTCGCTGCGGTCGGCAATGACGGCCCGGCAGCTCCGCCGGCTTATCCGGCTTCCTATCCGGGGGTGATCGCCGTGACGGCGGTGGACGGGCGCAACCGGCTGCTCGTCGAGGCCGGGCGCGCCGCCCACCTGGATTATGCCGCGCCCGGTGCGGACATGGCGGCCGCCGCGCCCGGAGGCGGACTGGCGGCGGTGCGTGGGACTTCCTACGCGGTGCCGCTGGTCGCTGGCCGGCTCTACCGCCATTCCGACAGTGAAAATGCCCTCGCCTCGCTCGATGCCGAGGCGGCGGAGCGGGATCGCAGGGGCTTCGGCCGGGGTCTTGTCTGCGGGACGTGCCGAACGCCGCTCCCGCGCCGCTGAACTCCGAAATCGCCAGGGATTAAATCCGCAGTCGCTGTCGTTTGCCATGAGGAGCGCCCGTTCGGCGCCCGCTTTTGTGGCAAGGAGACTGCACATGACTTCATCGATCAAGCTCTTGGGTGCCTGCGCCGCGCTCGTGCTGGCGGCGGCGCCCGCTTCCGCGCAATTGCTCGGCGGCCTCGGAGGACAGCTGGGCGGAACGCTCAACGGCACCCTCGGCGGGGTCAACAGCACCGCCAACGGCAATCTCGGCGGCGAAGGCGCGCTGAGGGTTGATCGCAATGTCGACACCCGTTCCGGTCGTGCCGACACCCGCGCCTCCGGCAGAGCTCGCGGCAACGGCGCGCTCGACGCGGTCGCCGGCTCGGGCACCGGTTCGGGCTCGGCCTCGGCCTCGGGCAGGGCCGGCGCCGAAGGCTCGGGCAGTGCCGGCCTCGGGGTCCAGGCCATCGGTACCGATGCGGTCGGCCAAGCCGTGGCCGGAGTCGCCGGCACCGCCGGCGGAGCCGCAGGCGGAACGCTCGGTGTCGTCGGCGGCCTTGGCGGCAGCGCTCAGGGCTCCGGTTCGGCTTCAGGCAGCGGCGGTGCCGCCTTCGGCCCGCTCGCGGCTGCCGGTTCCGCCGCGGCCAGCGCCGCCGGCTCGCTCTCGGTCGCCCCGGGCATGATCGTTCGCGATAGTGCCGGCCGGGCGATCGGCCGGGTCCAGGATCTGCAGGCAACGGCGAACGGTACGGTCTCGACGGTCCTCGTCGCGGTCGGCGATCGGATCGCCGGGCTTCCCGCGGACAATTTCAGCGTCTCCGGCGAGACGCTGGTCTCGGCGATGAGCCGGGCCGAAGTGCGTCGCGAAGCGCGCGAGCAGACCGCCACCGCCGACTAGGCTCGTCTCTGCCCGGGCCCGGAGCGTCGGCGTGACGTTCCGGGCCGCGGCGATGAACTGGCGCTGCGGATTCGGCCGGCTTGCAGTTCCGTCGTTCCCTCGACGTTCGGGACCATCCACCTCTTCAATTCGACGCTCGCACTTCCCCCGCTCGGCTGCCCCCGCTAGTTTCCCCTTCGTCGCGCGGAGAGGGAGCCAGAATGAGCGGTCCGTACATGTCCGGATTTGGCAGCCATTTCGCCACCGAGGCGGTCGATGGCGCTCTTCCGAAAGGGCGAAACTCGCCGCAGCGGCCCGCTTTCGGCCTCTACGCAGAGCAGCTCTCCGGAACAGCCTTCACCGCTCCGCGAAGCGAGAACCGGCGCTCCTGGCTCTACCGGATGAGGCCGTCGGCTCAGCATTCGCCCTACCGCCGCTACGAGGGCGCCCCACTGTTCGCCGCCGCAACGGCCGCCGAACCGCCGGCGCCGAACCGGCTGCGCTGGGATCCTCTGGACGTGCCTGCCGAGCCGGCCGACTTCATCGACGGCCTGGTGACGATCGCGGGCAACCGCGATCCGGCCGAGCTCGAAGGCGTCGCGGTCCACGTCTATCGGGCCAATGCCGACATGAACCGGTTCTTCTTCGACTCCGACGGAGAATTGCTCATCATCCCGCAGCAGGGCCGGCTCGATCTTCGAACCGAAATGGGCCGAATCGCGCTCGAGCCGGGCGAGGTCGCGCTGGTGCCGCGGGGGGTCCGCTTCAGGGTGCTCCTCCCGGACGGAGCGGCGCGCGGTTATGTCGCCGAAAATCACGGTGCCCTGTTCCGGCTTCCGGAGCTTGGCCCGATCGGCTCGAACGGTCTCGCCAATCCTCGCGACTTCCTGACTCCGGTGGCGGCCTATGAGGATATCGAGGCCGGTTTTGCCCTCATCCAGAAATATCTGGGTTCGCTTTGGGTCACCGAGCTCGATCACAGCCCGCTCGACGTCGTCGCCTGGCACGGCAATCTGGCGCCGTACAAATATGATCTTCGCCTGTTCAATGCGATCGGCACGATCAGCTACGATCATCCCGATCCGAGTATCTTCACAATGCTCACCTCCCCGTCGGAGGTGCCGGGCAGGGCCAATGCCGATTTCGTCATCTTCCCGCCACGCTGGATGGTAGCCGAGGAGACGTTCCGGCCGCCCTGGTTCCACCGCAACGTGATGAGCGAGTTCATGGGTCTCATCTATGGAGACTATGACGCCAAGGCCGAAGGCTTCGCACCGGGCGGGATGAGCCTTCACAACCTCATGGCCGGACACGGGCCGGACGTGGCGAGCTGGCAAGGCGCGAGCGAAGCGGCGCTGAAGCCGCACAAGATCGAAGGAACGATGGCCTTCATGGTCGAAAGCTGCTGGCCCTATCGCCCGACGCCATTCGCGCTCGAACAGGCGCAACCCGATTATGATTCGGCGTGGCAGGGCTTTCCGAAGGCAAAGCTTGGCTGATCAGGCCGTTCGAAAGGGCTCGCAAGCCGCTGTCACAATCGACACGAAAGACACTCGGCTGAAACCAAGATCCGCGTGATTCCGGCATTTCACAAGCGTAGGGACCGCCTCGAAACAGGGTCCTGGCGACTCGGTGGAGAACGGAAATGAACTGGCGTGAGCGTTTGAAGAGTCCGACGCTCCTGGCGCTTCAGGGCTTCGCCGCCGGCGCCTTTCTCTTCTTCACCGTCCATCCCCTCGCCCCCGGTCAGACCGAGACATCGCCTCAGACCGGCGCCATGGAGATCAGCGTCCCGGCCTGACGGAGATTCCGCCTCCCCTGCCCTGCGCAAATGAATCAGCCCCCCAGACTGGTTCTGCAGGGACAGGGTGCGTCCGAGGCGGCCGGCGCCGCCTCGGACGCTGCTTACTGCTGAGGGGCTCGGCGCCGGCGCCGCCTCGGACGCTGCTTACTGCTGAGGGGCCCAGGCGCCGGCGCCGCCTCGGACGCTGCCTTCACTGGTTCAGGCGAATGACTCGCCCCGACCTTCTCTGCTTGGGATCAATTGCTCTGAAGCTGATGGCGCCGCATGGCGTGGCGAAGCTGATCGTAGCTGAGCGACAAGGCGGCGGCGGCGGCGCGCTGGTTCCAGCGACATTTCTCGAGCGCCGCCGCGAGGATCGCCTTTTCATATTCGGCGACCGCGAGCCGCAAGTCGGCGCATTCCTCGGGCGTATAGAGCGTCGGCTTGCCTGAAAAGGCGCCGGATTCCGCGGAGTTGGGCGCCTCTTCGCTTTCGCTCGCTGGGGCCGAAGCCGCCCGGGGAGCGCCGGCGGGCCGCCATGGGCTCTCGAATGGGTCGAACTGGATGTCCTGGATCGGTCCCTCCTGCCCTTCCCAGCGATAGACGGCGCGCTCGACGACGTTGCGAAGCTCGCGGACGTTGCCGGGCCAGGAATAGGCCTGGAGTTGAGCCATCGCCGTTTCGCTGAATCCCGGCCATTCGTCCCAGCCGAGCAGAAGCCCCATGCGCCGGCCGAAGAAATCGGTGAGCACCGGAATGTCGCTCTGCCGGTAGCGGAGCGGCGGAAGGGTGACGACCTCGAAGCTCAGGCGATCGAGAAGGTCGGCCCGGAACCTCCCCTCTTCCACCAGCCGGGGCAGATGCTCGTTGGTGGCGGCGACGATCCGGACATCGACCTCGACGGGCCTCGAAGCACCGATCCGGGTGACCTCGCCATATTCGATCGCTCGAAGGAGGCGGTCCTGGGCGGGGCTCGACAAGGTCGCCAGCTCGTCGAGGAACAGGGTTCCGCCATTGGCTTCCTCGAATCGGCCGGGCCGCGCCTTGGTGGCGCCGGTGAAGGCTCCCGCTTCGTGGCCGAACAGCTCGGCCTCGATCAGTGTCTCCGGCAGGGCGGCGCAGTTCATGATGATGAGCGGCCCGTCCCATCTCGAGGAAAGATGGTGAAGCCGTTCGGCGATCAGCTCCTTGCCGGTGCCGCGCTCGCCGATCACCAGAACCGGCCGATCGAGCGGCGCCGCGCGGCTCGCGCGCTCGACGGCGTCGAGAAAGGACGAGGATTGACCGACGAGATGGGTGTTGCGCTCCATTGCCAATCTTTGGTGCATTTTCCCATCTCTTGGCAAGAGATATTGCGGGCTTGGTCACTGAAAACAGGCCGATTTTATGACTTTTGAGCCATTTCCAATAACTGGCACGACCCGTGCTTAGTTTTGGGCGTCAACGCTGGAATGTCGGCGAGGGCGAACGAAGACCAGGTTGAGGGAGACCGGAAATGTTCAATTTCGACAACATCGTTCGAGTCGCCACGGCTTCGCTCGGTGCGCTCGTCCTTTCCACGCTCACCATCGTCGCGGCGGCTGGACCCGCCGAGGTGGCGCAGGCCGGCCCGAATATCTATGCCTCGATCCAGTCGGACGTGGCGAATGGCTGAAACGGTGCCGGTTCGGATCACGGTTGGTAAGGAGGCGCTGATCCGGATGTGCGCCCCCTCCTCCCGCCGCGCTCGGTCGGAGCGGCCCTATTACGTAGCTAAGGAGTTCTTCCCCATGGGTATCTTTTCGCGGACGCGCGATATCATTGCCGCAAACGTCACGGACCTCCTCGACAAGGCCGAGGACCCGGCCAAGATGATCCGGATGATCATCCTCGAAATGGAAGAGACGCTCGTCGAGGTGCGCGCCTCCGCCGCCAGGACAATCGCCGACCAGAAAGAGATGCGCCGCCAGATCGCGAAGCTCGAGAAGCTTCAGGAGAGCTGGGTCGAGAAGGCCGAGCTGGCGCTGAGCAAGGACCGCGAGGATCTTGCCAAGGCTGCCCTGTTCGAGCGCCAGAAGGCGGCCGACATGGCCGACCAGCTCAAGGCCGAGATCGACGTGCTCGACGACGCCCTTCGGTCCTCCGAGACGGACATCGCCAAGCTTCAGACCAAGCTTCGCGAAGCCCGCGCCCGGCAGAACGCGATCATGACCCGGATGGAGAGCGCCCATAACCGTGCTCGCCTTCGCGAACTCTACTCAGGCCCGAAGGTGGACGAGGCGTTCAGCCGCTTCGACGTGCTCGAGCGGCACGCCGATCTCGCCGAAGGCCATGCCGATGCGCTCAGCCTTGGTGCGCCGCCCCGCACCCTCGACGACGAGATCGCCGAGCTACGGGCCTCGGACAAGGTCGACGCGGAACTCGAAGCGCTGAAGGCGAGCCTCGCCAAGCGCACCAATGGCGGCGAAGCCGGCAGCAAGGAGGGCTGATCAGATGGAGGATATTCTGCTTCCGATCGTCATCCTGGGGATCCTGTTCATCGGCTTTCCCTGGGTCATCTTCCATTACATCACGCGCTGGAAGACGGCCGCGACGCTGACCACTGCCGATGAGAACCTGCTCGATGAGCTGCACGAGCTGGCCCGCCGGCTCGAGGACCGGATGGGAACGATCGAGCGGATCGTCCAGGCCGAAAATCCGAACTGGCGCGCCGTCGCCTTCGATCCGGTCGAAGCGACGCTCGAGGACCGGAGCGAACGGATCCTCGAAAGAGAGGCGCTCGAAAGCGGACGCTCCAATCGTCCGTCGAGGAGGGACAGATGACAAGCCCACGCACCAAATTCTATCTCGACAAGCAGAACGCCAAATGGTCGGGCGTGTGCGCCGGGATCGCCGATTATACCGGCATGGACGTCACTCTCGTCCGGATCGGCCTCGTCGTCCTGACCATCCTCGGCGGCTTTCCCTGGACCCTGATCGCTTACTGGGTCGCGGCCTGGATGGCGCCGAGAAAGCCGATCGAGCTCTACGAGCGCAATCCGGAGGAGAAGAAGTTCTGGCAGGGCGTCCGCGCCAATCCTCGCCGGACCGCTCGCGACGTCCGATCGCGCTTCCGCGAGATCGATCGCCGTCTCGCCGACGTCGAGACCTATGTGACGAGCTCCAACAGCCGGCTCGCTCGCGAGATCGAGCAGCGTCGCTAGTCATTGCAACAAGAGGGGACGGCCAATGGCTTTTGCGGATCTCATCCCGGTTGTGGCGATCTTGTCGTCGGCCTGGGTCATCGTCACCTTCGCCCGCCGCCGTCGGGACGCATGCGAGAGCGATCCTGCCCAGCCGAATGTCGCAGACGCTCGCGACAATGCCCGCCTCGCCCATGAGAATGAGCGGCTGCGACTGACGATCGACCGCCTCGAGGACAGGCTGGCCGTGCTCGAGCGGATCGCCACCGATCCCGCCGAACGGACCGCCCGCGAGATCGAGCGGCTTCGCTAGAGAGAAAGAAGAGGGGAAGACCAATGGATGTAGAGAAACTCGCGATGCTCGGGGACGTGCTCCCGACGATCGCCGTCATCGTCATGATCGCGATCGGCGGCTGGGTGCTGACGACCTGGATGAGGATCCGGCACGGCTATCCGCTGGACGGCGCCTGGGGACAGTCCGTCTATCCGAAGAAGGATGAGGAGCTGATCGAGCGGATCAAGCTCCTGAGCACTGAAAACGCCCAGCTTCGCGCCGAGATGGGGGCGGTCAAGGACCGGCTCGCCAATGTCGAACGGATCGTCACCGACGACAGTCACAGGCTGAGCCAGGAGATCGAATCGCTTCGGATCGGAAGGAATTGATCATGGACGAATTGTGGAAGCCGATCGTCGCCTTCATCGTCATCGGCCTTCCGGTGATCCTGATCTTCGGCCAGCCGCTCATCCGCCGCTGGTTCGACCTGCGCGAGAAGAGGATGGAGCTCGAGGCCCAGATGACGGCCGAGAAGGCCGCTCAATATGCCGCCCACACCGAGCGCCTCGAGCAGCGCGTTCGGGTCCTTGAACGGATCGTCACCGACAAGGGCATCGTCGTCGCCGACGAGATCGAGCAGCTCCGCGACAAGCCGTTGAACTGAAAACGGCCCTTTGGGCCCAATTTGAAAGGCAGGACATGCGCGACCCGTTCATCATGGTGGTGCTGATCGTTCTCATCGTCACGGTCGGCAACATCATCCGCGCGAAAATGGGCGTCCGCCGCGATCGGCGCGGTCACGAACAACCGATCGCCGACGATCGCGAAAACGCACAGCTTCGCGATGAGGTGAAGAAACTCAAGGAACGCCTCGCGGTGCTCGAGCGGATCACCGTCGAGAAGGAAAACAGCCTCGAGCGCCAGATCGAGTCGCTGAGGGACCAATAGGGAGGGAAGGATGTCGGATCCCGCCACTTTCGTCGCCTTGGCGACCGCCAGCACAGCGGCCGTCGCGATCACCGTCGGCGCCGGTCTCAGGGGCTGGCAGGAATGGCTGGACCTGAGGCGAGCCCAGATCGGCGAGGGCCGTGCGCATCGCCGGGGAGCGCCCGTCGAGCTGACCGAGCTCAGGGCGCGGGTCCGCCGCCTGGAAGCGATTGCGAGCGGCAGCGAAAACTGATTTCTGCCGGGCCGAGCCTGGCTTGGCCGCTCACCTTTCGCCAGGAGCAGGAAAAGGCCTTCGACAAGGCCGGGCCTAAGGGAATATGGGCGCCTCATGCCCTATCAATCCCTCGCCGATGTCCAGGCCGAATATGAGTTGCTCGAGGCCGACGAGCGCTATCGGCTGCTGATCGATCTCGGCCGGGAGCTCGAGCCGATGCCCGATGCGCTGAAGACCGACTCGACCCTGGTGCGCGGCTGTTCCGCGTCGGTCTGGGTCTATCCGGTGCCGCGGCCGGACGGCCGCCTCCATTTCCTCGCCGACAGCAATGCCGCGATCACCAAGGGCATCGTCGCGCTCATTCTGCTCGCCGTCCAGGATCGCCGGCCGGAAGAAATTCTCGCCACCGACTTCGACGAGGCGCTGGCGCCGTTCGACCTCAGGAACCAGCTGAGCTCCAACCGCACCCAGGGGATCCCCAACATGATCGCTCTCGTCCGGCAGACCGCTCAGCGGCTCGCCGGATGAGCGGCGCCGTCGATCCTCGAGCGACTCAGCCGTTCGATCCCGAGCGGTTCATGAAGCTTCTTCGCCACATCGGTCATGGCGGCGCCCTCGGCATCGACTATCACGACCATGGCGAGGACTGGATCGAGCTGAGCCTCCCTTATTCGGAAGAGCTGGTGGGCGTGACGGAGAGCGGGATTCTCGCTTCCGGACCGATCATCAGCCTGATGGACATGGCGACAAGCATGGCCATCTGGCTCAGGCTGAGCCGATTCCGTCCGCAGGCGACGCTCGACCTGCGGGTGGACTATCTTCGTCCCGCCCGTCCGGGCCAGACCATCGTCGGCCGCGGCGAATGTTATGGGACGACGAAGAGCATCGGCTTCGTCCGGGGTCTCGCCCATGACGGCGATCAGGCCGATCCGATCGCCCACGTCTCGGGCACTTTCATGTTCACCGATTGAGCGGTGGCTTCCGGCGCTATTGGGCCGGCGCAGGTCCGGCAGCCGGGGTTGCGGGTCGAGACGGAGTGATCCGCCAGATCGTGTTGGACAGATCATCGGCGACGATCAGGGCGCCGCGCGGATCGACCGTGACTCCGACGGGGCGACCGCGGGTCCTGCCGTCCTCGCCGCGGAAGCCGATCACGAAGTCGACCGGGCCACCCATCGGCCTGCCGCCGCGGAACGGCACGAACACCACCTTGTAGCCGACCGGCTCCTCGCGGTTCCAGCTGCCATGCATGCCGACGAACACGCCTTCGGCGAAGCGAGCGCCCATCGCCGGAGTCGAGAAAGCGAGCCCCAGCGGAGCGGTGTGTGAGCCAAGGGAATAATCCGGCCTGATCGTCGCCCGGACCTTGGCGGGATCCTGAGGGCGAACCCGCGGATCCACGTTCGGTCCCCAATAGGCATAAGGCCAGCCATAGAAGGCGCCCTCGCGAACCGAGGTCAGATAATCCGGGACGAGATTGGGACCGAGCTCGTCGCGTTCGTTGACGACCACCCAGAGCTGGCCGCTTCCGGGCTGGACGGCGAGCGCGGTGGGATTGCGCAATCCGGTCGCGAAGGGCCGGGCGGCGCCGCTCTCGGCATCGACCTGCCACACCATCGCGCGATTTTCCTCCACCGCCATGCCGCGCTCACCGACATTGCTGTTGGAGCCGATGCCGACATAGAGGAAGCGTCCGTCGGGGCTCGCGGCGAGCGCCTTGGTCCAGTGGTGGTTGATGGCCGCAGGCAAGGCCGCGACCCGCACCGGCGGGCCGCTGGCGCGGATCTGTCCCGGTCGATAGTCGAACCGCACGAGCGAGTCCTGGTTGGCGACGTAAAGCCGGTTGCCGACAAGCGCGAGACCGTAGGGCGCGTTGAGATTCTCGGCAAAGATCGTGCGCCCTTCGAAGACGCCGTCGCCGTCGGAATCCCGCAACAAGGTGAGCCGGTCCCCACCTTTCACCGAACTGGTGCCCTTCTTCTTGAAATATCCGGCGATGAGATCCTTGGGAGTCAGCACCGGCGCGCCACCGCCCTTGCCTTCGGCGACGAGGATGTCGCCGTTGGGGAGGACCAGGGTCTGACGCGGTATCTTGAGGTCCGTGGCGATCGCCGTGATCGTGTATCCGGCCGGAACCGTGGGCCGGAGATCGCCCCATCCGGCGGGATCGGCGATCGTCATGCTGGGAAGCAGGCCGCGCTGCTGTTCGGGCAGCTCGGGATTGCTTCCATATTGATCCAGCTGCGGATCGCTGCCGCAGGCGGCGGTCGCCGCTGCGAGGGCAAGCCATGCCAGGGTCCGGCGCACGGTCACAGCCTCCTTGCCGAAGCGAGGCTCGAAAAACCGGCCCAGATCGCGCCGATCGCAAGCAGAAGGACGATCACCGAGAGGATCAGCCCAGCCGGCATCGCGGCCCACGCATCCTTGGCGTGGACGAGCGCATTGATGAAGCCGGCGATGAAGAGCGCCACAAGCAGGCCGAGATATAGCCAGTTCGGGCCGACGCGGAACGAATCGATGATGGCCCAGAGCAAGGCGAGGCCGGTGAAGACGAGGCCGCCCGCCACCAGCCAGGACGCGAAGTTGGTCCACTGGATCTGATAGGTCGAGGAATAAGCCCAGTCGCTTAGCAGCGCGCCCAGGAACAGGGGCAGAGTCGACGCGAGAAGGACGGCGTGGACGGGATGAATGACGCGCCGAGGGTTTGCGATCGTCCCAGGAGCCAAGGCTTCTTCCCTCTCATTGGCGAGCCGCACACTCGGCTTCGCGGCCACGACCTTCATCGATCGCGGCGAATGGCCGCGATTCGTCGCCGAGCACACTCAGGCAATGACTGGCCAATGCTGACGCGGGCATTCGGTTCCCTCGGCCGCTTTTCGTCCGGCCTGGGTCGGTCCCGGGCGCTGGCCCAACGCGAGCGGACACGCTAAATGGACACTCGACCTCGAGGTTTCGCGGTCGCGTCGGTTCGACCATCCCGATCGACAAGTGTTGAGGTGCCGCCATGGGTCCACTTCTCGCCGCTTCGCTCCTTGCGTCAGCCGCCCTCGTCCAGGGCCCGCACCACGGCCACGAGCCGCAGCTCGGCAGCGTCCATTTCGAGACGAGCTGCAATGAAGAGGCCCAAACCCGCTTCCACCGGGCGCTCGGCTGGCTCCACTCGTTCGAATATGAGCAGGCCGGCCGGACCTTCGCGGAAGCCGCCGAAGCGGATCCACGCTGCGCGATAGCCCATTGGGGCGTCGCGATGAGCCTTTACCACCCCCTCTGGGCGCCACCGAGCGCCGCCGAGCTCGCGACCGGGAGACAGGCCCTGGCGACAGCGCGGCAGACAGCAAGCGGAAGCGAGCGGGAGCGGGCCTATATAGAGGCGCTGGAGACCTTCTATGCGCAGTCGGACAGCCTCGACCACCGGACCCGGATGCTCGCTTATTCGGACGCCATGGAGCGACTGCATCGGCTTTATCCGCAGGACCATGAAGCGGCCGTCTTCTACGCCCTTTCGCTGATCGCCGCCGGCACGACCGACGATGATCCCGCCTTCGAACGGGAGAACAGGGCCGGAGCCATCCTCAATGCCGTCCTGGCGGAGGCACCCGGCCATCCGGGGGTCGCTCATTATCTGATCCACAGCTTCGATTATCCGCCGCTTGCCGAGCTCGCTCTGCAGGCGGCGCGAAGCTATGCGAACCTGGCGCCGGCATCGCCGCACGCCCAGCACATGCCCTCCCATATCTTCGTGAGGCTTGGGCTTTGGGACGAAGCGATCCGGTCCAACCTGGCATCCCACGCCGCCGCCATCGATCTGGCCCGGGCACAGGGCTTGCCCGATTCATCGAGCGAGCGGCTGCACGCGATGGACTATCTTGCCTATGGCTATCTTCAGACGGGGCAGGACGGCGAAGCCGCCCGCGTCCTTGCCGATCTCAACGGGATCCGCCGCGCCGATCCGCCCAGTTTCGCGGTGGCCTATGCCGCCACCGCCATTCCGGCTCGGCTGGCGCTGGAGCGAAGGCGGTGGGAAGAGGCGGCCTCGCTGACGCTCGCCGACAATGTGCTTCGGCTCGCCCCGCTCGACACTTTCGGCTGGGCGGAAGCCCAAATTCATTTCGCTCGCGCGATCGGGTCGGCCAGGCTCGGCCGAATCGGCGCCGCACAGACGGAGATTGCGAGGCTCGGCCAGATCGAGCAGTCGCTCGTCATCCCCGCCGGCGCCTATGACTGGCGAACCCAGGTCGCGATCGAGCGACAGATCGCCGAGGCCTGGCTCGCTCAAGCCGAGGGCAGAAGCGACGAGGCGGTCCGGATCCTTGGCGCTGCGGCCGAGCTGGACGAACGCACTGAGAAGCACCCGGTGACTCCCGGCGCGATCCTCCCGGCACGAGAGCAGCTCGGCGAGCTTCTGCTCCTGCTCGAGCGCCCCGCCGAGGCGCTGACGGAATTTGAGGCGTCGCTGAGGCGGGCACCGCGCCGGCTCGCCGGCCTCCATGGCGCGGCTCGCTCAGCCCGCCTTGCCGGCGATCTCGGCAAGGCGCGACTTTATCACGAACAAGTGGTGGCCCTGACTTCGGCCGGTGATCCGGCGCGGGTCGAAATTCGCGAAGCTCGAGCCTTCCTTGCACAGGCTTCACGTGAATAGCCGGTTCGGGCCGGCTATTTCCTCTTCGACCTGACCAGGGCCTCGTCGAGGGCGGAGAGAAAGCGCGATCGGTCCTGCTTCGCGAAGGGCGGCGGCCCGCCGATCACGTCGCCGCCGGCGCGAAGGTCGGCCATGATCGCCCTCGTCGCGACCGCGGCGCCGATCGAATTGGCGGTGAACGGCTTGCCGGTGGGCCCGAGGACGACCGAGCCCGCCTTGAGGCAGCGGTCGGCGAGCAGGATGTCGGCGGTCACCACCAAAGTCGTCGGCCCGGCCGCCTCGGCGATCCAGTCGTCGGCGGCGTCGAAGCCGGACCCGACGATCACCCTCTTGACCAGCGGATGCTGGGGCACCCGGATGAAATTGTTGCTGACGATCGTGACCGGCACTTCGTGGCGAAAGGCGACCTTGTAGATCTCCTCCTTCACCGGGCAGGCGTCGGCATCGACGAGGATGAGTGGCCCCGCCGGATCCGCTCCGTCGCTCAACCGCGCCGCCTCGCCGCCTTCGGACGATAGGGCTTGGGCTCGTATTTCCTGGCCGGAGGACCGGCCCGGCGATTGCTTCGCGCTTCCTCGCGAGGCGAACCCTGGACCGGCTCGAAGCGGACGCTCCCCTCCCCGTCCGGGTCATCGGCGGCGGTGCGCTTCAGGGCGGCGACGAATCGCCCGGCGACGGCGCGCGGAATCTCGAACAGCGTCTGGTCGGCGGCGATCCGGATCGCGCCGATTTCGTTGCGGGTGATGTGGCCACGCCGGCAAAGCAAAGGCAGGAGCCAGCGCGGATCGGCATTGTGGCGGCGGCCGACGTCCATTCGGAACCAGACCGTGTCCTCGAATCCGGCACGCGGCCCTTCCTGGCGCGGCGTAGCCCCGCCGCCCTGGTCGACCATCTCCTCGGGCGCGGGCATCCGCGCACGATGCAAGCGGACGAGGGCCGCAGCGAGCTCCTCGGGCGATCGGCGGGCGAGCAGGAGGCCGGCGAGCTCGCGATCCTCGTCGTCCAGCTCGATCGGCTGAAGAAGGGTCTCGATCAGCCGCTCGCGGTCGCTCCGCTTGATGTCCTCGGGCGTCGGCGCCGGGATCCACTCGGCCTGGATTCGGGCACCGCGGAGCATCGCCTCGACCCGCTTGCGGCGTGGATAGGGGACGATCAGGACAGCCGTGCCCTTCTTTCCAGCGCGCCCGGTCCGGCCCGACCGGTGCTGGAGGGTCTCGGCATCGCGCGGCAATTCGACATGGATGACGAGCGAGAGGGTCGGCAGATCGATCCCTCGGGCCGCGACGTCCGTCGCGACGCAGACCCGGGCGCGGCGATCGCGAAGCGCCTGAAGCGCCTGGTTGCGCTCATTCTGGCTATGCTCGCCGGATAAGGCGACGGCGTCGAAGCCGCGCTCGATCAGGCTGGCATGGAGCCGGCGGACATTGTCGCGCGTGGCGCAGAACAGCATCGCCGATTCCGCCTCGTGAAAGCGGAGCAGATTGACCACCGCATGCTCGATGTCGGCCGGGGCGACGGTCACCGCCCGGTAGAGGATGTCGCCATGGCCGCGATCCTCGCCCACCGTCGAGATCCGGAGCGCGTCCTTCTGGTAGCGCTTCGCCAACGCAACGATCGGCTTCGGCATCGTCGCCGAGAAGAGCAAGGTCCGGCGCGACTTGGGCGTGGCGTCGAGTATCTCCTCGAGATCCTCGCGGAACCCCATGTCGAGCATCTCGTCCGCTTCGTCGAGGACAGCGACGCGAAGCGCGGACAGGTCGAGCGCACCGCGCTCGAGATGGTCGCGGAGCCGGCCGGGCGTACCGACGACGATATGGGCGCCATAAGACAATGCCCGCCGCTCCTTGGCCGCGTCCATTCCGCCGACGCAGGTCGCGATCCGCCCTCCCGCCTTGGCGTAGAGCCAGATCAGCTCGCGGCTGACCTGAAGGGCGAGCTCTCGGGTCGGCGCGATGACGAGAGCGAGCGGTTCACGAACCGCCTTGAGGCTGGCTTCCCCGCCGAGCAGCTCCGGAGCCATGGCGAGGCCGAAGGCGACCGTCTTGCCGGATCCGGTCTGCGCCGACACGACGAGGTCCCGCCCTGCCGCCTCGTCTTCGAGGACGGCCGACTGGACCGGTGTTGGCGACTCGTAGCCGCGACTGGCGAGCGCTTCGGAGAGCGCGGGGTGCAATTGTTTGAAAGGCATCAGTCGCAAATGGGCGCTGCGCGCCCAAGCACAAGGTCAAAGTGCCTGTCCGGCCGCCCAGCCGCTCGCCCAGGCCCATTGGGAATTATAGCCGCCGAGCCAGCCGGTGACGTCAACCGCCTCGCCGATGACGAACAGGCCGGGCACGTCGCGGGCTTCCATCGTCTGCGACGAAAGGCGATCGGTCGCGATTCCACCGGCGGTGACCTCGGCCTTGGCGAAGCCTTCGCTGCCGTTCGGGGTGAAGCGCCAGCCGGCGAGCCGCCTTTCCGCTTCCTCGAGCTTTCGATCGGGCAGGTTGGCGAGCTCGCCCCAAAGGCCGATCCGCTTCGCCAGCGCCTCGGCAAGGCGGTCCGGAAGAATCTCGCCGAGCAAGGTGTGGAAATGGGTTCGCGGCCGGGTCCGCTTTGCTTCCAGAGTCCAGCCGGCCGTTCGGTCCGGCAGGAAATCGACGCCGATCGAGTCGCCGGGACGCCAGTAAGATGAGATTTGCAGGATCGCCGGGCCCGAAAGCCCCTTGTGGGTGAACAGGGCCGCTTCGCGGAAACGCGCCTTGCCGGCGCTTGCGACGACCTCTGCGGCCACTCCCGACAGCGAGCGGAACAGCGCCTCCTCCTCGCCGAGAGTCAGCGGAACGAGAGCAGGCCTGGGCTCGACCAGGCCGAGACCGAATTTGCGGGCGAGGTCGTAGGCGAAGCCGGTCGCGCCCATCTTGGGGATGGAGGGCCCGCCGGTCGCGATCACCAGCTTCGGCGCGGCCGCCTCCTCATCGCCATAGGTCACCCGGAACTGGCCGTCGCCATGGCCGACGTCCCTGACCGGCCGGCCATAAGCGACCCGGACCGAGCCCTTGGCGCATTCGGCGGTCAGCATTCCGACGATCTCGCGGGCGGAGCCGTCGCAGAAGAGCTGGCCGAGCGTCTTTTCGTGCCAGGCGATCTTGTAGGCCTCGACCAGGGCGAGGAAGTCCTGAGGCGTGTAGCGCCGAAGCGCCGATTTCATGAAATGCCGATTGGCCGACAGATAGCGGTCGGGCGCGGTGTGAAGATTGGTGAAGTTGCAGCGGCCGCCGCCCGAGATGAGGATCTTCTTCCCCGGCCGATCGGCATGGTCGATCAGGAGCACGCGGAGTCCGCGCTGGCCAGCGATCGCGGCACACATCAGCCCGGCGCCACCGGCGCCGAGGATGATCGCGTCGAAGCTCGCCTGTTTCAGGACGATGCCTGGCTCCGCCGCTCCTCGGCCTTCCTCAGCACCTCATAAGCCGCCTGGACGGACTGGAATCGCTCCGCCGCCGCCTTGTCGTCGGGGTTGGTGTCGGGATGATTGGCCTTGGCGAGCCGGCGATAGGCCGTCTTGATGTCCTCGAAGCCGGCGTCGACCTCGACCTCCAGCAGATCCAGAGCGCGCATCTCCTCGCGGCTCCGGCTGCCGTCACCCGGACCGCCCCAGCCATAATGATTGGCGCTCTTGAAGGCGCCGGCGTCGCGTTGCTCGTTGGCCTCGCGCGCTGCCGCATCCTCGGCCGACAGGCCTTCGAAATAATTCCAGTTGCGATTATATTCCGCGGCGTGGGCCTCGCAGAAATACCAGCGGTCGCGGCTGTTGGGGGATTTCGGCGCCGGCCGGTCGCCCGGCGATTCGCAGCCGTGACGATCGCAGGTCCGGACCGGCTCCGCGTCTCGTGCCGATCCGTAAGCGCGCCAGCGCGGAAAACCCCAGTCGTTCGAACGAGTCTGTTTTGCCATCGGTCCCCGCATAGAAAAAGGCAGGCGCCAGGGCCAGCCCTGCGCCCATCCCGCCATCGCCCCTGGTGAAGGAAGGTCGCGGAAAAATAGGCCAGAGGGTCTGTAAGCCGGGTTCTGTCCACGCCTCGGCCGAAGCCGTGGCGATGGGCGACCATTCCTCTAGGAGACGGATCGCTCCGCCCCTCAAGCAACCAACCCGGGCGACGAGCCGGAACATGGCCCATATGCCGCCCCTATTCGGTCTTGCTCCCGGTGGGGTTTACCGTGCCGCCTGCCGTTGCCGGAGGCGCGGTGCGCTCTTACCGCACCCTTTCGACCTTGCCGGCCCGA
>CBIGXQ010000012.1:0-31431 GCA_966193865.1 uncultured Sphingosinicella sp. | reverse complement strand
CGGCAGCGCCTGAGCGAGATCGGCGGTCATCAGGGCCTGGACGGAGCGAAGCTCGCCGAGCTCGGCAAGCAATCGGTCGGCCGTCTGCTGGGTCCGGGCGGTCACCGACAGGAGGGCAACGCCGGCGGCCGTCAGCATTGCGAAGATGGTGAGAGCGATGAGCATCTCGACGAGCGTGAAGCCCGTCGCTTTTCGACCCAGAACCGGGAGTCGGGCGATCATCGCGCGGCCCGGCGGAAGACGGTCAAGGCGGCGCGTCCGGGCCCGCCCTCCGCGGCCACGACCTGGATCTCGATCTGCTGGATCCGCGCTTCCGGCGAGCGGGCCGTCCGGCGGGTCCAGCGCCAGCGGCGGCCGCCATTGACGGCCTCGCCGGCGACGTCGCCGAACGCCGGCGGCAGGGGATCGCTCAGCACCTCCACCGCGACGTTGCGCGCCACCGCCTGGGCGATCGCGCGGTCGTTCAATCGGGCGCTGTTGGTGGCGGTCGCTCCGCCCAGCCGAAGCAAGGCGAGCGCGGCCAGGCTGAAGATGGCGAGCGCCACCAGCATCTCGATGAGGGTGAAGCCGTTCGCCCTCGCCGAGGCCCGTGCCCGCGATCGGCGCGGCGCGGCGTCAGCGGCGGACAAGGATGGACCCGTCATGGCCAATATCGACGGCGACCCGTCGTTCGCCGCGTTCGAGGGTGAGCCGGAGCGGGACGGCGAGCCCGGTCGAGTCGAAGCGGGTGCCGCCTTGCGCTCCGCCCGCAAGCCCGACCCTGGTGCCGGACGCCCATTCGAAACGCCCGGATTCGCGCCACTCGCCGGCCCGGCGAACCGACAGAGCATAGCCTTCGGGTCCGAGCCTCAAAGCCGCCGGCCGCGATTCGATGATCGCATTGTCGCGAGCGGCCTTGGCCCGGGCGGCGAAGCGCTCGGCTTCGGCATAGACGCTGCCGCCCTCGTCGGGGATGGCGAGAATGACGGCGCTCGCCGCGAGCCCGATGATGAAGATGACGACCATCAGCTCGATGAAGGTGAAGCCTTTTTCCCTTCGCTGGAGGCTCGATCTGCGGCGCATCGGATCATTCCACGCTTTATGTGTGACAGTTGCAACCCTGCGGCGCGCCGGATCCGAGCGCGGTTCAGCGGGCGCCCCTCGTTCGAGCCTTCTCCTGGTAGAAGAGGCTCAGCAGCCGAGCGGCGAGCATTCGGGCTTCGGCCGAATCCATGTCGACGATCTCCGGCGCTCGAAGCAACGGTGCTCCGGCCGTGTCGACGTGGAGCGTGGCGAGCGAAAGGCGCCGCTGAAGCGGTCCCTGGTGGACGCTGATCGACTGCGCCTTGTCGAACGGGACGATCCAGGTCCGCCGATTGAGGAGGCCGCCGGTGACGACGAAGGCGCGGTCGCCGATCGCCCAGCTATGCTTTCGCCAGCGCAGGACCGAGGCAAAGGCGATGAGCAGGAGAACCCCCGCCCCCAGGCCGGCTCGGGGATCGACGAGCAAGGCGGCGAAAGCGGGCACGAGCGCGATGAGGAGCCAGGGAAGCGCCCGGCTGAGCAAAGCGCGCCTCGGCAGCGGATGGAAATCCTGCCGGGGCGGGACCGACGGGAAATTCGCCTCGGCGAGGAGCGGCTCGATCTCCTCGATCCGGGCAAAGGGCGCAGCCGCCTGGACTCCACCCTGCTTCGGGTCGGCGCCCAGGGTCTGGAAGGCGAGGCCATGCCAGCCCAGCCGTCGAGCGACCGGCCCGCTCTCGACCAGGGCGACCTGCATTCGCCGGATCGGGATCACCGCCTCGGACAAGGTGAACAGGCCGCGCCTTCGCCTGAAGCCGGCAACGGCGCGGGTCAGTCGAAAGCCATATTCCCGGGCCAGAGTCCGGGCGACGCCGGCGATCATCCCAAGCATGAGCAACAAGGCGACGAGGCCGATCGTCGCCGGAACGGAGAAATAGCCGCCGGCGTCCCGGGCCCGCTCGGGATCGAGCCAGTCCTCGAGCCTCAGAAGGCCGAAATCGACGAGATATTGGAGCGCTGCGAACAGGATGGCGAGGAAGACGAGCGAGAAATTGAACAGGCCGGCGTAAAGGATCCGAGGCAGATCCATGGCGAAGAGCAGAGGCTCGTCCGCGGCTGCTTCGGCGGCGTCTTCGCCGACAGAAGGGATCGCGCCGCCGTGCCAGCGGCGGAGATGATCGCGAAGGGTCACCGC
The DNA here is from genome assembly GCA_966193865.1 of uncultured Sphingosinicella sp. GTDB lineage: Bacteria > Pseudomonadota > Alphaproteobacteria > Sphingomonadales > Sphingomonadaceae > Allosphingosinicella. Next base: position 29,234 of record CBIGXQ010000012.1, on the reverse strand, counting down.
GTCGGCGAGCGCGATCATGTCGAGATCGCCCTCGTCGGCGGCAGAGCCGCCGGTCTCGATCTTGACCTTGGCGGTGCCGAGCAAACGGGCGAGCAGGGGCCGGTCGATGGCGATGTCCTGGACCCGATCGAAGGGAATCACCCGCCGCTTGCGATGGAGGACACCGCTTTCGATGACGATCTCGGCGGCGCCGATCGTGTAGCGGAATCGCCACCAGCTCAGGAGCGCCCCGACAAATCCCAGTCCGGCGGCGAAGATCGCGAACAGCAGGATCCGGCCGAACCCCTCGCGCTGGATGATCGCTGCATAGCCGGCGCCACCGGCCAGCATCTGCGGCAGGATCTGGAACGACCGCGAGATCGGGGTCGCCGGATGAAGCCGGCGCGGTGCCGGCTCGATGTCGCTCACGCCAGGTCCTGCCGGATCTTCGCCCGAATGCGGTCGCGCATAAGCTCCGCCTCTTCGTGGACGAGTCCCGGAAGAGGGATCGAAGCGCCGCGGGTGCCGGCGGTGTGGAGGATCAGCCGGGCAAGGCCGAAACGCCGCTCGATCAGGCCCTGGGCGACGTCGATATGCTGGACCCGGGCGAACGGGACCGCGGTCTGGACCCGGACGAGAAGGCCGTGACGGAGATGAAGCTCGTCTTCCCCTTCCTTATAGCCCCAGGCGCGGTAGCGGCGGCCTGGAAGAAGGATCAGCCCCGCCAATCCGGCGAGGAAGACGAAACCGGGCACAAGCCCTGCCAGCGCCTCGGACTGACGCCGAAGGCCCGCGTCGATCGAGAAAGCGGCGCCGAGCAGGAAGACGAGGACGATCGCAAGCCGGATCCGCAGGACCCAGATCTGGCGCGGATCGAGCGGCTTCATGTCGGCAGCGGTGACGGGAACCGAGTCGGCTTCCACTTGCATGTTCGAGCGGCCTCCCTCCCGCTTTTTTCGATTAGGCGTTGGTGACTTTCATGGAAAGACAGTGAAAGAGAGCGGCGGAGGTTATCGGATGGCTTCACGATCCTTTTGGCGTGCACTGATCGCGGGCGCCTTCCTGATGGGCCTTGTCCTGATCGTCGCCTATGTCTTCCGCGAGCCCGAGCCGCCGCCGGCGCCGCCCAAGGATTTCGATCCGGCCAATTTCGTCGCCGGACGGCCAAAGCTCGACGCCCCCTATGTCGCCACCAGCTACGAGGTCGTCGACGCGATGCTGGCGATGGCGGATGTCGGACCCGGCGATTACGTCGTCGATCTCGGTTCGGGTGACGGCCGGATCCTGATCGCCGCCGCCCGAAGCCATGGCGCTCGCGGCCTGGGAGTCGATATCGATCCGGCCCGGATCCGCGAATCCACCGCCAACGCCCGTGCCGCCGGAGTCGGCCATCGGGTCACCTTCCGCCGCGAGGATCTGTTCGAGACGGAGATCGGCGAGGCCGACGTCCTCACCCTCTATCTCCTGCCCGAGATCAACCTTCAGCTCCGCCCCCGGATCCTCGCCGAGATGCGGGCCGGGACTCGGGTCGTCAGCAACATGTACGACATGGGCGAATGGCGGCCGGACCGGCGCCAGCGGATCGGCACCGCCACCATCCACATGTGGATCGTGCCGGCCCGGATCGCCGGCCGCTGGCGCCTGTCCGACGGCGATCGCCAGGCGCAGCTCGACATTCGCCAGACCTTCCAGGAGTTTGGCGGCACGATCAATGTCGGCGGCCGTTCCGCCCGGATCGAGCAGGGACAGATTAACGGCTCGCGGATCCGCTTCGTCGCCGACCTCGGCGGCGGGCGGCGAGCCTATGAGGGACGGCTGGACGGCGACGAGATCGTCCCGCACCGGGTCTCGGCCGGCTGGCGCGCGTCGCGCATCTCCTGATGCCGATCGCCCTGCTCGGCCTCGCCACCGCCTGGGGCGTGATGCTGCTGTTCGGCGGCATGGAGCTTGATCGGGCGCTGCTGCTGCTCGCTTATGCCGGCGACCGCGAGGACGTCGCCATCGGCGCGCGATGGCTGACCGAGCTTGGCGGCTATCGCGTCCTCCTCGCCGTAACCGCGCTCGGCGCCGGCTGGCTGCTGTTTCGGCGCGAATGGCGCGCCACTCTGCTTCTGCTCGGGATCACCCTGAGCGGGCGGGCGCTGATCGACTGGCAGAAGATCTGGACCGGGCGGGTGAGGCCGGAAGACCAGGTCCATCTCGTCCAGGTCCAGTCGCTCTCCTTCCCGAGCGGCCATGCCGCCAATGCGACCCTGGTCTGGCTGTGCCTCGCCTTGCTTCTTCCGAGGAGCGCCCGAGCCCGTACCTTCGCGATCTGGGGCGCGGTCTGGCTGTCGCTTGCGGTCGGACTCAGCCGGGTGGTGCTCGGGGTCCACTGGCCGAGCGACGTGATCGGCGGCTGGGCGTTCGGCCTCTTCTGGACGATGCTACTGCTCCGGCTGTCCGGTCACAGCGTCGACGACGGAACGCTGCTCGGCCCCGCTCATTCTCTCCCCAAGAGAGAAGGAGAATGACCATGGCCAATCGCGATCGCCCCGACGACAGCGAGCTGATCGACAGCATGGAAGGCGCGCCCAGCCACGGCGGCGTCTCCGGCGGCAATTTGCAGCGCAAGGTCGCCGCTCGGGCCGAAGAGGAGCATGAGACCGGCGAGAATGAGGGCGTCACCCGGGTCCGTGCCCGCGACAAGCCGGAAGGCGCCGATCTGCCGCGCTTCAACGAGCGCTAGGACAAGCGGTCAGGCCTTTCGGAAGATGACTGAGAGGTTGTTGGCGGGCATCGGCACCACCCGGTCGAGCCCGAAGCCCTGACCTTCCGCCTCGGCGACGACCGCCTCGAGGCGGCGAAGCCCCCATTCCGGATTTCGGGCCCTGAGGTCCGAATCGAAGGCGAGATTGCTCGGCGCGGTTTCGACATCGTCCTGGAGATAGGGTCCGTAAAGGTAGAGCGGCGCACCCGGCGGAAGCAGGAGGGCGGCACCGCGCATCAGCCCCGTCGTCGCCGACCAGGGGCTGATATGGACCATGTTGATGCACAATATCGCATCGGCCTCGGTCACCGGCCACTGGGCGGCGCGAACATCGAGAGAGACTGGCGGGAGCAGGTTGAACAGGCCCGCTTCGTCCCGCCAGGCCTGGATCGAGCGCAGAGCGGCGGGTTCGGCATCGCTCGGCTGCCACAGGAGCTTCGGGAAGAGGCCGGCGAAATGCATGATATGTTCGCCGGTGCCGCTGGCAATCTCGAGCGCCAGGCCGCGATCGGGAAGAAGCTGGCGAAGGACCTCGACGATCGGCTCACGATTGCGCTCGGTCGCAGGCGCACTCTGCTTCACTCGCTCCTCCGTCTTGCCGAACCGCGCTTCGGGACGCATTAATCCCGATGCGGCAGCGGGACGACGAGCATGCAGATCGATGAAGACAGTGCCAAGGTGAAATTCCCGCCGCCGTTCATCTTTCTCGGCGGGCTGGCGGCGGGCCTCCTCATCGGCTGGCTGCTCGATTTTCCGTCCTTCGACATGGACGAGACGACGAAGATCGTCGCCGCCGGAGCCCTGCTGGTCGTCGGGTTCGGGATCGGCCTTGCCGCGATGTCCGTCTTCCGCCGCCGCGGCACCAACGTCGAACCGTGGCGCGCTTCGACCATGATCGTCGCCGAGGGCGTGTTCCGCTGGACTCGCAACCCGATGTATCTCGGAATGACCCTGGTCTATTGCGGGCTTGCAATCCTGTTCGAGAGCTTCGCCGCCTTTCTGCTGCTCCCCTTCGTTCTGATCATCATCCGGACCTACGTCATCGCGCGCGAGGAGCGCTATCTCGAGACCAAGTTCGGAGACGAATATCGGCGCTACAGGCAGCGGGTCCGGCGCTGGATCTGAGCCGGTCCAGCCGCCGCGCCGGCCGAGCCGGGCCACCCCCACCAAGACGAGGCGATGCCGTCCCGCCGAAGCACAGCTTTTATGTGGTCTTGCCGCAAGGCCTATGCCACTCTGGCAAAGGGAATAAGGGGGGAAAATCACATGAAAGGCTTGCGCTTCCTGCTGGCCGCATTCGCGGCCTTGTTGATCCTGCCGGCGGTGAGCGCTCAGCCCGCGCCGTCGGAGGCCGACGCCAAGGCTTATGAGGCGGCGATGAAGCAGATCGCCGAACGGCTTCATCCCGTGACCGGCGACGTCGCGATCCCAGGCGCCAATGCCATGCTTCGCCTGGGCGAGGATTATTACTTCCTTCCGGCGGACGAGGCCCGGCTCGTCCTTACCGAGGGCTGGGGCAATCCTCCCGAAGTGTCGAACCAGGTCCTGGGGATGGTATTCCCCGCCGGCCGAAGCTTCACCGACGATACGTGGGGCGCCGTCATCACCTACGATCCGACCGGCTATGTCAGTGACGAAGACGCGGGATCGGTCGATTATGCCGAGCTCCTGACCCAATTGCAGTCCGGCGAAGCGGAGCTCAACGCGGAGCGGACCCGTCAGGGTTATCCGGCCCAGCATCTGGTCGGCTGGGCCCAGTCACCGGTCTATGACAGCCGAACCCACAGCGTCGTCTGGGCGCAGAACATCCAGTTCCAGGGCGAAGCCGACAACAGCCTGAACTACGACATCCGGCTGCTCGGCCGCGAAGGCGTCCTGAGCCTCAACATGGTGACGGTGATGTCGAAGCTCGACGAGACCAGGGACGCGGCCCAGCGCTTCGCCACCGCCGCCGAGTTCACCCCGGGCGCCCGCTACGCCGATTTCAGGCAGGGCGATCGGGTCGCCGAATATGGCGTTGCCGGTCTGGTCGCTGCGGGAGTCGGAGCGACCGTCGCGAAGAAGGTAGGGCTGCTCGCCTTGCTGCTCGCGTTCGGCAAGAAGTTCATCATCCTGATCATCGCCGGCCTGGCGCTATTTGGAGGCTTCGTCCGCCGCCTGTTCCGCGGCAAGCAGCAGGACGCGGTCTATCAGGAGGTATCGACCTTCGACGAAGCGGCTGAAGGCACGCCGCCCGGCCCGGGATTCGATTCCTCGGCCGCGGACGGCCAGGGACCGCTGCCCGGCCAGGAAGCTCCAGAGGGCGCGAGATAGGATCGGCGCGGGCGGCGGCTATTCCGCCGCCTGCGCCTGATCCGGCTCCCTGTAGACCAGCACCGGCTTGCGTGCCGCGAGCGTCTCGTCGAGTCGCCGCCGGGGCGCGTGGACCGGCGCCGCCTTGAGGCTCTGGTCGCCGGCCCTGGCGCGCTCGGCGACGCTTCGGAAGGCCCCGATGAACTGGTCGAGAGCGGCCTTGCTTTCGGTCTCGGTCGGCTCGACCAGCATCGCGCCGTGGACGACGAGCGGGAAATACATCGTCATCGGATGATAGCCCTCGTCGATCAGCGCCTTGGCGAGATCGAGCGTGGTCAGGCCGCCGGCAAAGCCGCGATCGCTGAACAGGGCCTCGTGCATGCACGGGCCGCTGGCGCCGAACGGGGCGTCGAGCAGATCGTCCAGGCTCCGTAAAACGTAATTGGCGTTGAGGACGGCGTCCTCCGCGACCTGCCTGAGGCCGTCGGCGCCGTGGCTGAGGATATAGCTCAACGCGCGGGTGAACATCCCCATCTGGCCGTGGAAGGCAGTCATCCGGCCGAAGCTTCGGCCATGATGCTCGCTTGCGGTCTCCTCCTCGACGAGATTGTAATGGTCGCCCTGCTTCTCGACGAACGGCAAGGGCGCGAACGGGCTCAGAGCCTCCGAGAAGACGACCGGGCCGGAGCCGGGGCCGCCGCCGCCATGCGGCGTCGAGAAGGTCTTGTGGAGATTGATGTGCATCGCGTCGATGCCGAGATCGCCGGGCCGAACCCGGCCGACGATGGCATTGAAATTGGCGCCGTCGCAATAGACCAGCCCGCCAGCTTCGTGGACGGCGCGGGAAATGAGGAGCATCTCCGGCTCGAACAGGCCGCACGTATTGGGATTGGTGATCATCACTCCGGCGACGTCGGGCCCGAGCCTCGCCTTGAGCGCATCGAGATCGACCCTGCCCGCGGCCGTGGCGGGAATATTCTCGACCCGATAGCCGGCGAAGGCGGCAGTGGCAGGATTGGTGCCGTGGGCGCTTTCCGGAACGAGGATCACCTCGCGGGCGTCGCCTCGGGCTTCGAGAGCGGAACGGATCGCGAGCAGGCCGCAAAGCTCGCCATGGGCGCCGGCCTTCGGGCTCATCGCGACCGAATGCATCCCGGTCAGCCGGATCAGCCACTCGCCGAGATCGGCGATGAGCTTGAGAGCGCCCTGGACGGTATCGACCGGCTGGAGCGGATGGATGTCGGCAAAGCCCGGAAGGCGAGCCACCTTCTCGTTGAGCCTCGGATTGTGCTTCATCGTGCACGATCCGAGCGGGAAGAGGCCGAGGTCGATCGCGTAATTCTGGCGCGACAGCCTTGTATAATGGCGGACCATTTCCGGCTCGGAGAGGCCGGCGAGGCCGATCGGGCGGTTGCGCCGAAGGCCGCCGAGGCGATCCTTGCCCGATTCCGATCCCCCGGCTCGCTGGGGAGAATCGAAGTCGACACCGGTCGTCTCGGTGTCGCCGATCTCGAACAGCAACGGCTCCTCGAGCATCAAGGCGCGGTTTCCGGTCCAGGTATCGACCTGGCCCTGGGCGGCTTCGGGCCGGGTCGGCCGTCCTTCACGGTTCATGCTCATGCCAGCGCCTCCTTCAGGGCGGCGCCCAGGGCATCCACATCCTCGTCGGTGACGGTCTCGGTCACGGCGACGACCAGACCCTTTTCCAGCTCCGCCTCGCCCGGATAGAGCCGCCCGAGCGAGACTCCGCCGAGAACGCCCCGGTCCGCCATCGCCCGGACAACCGGCCGCGCTTCCTTCGGCAGGAGAAGCGTGAATTCGTTGAAGAAGCTCTCGTTGACGAGCGAGACGCCGGGCAGCTTCGCGAGCCGCTCCGCGGCGTCGACAGCCTTTCGATGATTGATCTCGGCCAATTGCCTCAGGCCCTTCTCGCCGAGGAGGCTCATATGCGCGGTCCAGGCGAGCGCGCACAGCACCGAGCTGGTGCAGATGTTCGACGTCGCCTTCTCGCGGCGGATATGCTGCTCGCGAGTCGAGAGGGTCAGGACGAAGCCTCGCTTGCCTTCGGCATCGACGGTCTCGCCGCAGAGCCGTCCCGGCATCTGGCGGACGAGCTTGTCGGAGCAGGCGAACAGGCCGACATAGGGGCCGCCGAACTGAAGCCCGACGCCGATCGACTGGCCTTCGCCGACGACGATGTCCGCGCCCATCTCGCCCGGCGAAGAGATGGCTCCCAGCGCCACCGGCTCGGTCACCACGGCGACGAGAAGCGCCTTGCGGGCATGAGCCGCCTCGGCGAGCCGCGACAGATCGCCGATCCGTCCGAGAATGTCGGGATATTGGACGACGACGCACGACGTATCGTCGTCGATCGCGGCGATGAGGTCGTCGGTGTCGGGATTCGCACCGAGCGTCGGCGGCCCGAATTCGAGCCGGTCGCCGGTGAACCGGGCCATCGTCTTGGCCACCGAAACATAATGGGGGTGGAGCCCGGTCGACAGGATCGCCTTGCCGCGCCGGGTCACCCGCCGGGCCATGACGATCGCCTCCCAGCAGGCGGTCGAGCCGTCATACATCGAGGCGTTGGCGACCTCGCAGCCGTAGAGCCGAGCGACCTGGGTCTGGAATTCGAACAGCATCTGCAGCGTGCCTTGGGCGATTTCCGGCTGATAGGGCGTGTAGCTGGTCAGGAACTCGCCGCGCTGGATGATGTGATCGACGCTCGCCGGGACATGATGCCGATAGGCCCCGCAGCCGAGAAAGAAGGGCACCTGCCCCGCCGCCATGTTGCGCGCGGCGAGCGAGGAGAGCTGCCGTTCGACGGAAAGCTCGCTGGCATGATCGGGAAGCCCGGCGATCGTGCCGCCGAGCCGCGCCGCTTCCGGCACGTCGACGAACAGATCGTCGATCGAGGATGCACCGATCGCCGCCAGCATCTGCTGGCGATCATCGTCTGACAAAGGCAAATAACGCATTGAACCACTCCCCCAACCCTCCCGCCTGGAAGGGCCGCTTCTAACCCGGCTTCCTCATCGAAAAGCGGAGCCGCACATAATCGGCGTAATATTGTCCGTCGTCATGGAGCAGATCGGGAACGAGACGCTCCTCCACCGCTCGAGCGAGCGCGTCACGCTCCCATGCCGGCACCATCGCCACATCGAGAAGCCCGGACCGGAACGTCTTCACCCAGCCCTGGATTCCCGTCGGCAAGGCGGTCGGCCGTTCGATCAGCTCCGCTTGGACGTCGGTGAAGCCGGCGACGCAATAGAGCCGCGCGAACTCCGCCGGCTCCGGATACCAGTGCGGGTCGCTCTCCGGCACTTCATAACCGCGAAGCTGGAGCTCATCGCGAAGCGCCGAGCGGATCACTTCGAGGTTCCCGGCCCCGCCCATCTCGCCGACGAAACGGCCGCCTTCCTTCAGCGATGCGAAGATGCCGCTGGCCACTGCGTCGGGATCGAGCATCCAGTGAAGTGCGGCGTTGGAGAAGACCGCGTCGAACTGGCCGAACCGCTCGGCCTGGGCGGGAAGGTCCAGCAATTCCGCGTCGGCGAGGAAGACGTCGATTCCTCGGGCGCGCGCCGCCTCGACCATCTCCTCCGAGGAATCGAGGCCGATGACCCGGGCCCCCGCTTCGGCGATCCTCGCGGTGAGCGCGCCGTCGCCGCAGCCGACATCGAGGATCAGTTCGCCGGGCTGCGGATCGAGCAGCCGGAGCGCCGCTTCGCCGAGTTCCGGCACGAAGGCCGCATTTTGCGCATAATCGGTCGAAGACCAGCTCGACGCCGCGTTCACCATGGGGACGATTCCTCGTGAAAGGCCATGATGTCGCAACCCACGAGCGGGCCGCCGGCTCCTTGGAACGGCGTCGCAACTAACCTGGATAAGGCGGTTCGCCGAATCACGCCGTCAAAGGCTCGCGATATGCTCTTTGTACTGATCGGCGTTCATCAGATCGTTGAGCTCCTGATTGTCCGCCAGCCGGATCCTGAAGAACCAGCCTTCGCCTTCCGGATCGGTATTGACGAGTGCGGGATCGTCGACGAGCGCCTGATTGCCCTCGGTCACCTCGCCGCCGACCGGCGAATAGACGTCCGAGGCCGCCTTGACCGATTCGACGACCGCGGCCTCGCCGCCGCGGCTCACCTCGCGGCCGGCCTCCGGCACCTCGACGAAGACGACGTCGCCGAGCTGTCCCTGAGCGAAATCGGTGATCCCGACGGTGGCGACGTCGCCGTCGACCCGGACCCACTCATGCTCCTTCGTATAATAGACGGTCATTTTGACGCTCCCTTGCGAACATAGCGGTGCGGGACGAACGGCATCGGCACGATCTTCCCGGTGAAGAGCTTGCCCCGCTGGGCGATCGAGACCTGGCCGCCTTCGGCCGCTGACCCGCCCGGCACATAGGCCATGGCGATCGGCACCTCGAGCGTCGGCGAGAAGCCGCCGCTCGTGACCTTGCCGACCTCGTCGCCGTCGTCATCGACGATGATGGCGCCCTCGCGAACCGGCTGGCGCCCGTCGACGGCGAGCCCGACTCGCTTGCGGATCGGCCCGTCCTCCAATTCCTTCGCGATCCGGTGCCAGCCGGGAAAACCGCCCTCTTCGCGACGCCGCTTCGACAAGGCGAAGACGAGATCGGCCTCAACCGGCGTCGTCGTCAGATCGAGGTCGTGGCCATAGAGCGGCAGCCCGGCCTCGAGACGGAGCGAATCGCGCGCGCCCAGGCCGATCGGCTTCACTTCGGGCTGATCGATCAACAGGCCGGCGATCCGCTCCACCTGCGCTGAAGGCACCGAAATCTCGAACCCGTCCTCTCCGGTATAGCCGGAGCGGCTGATCCATGCCCTGGTGCCGTCGATGGTGAAGGCGCCGCCGACCATGAAGGTGAGATCGGCCACTTCCGGAACCAGCCGGGCGAGGGCGTCGATCGCTTTGGGACCCTGCAAGGCCAGAAGGGCCTGCTCCTTCAGATGATCGAGGACGGCGCCCTTCGGCAGCCTTTCCTCCAGATGCGCGATGTCGCCCTGCTTGGTGGCGCCGTTGACGACGATGTAGAAATGATCGCCGCGCCGGGTGACCATGAGATCGTCGATGATCCCGCCATCGTCGCTGAGCAGAAGCGAATATTTGGGCCGGCCCTCCTTGAGGAGGCCGAAATCGGTCGGGAGAAGCGATTCGAGCCCCCGCTCCGCCTCGCTTCCGGCGACGATCAGCTGTCCCATGTGGGAGACGTCGAACAGGCCCGCGCTGTCGCGGGTCCAGCGATGCTCGGCGATGATTCCCTCATATTGGATCGGCATCGCATAGCCGGCGAAGGAGACCATGCGAGCACCGAGGCGACGATGCCAGCTGTCGAGGGGAAGCGTCTGTTCGGCGTCACTCATGGCCAGCTCCGGAATGCATCGGGCCGGCCGCAAGCGACCGGACGAAATCCAATGCCCCCTCTGTCACTGAACCTGAGAGCTTTCCCCTTCATCGCCGAAACGAAGAACGGTTACCCCTTCGGTGGCACCTTGCCGCTGTGCCGGCAAAGCGCGCTTTCCAGAGCGTCCGAGCGAAGGCGCGGTCCTTCTGCCTGAGAGATTCCGGGGCGGTTGCTCCTTCGGCGGCGGCGTCCCCGGCCTGAACCGGAACCGCCACGCTCTCCCGCGCGTCCATTGGACGGCGCTCGCTGTGGACAGTCGGGGTTCGCGAGTCAACGACTTAGATGGAGCCTACTACACCGCGGACAGCGGCCCTGCGGAATCAGCTCCGGCCCGTCATCAACGGCCCCTCGGGCGGCGGCGCGAAGTCGAGCGGCGCCACCGTCGCGCCCGGCGTTCCTTCGGTCACTGCCTGATAGATGGAAAGGCCGACCGAGCTGTAGGTCAGGAGCTCGATGAGGAGGAAGGCGGCGATCGTCGCCCCGATCCCCCAGACCCAGGCCGGGTGGACATGACCGGTGCGCCGGGAATCGCTCCAGGCGCCGACGATCGGAAAGAGCATCGCCACGGCGAACGCGATTTCCCAGGCGACCGGCTGGAGCAGCGGCAAGGGAAGCAGCCGGCCGAAGGCGGGCGCGAGCAGGATCGACATTCCGCAAAAGTGAAGGCGCCGGTGCCATTCGGTTCGGCGGCGAAGAAGGATGGCGGCGACGGTGAGCCCGGCGAAGGCGGCGACGCTGAGCGGATCGAAGATCAGGAAATGGAGCGGCCGAAAGAAGAAGGGCACGGTCCCGTTCTGGACCATTGCGGCCGTCACGACGAAGCCTGAGACGACCAGCGGCACGAGCCAGACGGCCGCCGTCCAGCCGAGCCATTTGTGAAGAGTCATTCGCCCGGTGGCGACGAAGACGTTCTGAAGCACATAGATTCCCACCCAGCCCATGAACAGGATGGCGTGGGCATGGACCCGCAAGGGAGAGGCGAAGGTCGATCGCCCCATCGCCAGCTGGAAGGAGAAGCCGGCGACGATGACGATGGTCATGAGGATCGCGGCGCGAAGGAAGAAACGTTCGTCCCCGCCGGCGGTAGAAATCGGCTGTTGAGCGATAGTGGCCATTTCAGCTGCCCCCGAATGCCGAGCGCAGTTTACGCGCGCGCGAACCGGAGTTCAACTGAGACCGGAGGCTCGAACCTGGACGGCGGTCCGCTTGAGCCAGCGCCAACTAGCTGTGACCGCCTCAGCGAGTGGCGTTGTAGCGGAGCTGATCGGCGGTGAGGTCGAAGCCGATCAGAAGCTCGAACCGGGCCCGCTCGACCGCCGCCCGGACCGCCGGGTCGGCCATCGGATCGAGCGCCGCGTCGGCATCGCCCGGACGCCGGTTGCGGGTGATCTGGCGGCGGATGTCCTCGGGCAGGGTCGCCGCCGAGCGGAGAACCTGCGAGGTGGCGGCGCCGGTCGTCGAGGCGCGGAGCTGGCCGTCCTCGAAATGAAGGCCGACATTGGCGACCCTCTTGGCGACGATATTGCCGTTCCCCTGAAGGACGGTGGCGAAATAGGGCAGAACCACGTCGCGGGCGCCGCGCGAATCCCGGCGCTGGGCCTGGACCTCGAAGGTCGCGTTGGTGACGATATGCTCGCCGCTCTCGTCGCAGGTGCTTCGGACGTTGGTGATGAGGGCGACGACGTCGATCGCGTTGGCGTCCCGGCTGGTCGGCGGATTGAACAGGGTGACGTCGCCGGCCGGCGCGACCACCGCGACCGGAGGACAGGCGGTGTAGGTCGTCAGGATGCCGGTCTGCTGGATGTCGCCTTCGCGAGCGCAGCCGGCGAGGGCGAGGGAAAGCAAGGCGACCGCAGCCGCAGGGATTTTGAACAGGCGCAAATCGGGATCCTCGAACTGTGCTGACGACTACCTATATGCCTCCCCTAAGGCAGGCGCGGGATCATAGGAAGCGGGTTTCGCGCAGGCAAGAAGAGCGGCCTCGTCCGGTGGACGGAGCGGCGGGTTCGGCATAAGGGCTTCACGAAATGGCCATCGGCAAGCCTCCCCTCACCCTGTTGATCGCAGCGCCGCGCGGCTTCTGCGCCGGAGTCGATCGCGCCATTCGGATCGTCGAGCTGGCGCTCGAGCGCTACGGCGCGCCGGTCTATGTCCGGCACGAGATCGTCCACAACAAATATGTCGTCGACAGCCTCAAGGCGAAGGGCGCGGTGTTCGTCCCCGAGCTCGATCAGGTCCCGGACGGGGTGCCGGTGGTCTTCTCCGCCCACGGCGTTCCCAAGGCGGTGCCGGCGAAGGCGGCGGAGCGGGGCCTCAATTATCTCGACGCCACCTGTCCGCTCGTTTCCAAGGTCCACCGCCAGGCCGAGCGGCTGATCGAGCACGGCCGGCACATCCTCTTCGTCGGCCATGCCGGCCATCCCGAGGTGATCGGGACGTTCGGACAGGTGCCCGAAGGCCGGATGACCCTGATCGAGACCGCGGCCGAGGCCGAGCAGGTCGAGCCCGGCGATCCCGATCAGCTCGCCTTCCTGACCCAGACGACCCTGTCCGTCGACGATACGGCCGAGATCGTCGCCATCCTGAAACGGCGCTTTCCCGCCATCCAGGGCCCGCGCGGCGAGGACATCTGCTACGCGACGTCCAACCGGCAGGCGGCGGTCAAGTCGATCGCCGGCCGCTGCGACGCGTTGTTCGTCATCGGCTCGCCGAACAGCTCCAACTCGCTCCGGCTGGTCGAGGTGGCGGAGCGCGAGGGAACCCCGGCCCGGCTCATCGGCCGTGGCGCCGAGGTGGATTTCGACTGGCTCGCCGGCGTCAGGACGCTCGGAATCACCGCCGGCGCCTCGGCGCCCGAATTGCTCGTCCGCGAAGTCGTCGACCAGCTCGCCGAACGGTTCGACGTGACCGAGGAGCCCGTCGAGGGCGTCGAGGAGCGGATGGTGTTCAAGCTCCCGGCGGGCCTCCAGGCGGCGTGAGCTTCGTCGAGATTTTCACCGACGGCGCGTGCAAGGGCAATCCCGGCCCGGGCGGCTGGGGCGCCGTGATCCGCTCCGGCGAGCATGAAAAGGAGATCAGCGGCGGCGAGCCGCTGACGACGAACAACCGGATGGAGCTGCTCGCGGCGATCCGTTCGCTCGAGGCGCTGAAGCGCCCGTGCCGGGTGAAGCTCTACACCGACAGCAATTATGTCCGCGACGGGATCACCAAGTGGATCCACGGCTGGAAACGGAACGGGTGGAAGACGGCCGACCGGAAGCCGGTCAAGAATGCCGAGCTTTGGCAGGAGCTGGTCGACGCCGCCTCGCCCCACGAAGTGGAATGGCATTGGGTGAAAGGCCATTCCGGCCATCCCGAGAACGAACGGGCGGACCGGCTCGCCTGCGACGCGGCGGGTCAGTTCGCGAAAAGGTGAAGCCCGGAGGGCGGTGGCGAAGACCCGCCAAAGCGCGACTCACTGATAGGTTTTTCCGGCAAGGTAGTTCTTCTCCAGAAACTCCGACCGGAATTTCTGCGGCGGTGTGTCTCTGTTCGGCCGGCCCTCGGGCGTGAAGTCCATGAGATTCCAATAGGGCCAGACGGTGTCGACATGATTGGCCGACAGCTCGGTGGCCCAGAAATGGAAGATCTCGCCCTGCCGCCTGGTGAAGACGTGCATCACCGGCCATTGCATGTCGTCATTCTCGCCCTGGCATTTGTAATCGGCCTGGAAGGGTGACTCGAATCCCGAGACGAGCGCCATTTGCGACCAGCCGCGCTTATGCGCCCAGGCATTGATCCGTTCGGCCGGCGCCTTGGCGATGGCGACGAACGCGGCGTCTCGGGTGACCTGATACCAGCTCCGATCGAAGCCATCGACGAGCGACGTACAGGACGGACAGGGATTGTCCCAACTCGGACCGAACATGAACGAGTAGAGCAGCAGCGAATCATGGTCCCCGAACAGTTCGGAGAATTTCACCCTTTCGCCGACCTTGCCGTCGATCGCCCATTGGAAGCTATAATCCTCCTTCAACTTGCCGCCGAGGGGGAGCTGGCGGCGCCTGGCAGCGACGGATTTGAGCTTGTCGACGAGCTGCTGTTCGTCCTCGAGCAAGGAGTCACGCGCCTCGCGATATTCCCGGCTTTCGTTGGGGAACCGAAAATCGCTCATGGTCTCGTCCTTCTGCCTTATCCAGGTCGCGATTCGCCAACGAACGCTGGTCGCTTCTGTTTCGCCAAGCGGACTGCGCGACGAGGCCCTCAGCTTTTGCCGGCGCCTCCAAAGCGGCCGGGCGAGTAGATCTCCGGATCGATCCCGGCCACGAGAGGATCGGGAGCGGTTCCGAGAAGCAGGGCCGCGGCGATCATCGCCGCCGCCGGCGCGGTCTGGATGCCGAAGCCGCCCTGCCCCGCGAACCAGAAGAAATCGTCGCGGCCGGTGGCAAAGCCGTAGACCGGAAGCCGGTCCGGAGCGAAGCTCCTCAGCCCCGCCCAGCGATGCTCGACCCGCTCGACCCTGATGTTGATCACCCGCTCGAGCCGATCGATCGCCAAGGCGACGTCATGTTCCTCCGCGGCGCAGTCGCACGGCTCGCAGGGAGTCTCGTCATGAGGGCTGAGCCAGAGCCGGCCGCCGGCCTCGGGCTTGAAATAGAATCGGCCCAAGGCGTCGATCACCAGCGGCAGATCCGGGTCCGCCGGCGGATCGACCCGAAGCTGGGCGATGGTCCGCCGATAGGGCTGGATTCCGAGCGGGCGTTCGCCGGCGAAGGCCGCCACCCGGTCGGCCCAGGCGCCGGCGGCGTCGACGAGGATCCGCCCCGCGAAGGGACCGGCCTTCGTCTCGATCCGCCAGCCGCCCTCTTCGCGCCGCGCCGCGCCGACCTCGGCGTCGGTGACGAGACGGGCACCCTTGGCCCGCGCCCGGCCGAGATAAAAGGCGTGGAGGCGGGCGACGTCGATGTCGGCGCAGCTCGGTTCCCAAAGGCCTTGATTCCAGCCCTCGCGAAGCGCCGGCAGCCTGAGCAGAAGCTCGGAGCGATCCAGGGGCTGCAGCTTCACGCTGGCACCGAATGTGCCGAGCAGATCGGCGAGCACTTTTTCGCCGCCGGAATCGGCAAGGTGGAGCGCCCCGCGGTCCGACAGGAACGGCTCGGCCGACAAGTCCCCGGGCGGATCTTCCAGGAAAAGGCGCGAAGCCGTGGTCAGCGGCTGGACGAGCGGCCCGCCATAGGTTTCGGACAGGAAAGCGGCCGAACGGCCGGTCGAATGATAGCCGGGCCGGCTCTCGGCCTCGAGCAGGAGGACATCAGCCTTGCCGGCCAGCTCGGCGGCAAGACTGGCCCCCGCCATTCCGGCGCCGACGATGACGATATCCGATTTTCCGCTCATCGCGCTTCCGTCTCGAGAAAGGCGTCGATGCGCTCGAGCGCAAGATCGCGGATCCGGTCCTCCTCGCGGAGGATTTCGTGAGCGGAATCGTCGAACATGTGAAGCTCCGACCTCGGCAGAAGCCGGGCGACACGGGCGATTGCGGCGGCGCTGACGAGCCGGTCGTGTCGCGCCGCGACGAGAAGCACCGGCACCTCGACCCGGGCCAGCTTGTCGGGCGTGAAAGCGGCGGAGGAGCGGAAGGCGGCGCGCATCCAGCCCCAGCTCGGCGCCCCAAGCCGATATTCGGGCTGCTCGCCCCACCACCACAATTCGTCCTCGTAGCGCTCGCGGCAGCCGGTCAGGAGGCTCTGCCGCTGGGAACCCGGACGGTTCAGCGCCCTGGGCGTCTTCCACATCGGCTGAGCCCGCATTCCGATCAGGCACATCAGCTCGGCGAAGTTCGGCGCCAGCCAGTCAGGAACGGGGGCGCTGTTCACGAGCAGCATCGGCGCGACCAGGACGACGGCGTCGAGCCCGATCGAGCGGTCGATCAGGGCCCGAAGCAGGACATGGCCGCCCATCGAATGGCCGATCGCGACGAACGGGCCGTCCCCCTCGGCTCGCCAATCGGCGATGAAGCCGGAGAGATCGTCGACCAGGCCGTCGAAGCTTTCCGGATTCTCGGGGGCCAGCGCGCCGCGCGAAAGGCCCTGCCCCCGCCAGTCGAAGGCGGTGACGTCCCAGCCGGCGCGGTGCCAATGCGCATAGGATTCGAGATATTTCTCGATGAAATCCGAGCGGCCGCCGGCGAACAGCATCCGCCCGCGCGGTCGGATTCCGGCCGGCTGCCGCCAGTCCATGCGGCGAAGGCGCTGGCCGTCGGCGGCCTGCCACCAGCCGAACAGCGCCTCCGGCGGTCGGCTTCGGGCGAAGGAGCGGGATATGGCGGCCATCGCCGCCCGGTTACGGTTTCGAAAGCTGGGCCGTCTAGAGGCCGTGGTGATGATTCTCCTGACCAACCTCCTGCTCGGCGCACTTGCGCTCCTGCTGCTGGCCGCAAGCTGGCTCGATCTGCGCTCTCGGACGATCCCGAACGGCCTCAATCTGGCGATCGCCTTGCTTGCCATCCCCTTCTGGTGGGGGAGCGGACTGGCGATCTGGCCGGACATGGCCCTTCAGGTCGCCCTCGCCACCTTGGTCTTCGGCCTGTTCGCCATTCCGTTCGCGCTCGGTGCGATGGGCGGCGGCGACGTCAAGATGCTCGGCGCCCTGGCCTTGTGGCTGCCGGCGGCCGCGCTTCTTCCCTTGATCGTGATCATGTCGATCGCCGGCGGGGCGCTGACCCTGGCGATGGTGATCCGCCAGCGCCTGGCCCGGCACGAGGGTCGATTGGCCATACCGTACGGCGTGGCGATCGCCTTTGCCGGTTTGTGGCTGATTAGCGAACGTTTTCTTTACCAATTTGGCTGATGACTAGGGGCTGATCAATTCGGTCCCGAACTGGGGGAGGCGACGGAACGCCATGGACTTCAAGAAAATTGCGCTTCTGGTAGGCGCGCTCATCATCGCCGGGTTCACCGCCGTCATGGCGAAGAACATGTTCACCGGCGCGTCCGCCCCGCAGGCGGTCGCTGGACCGGCTGTTCCGGTCGGCCCCGAGGTGCTCGTCGCGACCCGGACCCTTCCGGTCGGGACGATCATCGACGCCGAGGCCTTCCGCTATCAGCCCTGGCCAGAAGGTCTCGTCCAGGACGTCTATTACATCCGCGGCGCCCAGGGCTCGGTCCATCCGTCGACACTGATCGGCACCGTCGTCCGAAGCGAGATCACCGCCGGCCAGCCGGTCACCCAGGGTTCGCTCGTCCGTCCCGGCGAACGCGGCTTCCTCGCCGCGGCGCTCGGCCCGGGCATGCGCGCCGTGACCGTCGGCGTTTCCGCGACCAGCGGCGTCGCCGGCTTCGTCTTCCCGGGCGACCGGGTCGACCTGGTCCTCACCCAGGAAGTCGCCGGTGGCGGCGACGGCAGCCCGCTTCGAGTCTCCGAGACGATCATCCGCAACATCCGGGTGCTCGCCGTCGACCAGCGTCTCGACGCCCGTAACGAAGAAGGCGACCAGGTCCCGATGAGCACTTCGACGGTCACCTTCGAGGCGACCCCGAAGATCGCCGAGAAGATCGCGGTCGCCCAGACGATCGGCCAGCTCTCGCTGTCGCTTCGTTCGCTCGCGGACAACAATGCCGAGCTCGAGCGCGCCATCGCCTCGGGCGAGGTCCAGGTGCCTCAGACCGACGACCCGAGCGCCGAGCGGCGGATGCTGCTGGCGGTCGCCAATCAGCCGGTCGACACCAATCCGACCTACACCGTCGGCGCCGACGTCTCGCGCTTCCAGCGCAGCAGCGTCCCCGCCCGTCCGGCTCCAGAGGGCGTTGCAGCGTCTGCCGGACAGAGCGGTCAGACCAATGTGAATGGTACTCCGACGGGTCCGGTCGTCCGGATCGCCCGCGGCAATAATGTCACGATCGTTCCGGTGGGAGCCAGGTAAGATGAAGAAGCCCAACTTGATCCGGCGCCTTGCGCTCGGAACGGCCATCTCTGCCGCCATGGCGGCGAGCCTGGCCCTCGTCCCGGCCAGCCAGGCCGTCGCCCAGTCGACGGTGGTCACGCCGACCGACGATGTCGTCCTCTCGGTCGGAACCGGCCGGATGGTCCGCCTCAACGGGACGATGAGCGATGTCTTCGTCGCCAATCCCGGTGTCGCCGACGTCCAGGTCCGCTCCGGCAACCAGATCTTCATCTTCGGCGCCGGCCCCGGCCAGACCACCGTCTTCGCGACCGATCGCGCCGGACGGGTGATCTACTCGGCCAATGTCAGGGTCGGCCAGAACCTGGCCTCGGTCGATCAGATGCTCGAGCTGGCGATGCCGGAAGCGAATATCAGCGCGACCCCGATGAACGGGCTCGTCCTGCTCACCGGCACCGTCGCCCAGCCCGAGGACGCCGCCGAGGCGGAACGCCTCGCCCAGGCGTTCGTCGGCGAATCGACCCAGGTGGTCAGCCGCCTTCGCACCGCGACTCCTCAGCAGGTCATGCTGAAGGTCACCTTCGCCGAAGTCAGCCGGACCCTGGTCCGCGAAGTCGGCGTCGACCTCGAATCCTTCGACCGGAGCGGGGGCAGCACCGGCTTCGTGATCGGCCGCGGCGCCAATGTCGCTGACTTCAACGGCGACGGCAGCGTCAGCTTCCCGAGGCCGGAAGGACTGACCAATGTCGGCCTTCTGCTTCGCAACGTCCTCGGCGTCGATATCGCCGGCGCCGCTCGCCTCAACGAGAATAACGGCCTGGTCAACATCCTCGCCGAGCCGACCCTGACCGCGCTTTCCGGAGAGACCGCCAGCTTCCTGGCCGGCGGCGAATTCCCGATCCCGATCTCGCAGTCGCTCGGCAACGTCACCGTCGAGTTCAAGCAGTTCGGCGTCGGCCTCGCCTTCACGCCCTACGTGCTTGAGAATGGCCGGATCTCGATGCGGGTCCGCCCCGAGGTTTCCGAGCTTTCCTCGGCCGGTGCGGTCGAGCTGAACGGCTTCGAAGTCCCGGCCCTGACCATTCGCCGGTCCGAAACGACCGTCGAGCTCGGCTCCGGCCAGAGCATCATCATCGCCGGCCTGATGCGCAACACGCTCAGCAACTCGGTCGACCGGACTCCGGGCATCGGCAGCCTGCCGATCATCGGCGCCTTGTTCCGATCGAACAATTTCCGCCGGAACGAAACCGAGCTGGTCATCGTCGTCACGCCCTATCTGGTCCAGCCGGTCTCGGCCAACCAGGTCGCGCTTCCGACCGACGGCTTCCGCAACACCAACGAGGGCAATCGCCTGCTGATCGGCCGCGAGCATGACAGCCGAAGTGGCGAGCAGCGCCCGGTGCCGACCGCAGCGAACGCGCAGACGGTTGCCCCGGGGATGAGCGACGCCGCCGCCAACGTCCCGCCGGCACCGGCCCAGGCGCCGGTCCAGCAGGCGCAGCGAAGCGACGTCGCTCTGCCGCCGCCGAGCGCGCCGACCTCGGCCCAGCCCGGATTCAACTTCTGATGACCGCCCGAGCCCGAAAGGACAGTTTCGCAATGTCTCGAATGATCACTTTCGCCGCGGTGGCGGCGCTCGGAATCGGAGCCACCGGCTGCGCCTCGGCGCCGGAGCATCTGACCGCGACCAACAATCCGAGCCTCTACTCGGTGCACCAGCCGATCCTCCAGCGGACCGACTTCGTGTTCGACGTCGCCACTGGCGGCGACGGCGTGGCGCCGGCCGAGCTGGCCCGGCTCGATGCCTGGTTCGACTCGATCGACCTTCGCTACGGCGACCAGGTCACGATCGACGAGGCCGCCGGCTACGAATCCGAGGCGGCCCGCCGCGACGTTGCCGGAGTGGCCGCGCGCTACGGCCTCCTGCTCGTCGATGCGGCCGCGCCGATCACGGCCGGGCAGGTCCAGCCGGGCACTGTTCGGATAGTCGCCAGCCGCGCCGTTGCGAGCGTCCCGGGCTGCCCCAACTGGGCGCCCGCGGAGATCGCCGCGACCGGCAACACCTCTTCCAATTATGGCTGCGCGACCAATGCCAATCTCGCCGCCATGGTCGCCAACCCGAACGACCTCGTTCAGGGACAGGACGGAAGCAATAGCGGCGCCGCCACGGCGACCCGCGCCATTCGCAGCTACCGCCAGGCCCAGCCGACCGGTCAGGGCGGACTTCGGGAATCCAGCACGACGGGGGGCAATAACCGATGACTGCGTTCAACCGTGGAGCCGCGCTTCGCGATCCCTTCACAGCGTTCGTCTGTGACGACGCCACCGCGGAAATGCTCCGGCCGATCGCGGTCGAGCATGGCTGGTCGCCGGAGAAGGTGAACAAGGGCGGGCTGCGCAACGCGGTCCAGACCCTGTCCGTCTCCGCCAGCCCCTGCATCCTGTTCGTCGATCTCAGCGAATCGGGTGATCCGCTCAACGACATCAACGCGCTTGCCGAGGTGTGCGAGCCCGGAACGGTGGTGATCGCCGCCGGCCAGGTGAACGACGTCCGGCTCTATCGCGACCTCGTCGCCAGCGGGATCCAGGATTATCTGCTGAAGCCGTTCACCGCCGATCAGCTTCGTGATGCCTTCGCCAATGCCCAGCTGACGATTTCCGGACCGCGGGTCGCCGAAGGCGGCGCCGAGAAGCCGAACGTCATGGCCGCCGTGATCGGCGTCCGCGGCGGAGTCGGCGCCTCGACGATCGCGACTTCTTTGGCCTGGCTGATGGGTGACAAGGGCGGCCGTTCGACCGCCTTGCTCGACCTCGACGTCCATTTCGGGACGGGCGCCCTCGCGCTCGATCTGGAGCCGGGCCGCGGCCTGACCGACGCGATCGAAAATCCGAGCCGGATCGACGGGCTGTTCATCGAGCGGGCGATGGTCCGAGCGAACGACAAGCTCTGCGTGCTTTCGGCCGAAGCGCCGATCAACCAGGCGATGCTGACCGACGGATCGGCTTACTTCCAGCTCCAGGAAGAGATTCGCCACGCCTTCGAAGGCATGGTGGTCGATCTCCCCCGGAACATGCTGGTCCAGCACCCGCATCTGCTCAACGACGCCCATGTCGTCGTCGTCGTCAGCGAGTTCACCCTCGCCGGCACTCGCGACACGATCCGGATCCTGTCCTGGCTCAAGGCGAACGCGCCCCAGGCGCGGGTGCTCATCGTCGCCAACAAGACCGCAGGCGCCCAGGAAGTCAGCCGCAAGGATTTCGAGCATTCGATCGAGCGCAAGGTCGACGTCGTCATTCCGTTCGACCCGAAATCGGCGACCCAGGCGGCCAAGCTCGGCCAGCCGCTGGCCAAGGCGACCAAGTCGTCGAAGCTGACCCAGCCGCTCGTCCAGCTCCTCAACCTGTCGCTCGAGCAGCAGGCCAGCACTGAAGGCGCCAGCGAGGAGAAGGGTGGCAATGCCTCGCTTCTCAGCAAGCTCGGCAACTTCAAGTCGATGGTCGCGAAGAAGCCGAAGGAGGCCACGGCGAAGGCGGCCTGAACGCTGCCTTTTGCTGCGCGCTGACGAGGAGGGATGATGCCCGGTTTTACGATTTACATCCTGGCGGGCGGGGTCATGGCGGCCCTGCTGCTCGCCATGATCGTCTTTTCGGGCCCTTCGGCCGCCAAGCTCCAGGCGAGGCGGCTCGAAAGCGTTCGCGAGCGGCACAGCAAGTCCTCCGAGGTCGCCGCCCAGGCGCAGCTGAAGCGAATCTTCGCCAATCGGCAGCAGGGGGCGGCCGAGGGCTTCGCCCAGCGCTTCATTCCCAATCCGGCCCTGCTCCGGCTTCGGCTCCAGCAGACGGGCAAGAGCTGGACGCTTCTCCACTACGTCGGGGCGTCCGCCGGGATCGCGCTGGCGGTGATGGCGGTGCTCTGGTTCAAGGGCGCGCCCTTGATCCTGGCGCTCAGCTTCGGCCTGTTCGTCGGGATCGGCCTTCCCCATTACATGATCGGCAAGCTGATCCAGCGCCGGATCACCAAGTTCACGTCCAAATTCCCGGACGCGATCGAGCTCATGGTCCGAGGGCTCCGCTCCGGTCTGCCGATCTCCGAGACCGTCGGAATCGTCGGTTCGGAGATCCAGGACCCGGTCGGCCTCGAATTCCGCGCCGTCTCCGACAAGATGAAGATCGGCCGGACGATGGAAGCGGCGCTCCAGGAGACCGCCGACCGGCTCGGGACGCCCGAATTCCAGTTCTTCGTGATCAGCCTTGCGATCCAGCGCGAGACGGGCGGCAACCTGGCCGAGACCCTGTCCAACCTGGCCGAAGTGCTTCGCAAGCGTTCGGCGATGAAGCTCAAGATCCGCGCCATGTCGTCGGAATCCAAGGCTTCCGCCTACATCATCGGCGCTTTGCCGTTCATCGTCTTCGGGCTGATCTGGTTCATCAACGGCGCCTACATGCAGAATTTCTTCGTCGATCCGCGGCTGATGATCGCCGGCGGCCTCGGCATGGTGTGGATGAGCATCGGCGCCTTCATCATGGCGAAGATGATCAACTTCGAAATCTGATCAGGGGATAATCAGGAAATGGCACCCGCAACCGGCCCGACTTTCATGGGGATCGACGTCGTCATGGTGGCGACGGCGCTGTCGGCCGTGGCCACGTTCGCCGTGCTCGTCGCCATCTACGCGGCGACCACAGTCCGCGATCCGATGGCCAAGCGGGTCAAGGCGCTCAACGAGCGCCGAGAGCAGCTGAAGGCCGGAATCGTCGCCTCGACCTCGAAGCGCCGGCGTAACATCAGCAACAAGAACGAGGTCGCCGACCGGGTTCGCGGGCTGCTTTCGTCGATGAAGATGCTCCAGGCGGAGCAGGTCGAGAAGGCGCAGAAGCGGCTGATGCAGGCCGGGATCCGCTCCAAGGACCTCGCCTTCGTCCTGATCTTCGCCCGCTTCGTTCTGCCGCTCGTGCTTGGCGGCGCCGCAATCACCTTCGTCTATCTGCTCGACTCGTTCCCGACCTGGGGCGCGTTCAAGAAATACGGCCTCGTCGCCGGCACCCTCCTGCTGTCCTACAAGGCGCCGGACCTGTGGCTGAAGAACAAGGTCGACAAGCGCACCCACTCGATCCGCAAGGGCCTTCCGGACGCTCTCGACCTGCTCGTCATCTGCGCCGAAGCCGGCCTTACCGTCGATTCCGCGTTCGGGCGGGTAGCCCGCGAGTTGGGCAAGGCCTATCCTGAGCTCGGCGACGAATTCGCCCTCACCTCGATCGAGCTTGGCTTCCTCACCGATCGTCGGAGCGCGTTCGAAAATCTCGCCAACCGGATCGATCTCGATTCGATCCGCGGCGTCGTCACGACGATGATCCAGACCGAGAAATACGGCACTCCGCTGGCCAGCGCCCTCCGAGTGCTCTCGGCCGAGTTCCGCAACGAGCGGATGATGCGCGCCGAAGAGAAAGCGGCTCGGCTGCCGGCGATCATGACGGTTCCCTTGATCCTGTTCATCCTTCCGGTGCTGTTCATCGTCATCCTCGGCCCCGCCGCCTGCTCGATCAACGACGCCCTCCTCTCCAAATGACCGCGACGGCGGCGGAACAATCCCGCCGCCCCGCGATTGGAAGGCTCGGACGGGTTTGAGCCAGGACGGAGGATCGGGAGAATGGAAGCCTTTTCGCTCGACCAGTGGCTGGTGCTGCTGCTCGCCTTCCTGCTTGGGCTGTTCCTCGGCATGGCCTTCCTTGCCGGCGGCAAGTGGAAACGCCGCTATCGCGAGGAGGTCAGGCGGCGCGAGGCGATCGAGGCGGAGAATCGCCACTTGCGCAAGGAATATGCGCAAAGCGAGTCAAACCATCGCACCGCGGCGGCGGATGCCGATCGCCGGGCCGAAGACCGACCCGTCTGATCCGCGCGAATTAGCTTACGACCTGAGCGCCGCCTGCGCCGCGGCCAAGCGGGCGATCGGCACCCGGTAGGGCGAGGCGCTGACATAATCGAGGCCAGTCGATTCGCAGAAGGCGATCGAGGCCGGATCGCCGCCATGCTCGCCGCAAATGCCGAGCTTGAGACCCTCCTTCACCGCCCTGCCCCGCTCCGCGGCGATCGAGATGAGCTCGCCGACGCCCTCGACGTCGAGGCTGACGAACGGGTCGCGGGCTAAAATGCCCTTTTCGACATAGGCCGAAAGGAATCGGGCGGCATCGTCGCGGCTGACGCCGAGCGCCGTCTGGGTGAGATCGTTGGTCCCAAAGCTGAAGAATGACGCTTCCTCGGCGATCGCTCCGGCGGCGAGCGCGGCCCGGGGAAGCTCGATCATCGTGCCCACCAGATAGTCCAGCTTCAGGCCCTGCTCCTCGAACACCTCGGCCGCGACCCGGTCGATGAGCTCGCGGATGATCCTGAGCTCGGCCCGGGTGGCGACCAGCGGGACCATCACTTCCGGGATCGGCGGATCGCCGTCGCGGGCGACCGCGACCGCCGCCTCGAAGATCGCCTTCGCCTGAATCTCGTAAATCTCGGGATAGGTGATTCCGAGCCGGCAGCCGCGATGGCCGAGCATCGGATTGACCTCGTGAAGCTCGGCGGCGCGCGCCCGCAAAGTCTCGACCTCGACTCCGGCGCCCGCGGCGACCTCGGCGAATTCCTCATCATTGTGGGGAAGGAATTCGTGGAGCGGCGGATCGAGGAGGCGGATCGTCACCGGAAGGCCGGCCATGATCCGGAAGATCTGCTCGAAATCGCCGCGCTGGGCGGGAAGAAGCTTGTCGAGCGCGGCCCGGCGGCCCGCTTCGTCGCCGGCGAGGATCATCTGCCGGACGTTTGAGATCCGCTCCGAATCGAAGAACATGTGCTCGGTCCGGCACAGGCCGATCCCCTCCGCGCCGAACTCCCGGGCGGTCCGGCAATCGGCCGGAGTCTCGGCATTGGCGCGAACCTTGAGCCGGCGCCGGGCGTCGGCCCACTCCATCAGCGTTCCGAAATCGCCGACCAGCTCGGGCTGGACGGTCGCGACCTCGCCGAGCATCACTTCGCCCGATGCGCCGTCGAGGGTGATGACGTCGCCTTCGCGAACCTCCTGGCCGCCGACCCGCATCAGCCGGTTTTTATAGTCGATCGCGATCGAGCCGGCGCCGCTGACGCAGGGCCGGCCCATGCCGCGGGCGACGACCGCGGCATGGCTGGTCATCCCGCCGCGGGCGGTGAGGATGCCCTGGGCCGCGTGCATGCCGTGAATGTCCTCCGGGCTCGTCTCGATCCGGACCAGGATCACCTTTTCCTTGCGCTCGGCCCAGGCCTCGGCGGTGTCGGCATCGAACACGGCCTTGCCGCAGGCGGCGCCCGGCGAGGCCGGCAGGCCCCGGGCGATGACGTTGCGATCGGCCTTCGGATCGAGAGTCGGGTGGAGCAATTGATCGATCTGGGCGGGATCGATCCGGAGCACCGCCTCGTCCTTCGAGATCAGGCCTTCCCCGGCCATGTCGACCGCGATCCGGAGCGAGGCCTTGGCGGTCCGCTTGCCGGTTCGGGTCTGGAGCATCCACAGCTTGCCGCGCTCGACCGTGAACTCGATGTCCTGCATGTCGCGATAATGGCGCTCGAGCAGGTCGAAGACCCGGGCCAGATCGGCGAAGATGTCAGGAAGCTTCTCCTCCATCGACGGCGCCTTGGCGCCGGCCCGTTCGCGCGCCGCCCGGGTGAGATATTGCGGAGTCCGGATCCCGGCGACGACGTCCTCGCCCTGCGCGTTGATGAGATATTCGCCGTAATAAGCGCGCTCGCCGGTCGCCGGATCGCGGGTGAAGGCGACCCCGGTGGCCGAGGTATCGCCCATATTGCCGAACACCATCGCCTGGACGTTGACGGCTGTGCCCCAATCGCCCGGTATGTGGTGGAGCCGGCGATAGGTCCTTGCCCGATCCGACTGCCAGGACCCGAACACGGCCCCGATTGCGCCCCACAATTGATCGTGGACGTCCTGAGGGAAGGGCCGGCCCCATTCCTCTTCGACCAGTTCCTTGAAGCGGGCCGTCAGCCGTTCCCAGTCGCCGGCGTCGAGCTCGGTATCGAGATGGACGCCCTTGTCCTCCTTGGCGATCTCGAGCGCTTCCTCGAAGGCGTCGTGGCGAAGGCCGAGAACGACGTTGGCGTACATCTGGACGAAGCGCCGGTAGCTGTCCCAGGCGAAACGGGAATCGCCGGAGGCGGCGGCGAGTCCGACCACTGTCTCGTCGTTGAGGCCGAGGTTGAGGACGGTGTCCATCATGCCCGGCATCGACACCCGGGCGCCGGATCGGACCGAGACGAGAAGCGGATCGGCGACGTCGCCGAAGCTCTTGCCGGTCACCTTCTCGATATGGGCGATCCCGTTCGCGACCTCGTCGCGAAGGGCGTCGGGGAAAGCCTGACCCTCTTCGTAGAAGCGGGTGCACATTTCGGTGGAGATGGTGAAGCCCGGCGGCACCGGAAGGCCGATCGAGGCCATTTCGGCAAGGTTCGCGCCCTTGCCGCCGAGCAGCGCCTTGTCGCCGGCCTTGCCGTCAGAGACGCCGCCGCCGAACCGGTACACATAGTGAGTCATCGCCACCTTTCCGTCACGAGGTTCGGCCCGTCTTCGCCTGAAGTGGCGCCGATCATCCCTCGATCTTCGAGAAATCGGCGACCCGGTGAACGGCGTCGCGCATCCGGGCGAGAAGGTTGAGCCGCGTTTCCCGCCGAGCCGGATCGGGATCGTTGACCGTCACCTTGTCGAAGAAATCGTCGACCGGCCCGCGAAGGCCGGCGAGGACCTTCATCGCCCGCTCGAAATCTTCCTCCGCGACCGCCGAAGCGGCCCTCGGCTCGGCCAGATCGAGCGCTTCGTCGAGCGCCGCTTCCTCGGGAAGCGGGCTGTAGGAGAAGGCGCTTCGATCGGCCTTTCGGCCGGTCCAATACTCTTTCTTGAGGATGTTCGCGGCACGCTTGTAGCCGGACAGCAGATCGGCCCCCTGCGGCGATTCCACGAACGCCTGGAGCGCCTCGACCCGGGCCAGGAGCCTGACCAGATCGTCCTCGCCGCCGAGCGCGAAGACGGCGTCGATGAGATCGTGGCGGACGCCCGCCTCGCGCTGCTGGACCTTGAGCCGGTCGGCGAAGAACTCCATCACCATATCCTGGACGTCGATCACTTCCTCGATCATCTGGCCGCGCTCGATCTTTGGGGTCAGAGCCGAGTTCCAGCGGGTCGAGACCCGGCTGCCATAGCGGTAGGTGAAGGAGCCGACCTCGGCGGTGATCTCGTGATCGCCCTCCTCCTCGTCGAGCAGGTCCGGGAAGGTCACCGAGCCCAAGGCGCCCAGCCGCGACAGCTTGAGCAGGATGGCGGCCTGGACCAGGACCTCGCGAAGCGGGATTCGAAGGCCGGTCCGGACGAGGATCTGGATCAGCCCCAGCGCAGCCCGGCGGAGCGCGAATGGATCGCGCGAACCGGTCGGCTTCTCGCCGATCGAGAAGAAGGCGACGAGCGTGTCGATCCGGTCGGCGATGTTGACCGTCGCCGTCACCGGATCCTCGGGAACCTCGTCGCTTTGCCCCGCCGGCTTGTAATGGTCGCGGATCGCCGCCGCGACCGCTTCGGGCTCGCCCTGGGCGCGGGCGAGATAGCCGCCGAGAGTTCCCTGGAGCTCGGGAAACTCGCCGACCATCTCGGTCACCAGATCGGCCTTGGCGAGCCGGGCGGCGCGCTGGACCTGATCGCCGTCCACCCGGCGAACGATCCGTTCCTGGACCAGCCACCGTGCCAGCCGGGCGACCCGCTCCACCTTGTCGGCGACGGTTCCGAGCTTGTCATGGAAGACGATCTGCTCGAGCGCGGCGGCACGATCCGCCAGCGGCACCTTGAGATCATGCTCCCAGAAGAATTTGGCGTCGGCGAGGCGGGCCGCGAGCACCTTGCGATTGCCCTCGGCGATCGAGGTTCCGCCGTCCGACGCCTGGATATTGGCGACGCAGACGAAATTTGCGGCGAGACTGCCCTTGCCGTCGACGAGCGAGAAATATTTCTGGTTGGTCCGCATCGTCAGCTGGATGACTTCGCGCGGAACCTCGAGGAAAGCGGGATCGAAGGTGCCGAGCAGGGGCACCGGCCATTCCGTGAGACCGGCATTTTCCTGGAGCAGCCCTTCATCTTCGACCAGGGCAAGACCCGCATCGGCGGCGGCCCTGGCGGCGCCTTCGGCGATGAGCTGGCGGCGCTCGGCCGGATCGAGGATCACGTGGCAGGCGCGAAGCTTCTCGACATAATCGCCCGCGCTTCCGATCGTGATCGTTCCGGGATGATGGAAACGATGGCCGAGGGTCGCCGCGCCCGACCGAATCCCGGCAATCTCGAAATCGACGATCTGCTCGCCGAGCAAGGCGACGATGCCCTGGAGCGGACGAACCCAGCGAAGGCTGTCGCTCGCCGTCGAGGCCTCACCCCAGCGCATCGACTTGGGCCAGGGAAAGCCGCGCAACAAAGCGGGGATCATTTCGGCGAGTAGGTCGGCGCTCGAACGACCCGGCCGATCGAGGTTCGCGAAATAGACGCCGTCGCGCTCGACCAGCTGCTCGGCGGCGAGCCCGGTCTTGCGAAGAAAGCCTTCGAGCGCCTGCGGCGGCGCCGAGACCCGCGGACCCTTGATCTCCTCGCTGGCCGCCTCGGTCTCGGTCGGGAGACCGCGGGCGATCAGGGCGAGACGGCGCGGAGTCGCGTAGGAGACGAGGCTTTCCGGCACCAGGCCGGCTTCGCCGATCCGCTCCCGGAACAGGCGCTCGAGATCGGCGACGGCCTTGGCCTGCATCCGCGCCGGAATCTCCTCGGAGAGGAGCTCGAGAAGGAAATCGGCCATCAGGCGGCCCACCCGTTCTTTTCCATCCAGGCCTGGCAGGCGCCCTTGGCGAGATC
>CBIGXQ010000011.1:0-31472 GCA_966193865.1 uncultured Sphingosinicella sp. | reverse complement strand
AGATGTGGAAGACGATGGGCAAGCTCGAGCAGATGATCCACATCTCCAAGGCGCTCGATGCCAAGCTCGAGGAAAAGGCGAACGAGCTGGACTCCACCGATCCGGCAAAGGCCAAGGCGATCCGCGAGACGGCCTTGTTCTACGCCCGCCAGCGGACGACTGACCTTCTGACCCAGATGGCGGTGACGGTTCAGGGCTATCTCGCCCTCGATCTCGTCAAGAAGAACAATGTCGAGCTGGTGAAGGGCGTCGACCGGGCCTCGACGACGACGGTCTCGGCGCTTCGCACCGCGGTCACGGTCGCCCAGGCGCTCACCAACCAGAAGCTGGTCCTCGAGCAGATCAGCGCCCTCAACGTTACCACCGCGAACATGATCGAAAGCACCGGCACCCTGCTCAAGACCCAGTCGGGCGAGATCCACAAGCAGGCGGCTTCTTCGACGATCCCGCTCGAAACCCTGCAGCGCGCGTTCCAGAACATCTATGACACGATGGACACGATCGACCGCTTCAAGCTCGAGGCGCTCGGCACGATGAAGCAGACCGTCGATACGCTCGGACGCGAAGTCGAGAAGAGCCGCGGCTATATCGCCCGCGCCGAGGGCGTCGAGCAGAACCGACTGGCGGCCGAACCCTCGATCCTGACCGCGCTTGAAGGCTGAAGGCGCGGCGATCGATGAGCAGCCACCCGCGCAGCGTTGACCAGGCGATCGCCCGTTTCGACGAGGTGATGGGGCGGATCGACCGAAGCTCGGCGTCGAGGACGGCCGAGCGACGGGTGAGGTCGCGCGGAGTTGCGGCGCTCGGGCGAAAGATGGGCAATATCGGTATCGCCATCGGACTGCTGATCGTCGCGACGATCGCCTTCGGGCTGATCGTCGGCCCGATCGGCCTTGGCGGGCTGTTCCTGGTCGCGTCGCTGATGGTCCTTTCGATCCTGCTCCTCTCCTTCTGGCCGGGCGAGCGGCCGATCGTCGAATATAAGGAGGACATGCCCAACCAGGCGGTGGTTCAGCGGCTCGAGGGCCTGCTGGTCCGAAAGCGCGCCGCCCTGCCGGCACCCGCGGCGAGCCGGATCGACGCGATCAGCGCCCAATTGCCGCTCCTCGAGAACCGGCTTGCCGAGACCCAGATCCTCGATCCGCTCGCCCAGGATGCGAGGCGCCTGATGGGCAAGCATCTGCCCGAATTGATCGAGCGCTACGAGCGGGTGCCCAACGCCTATCGCAACGAGCGCGACGGCGACGGCCTCACCGTCGACCAGCGCCTCGTCGCCGGGCTCGATGCGGCAAAGTCGGCTCTGGACGATCTCGGCCGAAAGCTCGCCCGCGAGGACCTCAGCGCCTTCGAAAGTCAGGGCCGCTTCATCGAGAACCGCTACAGGGAAGACGACCCCGCGATCCGCGGCGAATGAAAGCGACTTGAAAATGGGCTTCGAGCTCGAGCGAATCCTCTACGATACCGAAGATTTCCTGCTTCGAACGATGCGGTCCGGCCCGGTTCGGCAGGCGCAGAAAAGGCGGGCGCAAAGGAAATGGCAGGAAGCGATCAGGCGGATTCGGCGCGCCGCCTGGCTTCTCGCCGGCTTGCTGATCGCCCTGGTCGCGGCAAGCATCGTCACCGACATCGGCTTCTTCACCTGGCTCGTCGCTCTTCCGACCGCCTTCTTCATCGCCTTCCTCTCGCTCTTCTGGCCGACCAGTGAAGCGACCGAGCCGGTCAAGGCGGTCGAGACCGCGCCGCTCGGGGAGATGGCGATCAGGGCCGCCGACGGCCTACTCGATCGCTGCGACGAGCTGCCTGGCCGTGCGATCGGCTCGGCCGATTCCATCATCGGCCGGCTTCACGAGCTTGCCCCCCATCTCGGCGGACTGGACCCGAACGACCCAACCGCCGGCGACGCGCGGCGGCTGATCTGCCAGCACCTGCCCAAGCTGGTCGACACCTATCTCGATCTTCCGCTCTCCCTTCGGTCGCCCGGCTCGGAATCGACGATACGCTTCACCGAGAGCCTTGCCATCGTCGCCGAGGAATTCGACAGCCTCCTCGAACGCTGCTGCCGCGACCGCCAGCTCGGCTTCGAGACCCAGCACCGATTCATCGAGACCCGCTACAGCGACGGCGACCTCGGCCGGGGCTGAAGCGCTGGCGCCCCTTCCCCTCGCCGCGGCGCTTGCCTAACCCGGCGAGGTGCTGGGCCGCCTCCTCCCCGATCGATTCATCCTCTGGCTGCTCGCCACGGTCGCGATCGGCCTGGCGCTCCCCGTATCGGGCCTCGCTCTGGCCTTCGTCGATGCCCTGACCCTTGCCGCGATCTTCACCCTCTTCTTCCTCCACGGCGTTCGCCTGCCGCGCGAGGCTCTGGTCGCAGGCGTGACCGATTGGCGGCTCCACGCAGCCATCCTCGCCATCACCTTCGTCCTGTTCCCGATCGCCGGCCTGGCCCTCTCGATCGCCTTTCCGGGCCTTCTCGCGCCGGAATTGTGGACCGGGCTGATCTTCCTCTGCGCCCTTCCCTCGACGGTCCAGAGCTCGATCGCCTACACCTCGATCGCCGGCGGCAATGTCGCCGGGGCCGTCGCCGCGGCGGCTTTCTCGAATCTGCTCGGCGTGTTCCTGACCCCGTTGCTGGTGACGATGATGCTCCAGGCGCAGGGCGCGGCGGTCGGCGTCGGAAGCATCGTCCGGATCTTCACCCTGCTCTTCCTTCCCTTCCTGCTCGGCCACGCGCTTCGACCGCGCCTCCTGCCTCTCGTCGCCGGCCGGCCCGGGCTGACCC
Source organism: uncultured Sphingosinicella sp. (assembly GCA_966193865.1). GTDB lineage: Bacteria > Pseudomonadota > Alphaproteobacteria > Sphingomonadales > Sphingomonadaceae > Allosphingosinicella. The sequence continues at coordinate 28,693 of CBIGXQ010000011.1, read as the reverse complement.
TGGTCGTCGACAAGGGCACGATCCTGCTCGCGGTCTACGGCGCCTTTTCGGCGGCCACGGTCGCCGGAGTCTGGCGGCGACTCCCGCCGACCGACATCATGTTGCTGGCGGCGATCCTTCTCGCTTTACTGGCGCTGGTCCTCGCAGCGAGCTGGGCGATCGGCCGGGCCGGGCGCTTTCGCTACGAGAACCGGGCGGCGATCCTGTTCTGCGGCTCGGTCAAGAGCCTCGCCAGCGGCGCGCCAATGGCCCGGATCCTGTTTCCCGGCGCCGCGGCAGGATCGGTGATCCTTCCGGTGATGATCTTCCACACGCTTCAGCTGGTCGTCTGCGCCTGGATCGCCGGCGCGCTGGCGAGCGCGGCCGCTAGACGAACAGGTCGCGAGCCCGGCTGAGCCGATCGATGCCGATGTCGAGGGTCTCGTCCTTCTTGGCGAAGCACAAGCGAACGACGGTCCGAACCGGCGCCTCGGCATAGAAAGCGGAGATCGGGATCGCGGCCACGCCGGCCTCGCGGACCGCGCGCTCGCAAAAGGCGACGTCGTCGGCCGTGATTCCGGAAGCGTCGAGATCGATCGACAGGAAATAGGTGCCTTCAGCCGGGAGCGGGACGAAGCCCGCCGCCTCGAGCCCCGAAGCGAGCCGATCGCGGGAGACGGCGAAGGCGCGGCCGGTCGCCTCCACTTCGGCCATCGCCTCGTTCAGGCCGAAGGCGACCGCGGCCTGAAGCGAGGGCGGCGTGGTGAAGGTGACGAACTGATGCGCCTTGGCCAGCGCCGGCGCGAGATCAGGCGGCGCCACCATCCAGCCCACCTTCCATCCGGTGAGCGAGAAGATCTTTCCGGCCGAGCCGACCTTCACCGTCCTATCGGCCATGCCCGGCAAGGTCGACAAGGGCAGATGTTCGCGTCCGTCGAAGACGACATGCTCCCATACCTCGTCGCTCAACACGATCGAATCGTGGCGGACGCAATGTTCGGCGAGCAGGGCCAGCTCCTCGCGGGTGAAGATGCGCGAGGTCGGGTTGTGCGGATTGTTGAAGATGACGAGCCGGGTCTGCTCGGTAAAGGCGCCGGCGAGCGCCTCCTCGGTAATCCGCCAGTCCGGCGGCGACAGGCGAACGAAGCGCGGCTTGCCGCCGGCGCGAAGGACGATCGGCAAATAGGCATCGTAGAGCGGCTGGAACAGCAGGACTTCGTCGCCGGGCTCGATCAGAGCCATGATCGCGTCGGCGAGCGCTTCGGTCGCGCCGGAAGTGATGGTGACCTGGTCCAGCTCGACGTCGAGGCCCTGATGGCGCCGATAATATTCGGCAACGGCCTCGCGCAACTCTGGGGTCCCGCGCATCGGCGGATATTGGTTGGAGCCGGTTCGGACCGCCTCCGCCGCCTTTTCGAGCACCGCCTCGGGCCAGCCGAAGTCGGGGAAGCCCTGGCCGAGATTGACCGCGTCATGGGCTCGGGCGAGCGCGGACATGTGCTCGAAGATGCTGGTCGGAAGCTGGGCGAAGACTGGATTCACGACGCCCGCCTTAGCATGTGGGCAAGCGGAAGGAAGGGCGGCTATTGCTCTCGGGCGACGGTGGCGGTTTCGTCGCCGCCGCCGGCTGCCGGAGCCTTGAACCTGACGCCCTCAAGCTCGGTCGGCTGGCGGCCGAGCGGGGTCTGACCCGACGAAGTCGAGCTGTCGCCGGTGAGCGCCCAGCGCTGGCTCCGGGTGACCGGCTGGGTCCCGGCATTGTTGTTCAGGCGCTCGGTGATCCGCGCATTGGCGCTTTCGCGCTGGAGCGGCTCGTAGCGGCGGAGCACCGCCCGGTTGAAGCTGTCGACGCTGTGGCCGGTCGCCGATTCCACCGCGGCGTCGGCTGCGGCCTTCTGGGCGGCCGCATCGCGCTCGGCGGCGAGCAGGGCTTCGGCTTCGCGCTCTTCCCGGCTCGGCTGGCCGAAGCCGCCGCGCCAGGCGATCGCGGGCTCGACCCCGGGCAAGCGCCGGCCGAAGGCGGGCGGGCGGCCCCAGCCGCCGCTCCAGCGGTAGAAGATGTGGGCACCGACATTGGCGGCCTTGACCAGGCTCGACGCCCAATAGGGGACGACCCAATTGGTGTGATAATGGGTCGCCCAGCCGACCGGGGCATAGACGTAGCCGGAGATCGCGGCCTCGGCGACGCGGCGGGCGCGTTCCCAATAGGAGGCCATGGGCGGCCGCCGGAGCGATCCGTCGCAGGTGAAGCTGAACTGGCAGCCGAGATTGGTCCGCCGAGCCCCTTCGAACACGACTCCGCAGACGCTGGTCGGGTAAGCGGGGTGACGGGCGCGGTTGAGGACGACCTGGGCGACGGCGCGCTGGCCGTCCAGCGGCTCGGTCGCCGCTTCGTAATAGATGGCGGCGGTCAGGCAGTCGATCGCGCGCAGCCGATCCGCATTGCTTGCGCCGGGCATGCTGAACGGCCGGGCCGCGGGATTGGCCGAATCCGAAATCGGAATGGACGCGTTGAACGCCAATGCGTCGTCGCGCGACACCTGCTTGAGCTGAGTGGCAGCGGTGGCCGCCGCGGCCGCCTTAAGCTGGCGAACCACCCGATCGGGCGCCTTGCCGTTGACGATGAGATCGGCGGAAGGCTCACGAACGGCGATACTGAGGCCGGCGACGATCCACAGCGCCACCATCGTCGCGAGCACGACCCAGGCCCAGGCGTGCTGCCGCACGACCGGGGCCCAGGAAAAGGCGGGAAGATCTTCAGCGATCGCAGGCATCGTCTCAGACGTCAAAAAGGATGTGTCCTATATTGATAATACGCCGGCTTCGCAACAGCATGGGCGTTCGACCGCTCTGCGGCAACCAGCCGGGATCGAACCGGTTCCGTTCCGATTCTCGCGAACCGACCTTCATCCAACAATGACAGGTTGTTTCCCGCGTCGTTCAGATAGGTGGCTCCCTGTCCACTTCAAGATTCCCTGTTAGCCGCGGGCGCCATGATTATCCTAGGGGGTAAGCCGGCTGCCGTCGCGCGGAACCGGCAAGCCGCCGCAAAGCGCTGCCGACGAATCGAAGGACCAAGTCCGCCCCCGCCTCTGGCCTCGGTCGAACCCAGCGGCTAAGGATCGGCCCTCCGAAAAGCCAAAGAGGATCCATGGAACGCATCCCTCCTCCGGCCGAAATCGCGCGAAACAGCCATTGCAGCGCCGAAGATTATGAAGCCCTTTACCGCCGATCGATCGACGATCCGGACGGCTTCTGGGCCGATCAGGCGAAGCGGCTCGAATGGGTGCGGGAACCGACCCGGATCGCCAACTGGTCCTTCGATCCGGTCGAGATAAGATGGTTCGAGGACGGAATCCTGAACCTTTGCCACAATTGCGTCGACCGGCATCTTGCCGAACGCTCCCAGCAGACGGCGATCCTCTGGGAAGGCGACGAACCCGGAAACGTCCGCTCACTCACTTATGGCGAGCTTCATGCCGAAGTCGTCCGGATGGCGAACGTGCTGAAATCGCTGGGAGCCGGCAAGGGCGACAGGGTCACGCTCTACATGCCGATGATCCCCGAAGCGGCGGTCGCGATGCTCGCCTGCGCCCGGATCGGCGCCGTCCACAGTGTCGTCTTCGGCGGCTTTTCCCCAGATGCCCTGCACGGCCGGATCGAGGATTGCGCGAGCCGCTTCGTCGTTACAGCCGACGGCGGCAAGCGCGGCGGCAAGCTGGTGCCGCTCAAGGCGAACGTCGACAAGGCCCTGGAGAAAGGCGGCGACGTCGACGCGGTCCTCGTCGTCCGCCACCTCGGCGAAGCGGTCGAGATGCGCGAAGGCCGCGATCATTGGTATCACGAGCTCGCCGGGATCGTTCCGGACGAATGCCCGTGCGAGCCGATGGGCGCCGAGGACCCGCTGTTCATTCTCTACACTTCGGGTTCGACCGGGAAGCCGAAGGGCGTGCTTCACACCACCGGCGGCTATGCGGTATGGACCGCGGCGACCTTCCACTACGTCTTCGATTACCGCCCGGGCGAAATCTTCTGGTGCACCGCCGATGTCGGCTGGGTCACCGGCCATTCCTACGTCGTCTATGGTCCGCTCGCCAACGGCGCGACCAGCCTGATGTTCGAAGGAGTCCCCAACTACCCCGATTTCAGCCGCTTCTGGGACGTCGTCGAGCGCCACCGGGTCGACATATTCTACACCGCGCCGACCGCGATCCGGGCGCTGATGCGCGAAGGCGAAGGACCGGTGAAGAAGCACGACCGCTCCTCGATCCGATTGCTCGGATCGGTCGGCGAGCCGATCAACCCGGAGGCGTGGCTCTGGTACTGGCGGGTGGTCGGCGAAGAACGCTGCCCGATCGTGGATACGTGGTGGCAGACCGAAACGGGCGGGATCATGATCACGACGCTGCCTGGCGCGCACGACATGAAGCCCGGATCGGCGGGCCGTCCCTTCTTCGGGGTGGTTCCTCGGCTCGTCGACGGCGAAGGCGAGGTGCTGAACGGCGCCGCTTCGGGAAACCTGTGCATCGCCGCGAGCTGGCCGGGCCAGATGCGTTCCGTCTACGGCGATCAAGAGCGCTTCGTTCAGACCTATTTCTCGACCTATCGCGGCCTCTACTTCACCGGCGACGGCTGCCGCCGCGACGAGGACGGCTATTACTGGATCACCGGCCGGGTCGACGATGTGCTCAACATATCCGGCCACCGCCTCGGTACCGCGGAGATCGAAAGCGCGCTCGTCAGTCACCCTGCCGTCGCCGAGGCGGCGGTGGTCGGCTATCCGCACGAGATCAAGGGACAGGGCATCTATTGCTACGTCACCCTGATCGTCGGCGAGGAACCGAGCAAGGATCTGGAGGAGGCGCTTCGCCGGCACGTCCGCGCCGAGATCAGCCCGATCGCCTCGCCGGACATCATCCACTTCACCCCGGCTCTGCCCAAGACCCGCTCGGGCAAGATCATGCGGCGTATCCTTCGGAAGATCGCCGAGAATGACTTCGCCAATCTCGGCGACACGTCGACGCTGGCCGAGCCGGCGCTGGTCGACAGCCTGATCGAGGACCGCCGAAGCCGGTGATGAAGATCGTCGTCGCCGACATCGGCGGAACTCACGCCCGCTTCGCACTCGCCTCGATCTCGCCAGGGCGTCGACCCGAACTGGGTGAAATGCATCGCTTCAGGACCCGCGAGCATGTCGGCCTACTCTCGGCATGGGAAGCCTTCCGACAGGAGATCGGAGAGGAGCTGCCGAGGAGCGCGGCGATCGCCGTGGCGGCGCCGATCGAGGGCGAAGTGCTTCGCTTCATGAACAGCGACTGGCGGATTTCGCGCTTCGGGCTGGACCGGGAGCTCGGCCTCGAGCGGCTCACCCTGCTCAACGATTTCGGCGCCGTCGCTCATGCCGTCTCGATCCTCGACCCGGCGGAGCTCGCGCCGATCTGCGGTCCGGACCGTCTTCCAGCGGACGCGATCGTCAGCGTGATCGGACCGGGCACCGGCCTCGGAGTCGCCATTCTCGATCGCCGCGGCGGCACGACCCGGGTGATCGAGACCGAAGCGGCGCATATCGGCTTTGCCCCGCTCGACCCGGAAGAGCGGGCGCTGGCGGCGACGATCGCCGCCCAATATGAGCGCGCTTCTGTCGAGCGGATCGTCTCCGGCCCCGGATTGATCGACATCTACCGGCACCTCGGCGGCGAGGCCGATTGGGAAGCGAACCGGGCCGGCGAGCTGTGGAGCGCCGCCATCGACGGAACCGACAGGATCGCCGCACAGGCGCTCGACATATTGGTGCGCAGCTTCGGCGCCGCCGTCGGCGACATCTCGCTCGCCCATGGCGCGATGGGGGTGGCAATCACCGGCGGCCTCGCCAACCGGATCGTCGACCGGCTTCGCTCGCCCGCCTTCACTGAACGCTTCGGCGCCAAGGGCCGCTACCGCGAACGGATGAGACGGGTCAGCGTGGTTCTGGCGACTTATGCCGAACCCGGCCTGCTTGGCGCCGCCGTCGCCTTCCAGCGCGAGCACCTGACCGAGATGGCTCCAGCCTAAAGCGTCATCACGCCTTTCTTCGCCTCTCGGGTTCCAAGGGTTTCGGCGGTCAATGGCGCGCCGGCGGCAAGAAGCGCCTGCCGCCGGCCTTGCGGATTGGTGCTCAACTGAGCCTGCTCAAAGGGGAGGAACGAAGCGAAGCAGGGCTCGGCCAGCGCCCGCGAGACGAAACCCGCCACTCGCGGCCAGCGGGCGGGATCCGGCTCGAAGCCGGCATAGGCGCCGTTGCGAAAGAAGGTGGCGATGGCGATGTCGGCAAGGCCGATCGCCTCCCCGAACAGGAATCCGTCGTGCGGAAGCAGGGTCTCGAGATAATCCATCTCGCGCGGCAGGTCTTGCGCAAGAGTCCTGTCGATCCTTGCCTGGTCCCCGGGCTCGCTCCAGATGATCGGACGGACGATCTTCTGGTAGAAAAGGCCCCAGATGAAGACGTCGCCGAGCCTGGTGTCGGCATATTCTTCGAGCCAGCGCGCGCGTGCCCGGTCGCTGGCGCCGTCCGGGAGCAGCGCCGGCCTGGGATAGGCTTCGTCGAGATAGGCGCAGATCACCGAGGAGTCGCAAAGCTCGACCTCGCCGTCGATCAGCACCGGGATCCGCCGCAGCGGGCTCAGCCGCTCGAACTCGGCATTGCCGAAGAAGGCGGTGATCGGGTCGATCTCGTAAGACAGCCCCTTGAGCTGGATGCAGGCGAGGACCTTTCGGACGTAGGGGCTGACATAGCTGCCGATGATCCAGAGCCGATGGTCGGTCATATCCCTCTCGCCACCACTTCCTTCATGATCTCGTTGGTGCCTCCAAAGATCCGGGTCACCCTGGCGTCGCGCCACAACCGGGCGATCAGATATTCGTTCATGTAGCCGGCGCCACCATGCAGCTGAAGCGCCGCGTCGCACACTTCCCACTGAAGCTCGGTATGCCAGAGCTTGGCGGCCGACGCCTCGTCAGCACTGAGCTTTCCGGCGACGTGGCGGGCCAGCGCCCAGTCGAGATGGGCCCAGCCGACCTGAAGCTTGGCGGCCAGGTCCGCGAGGGTGAAGCGCGTGTTCTGGAATTCGAAGACGGTTCGCCCGAAGGCCTTTCGCTCCTTGGTGAACTTCACCGCTTCATCGAAGGCGCGCTGGGCCGAAGCCTGGGCGCCGATCGCGATTCCAAGCCGCTCCTGCGGCAACTGGTTCATCAGATAGGCGAATCCCATCCCTTCCGCGCCGAGCAGGTTCGATTGCGGCACCCGGAGATCCTGGAAGAAGAGCTCGGACGTGTCCTGGCCGTGAAGGCCGATCTTGTCGAGGTTGCGGCCGCGCGCGAAGCCGGGTCGATCCGCCTCGACGAGGATCAGCGACGTGCCCTTGGCGCCCCCGGCCGGGTCGGTCTTGGCGACGACGATGACGAGCTCCGCATGCTGGCCGTTGGTGATGTAGGTCTTGGAGCCGTTGATCACATAATCGTCACCGTCGCGGACGGCGCTCGTCTTGATGCCCTGGAGATCCGAACCGGCGCCCGGCTCGGTCATCGCGATCGCCGTGGGGGTCTCGCCGGAGATCATCCTGGGCAGCCAGTGCTGCTTGAGCGGCTCAGAGCCGTAGGCGACGATATAAGGGGCGACGATGTCGGAATGGAGGCCGATTCCGGCGCTCGATCCGGCATAGCCGAGCTCCTCGTCGATGACGGCGTTGTAGCCGAAATCGAGACCGAGGCCGCCATAGGCCTCCGGCACCGTCGCGCAGAGCAGCCCGGCGTCGCCCGCCTTGCGCCAGAAGTCGCGATCGATCTCGCCCTGCGCCTCCCACCGCTCGAGATGGGGAATGAGCTCGCGCTCGAAGAACTTCCTGACCTGGTCGCGGAAGAGGTGATGGTCCTCGGAATGGAAGGAACGGCGGGCGAGGTCGAGCATCAGGTTCCACTTTCCTTGAAACGGGGCGCTGGATTCGGTTCGATGAAACCGCGTTCGCGGGTGAAGGTCGACCGCTCCGCATTGTGACGATGATCGGGCGCTTCGGCGAGGCTGAGGATCGGCGCGAAGCAGGCGTCGCTTCCCTCGAGCAGCGCACACCAATGGTCGCGCGGGTGTCGGTGAAAGACTTCTTCGAGCTCGCCGCGAAGGCCGGGATCCCATTGCTCCGAAGCGAGTCCGAGCTTCGCCTTCAACGCCCTGAAGAAGTCAGGCTCGATCGCCCCGATCGCGATCCAGCGGCCATCGGCGCATTCATAGCTGTCGTAGAAGGCGGCGCCGCCGTCGAGGAGGTTGGCGCCCCGCTCGTCCTTCCACAGCCCGGCCGCGAGCAGCGAATAGACCTGCGCCCCGATCAAGGCGGCGCCGTCGACCATCGCGCAGTCGATGATATTGCCCTTGCCCGAGGCCCGGGCCGACAGGATCCCCGCGACCATAGCAAACGCGAGAAGCATTCCACCACCGCCGAAATCGCCGACCGCATTGACCGGCGGAGTCGGCTGGCCCTCGGCTCGGCCATAGGTATGAAGATTGCCGGCCAAGGCGATATAGTTGATGTCGTGGCCGGCGGCCTCGGCGAGCGGCCCTTCCTGCCCCCATCCCGTCATCCGGCCATAGACCAGACGCGGATTGTCGGCGCAGACGGTCTCCGGGCCGAGGCCGAGCCGCTCCATGACCCCAGGCCTGAAACCTTCGATGAGACCGTCGGCGGATCGGATCAGATCACGGACCCGGGCGAGGTCGGCGTCGGACTTGAGGTCGAGGCTGAGGATCTCGGAGCGGTTGCGGCGCAATATCTCCTTTTCCGGCGGGATCGGCGGGCGGCTTCCGGACCGCTCGATCCGGATCACCTCGGCGCCATGGTCGGCGAGCATCATCGCCGCAAATGGTGCCGGCGCCAGGCCGGCAAATTCGACGATCCGGACCCCGGCGAGCACCTTCACGGCCGATTCCTCCTGAGTTTCACGAGCCGGCCGGCGGCCCGCCCCGCCATGACGGCATCGGCCTTTCGCCAAGCGCGGTTTCGACCGCGGCGACCGCGAGAAGACGGGTCGAATCGAGGATTGGAAGCGGCGAGACGTCGGCAGTGACCAGGAGCGGGATCTCGGTGCAGACGAGGGCGACGCAGTCGCATCCCGCCGCGGCGAACTTCTCGATGATAGCGCAATAGGCCTGGCGGGAAGCTTCGGTGAAGAGACCGAGGCAGAGCTCGTCGAAGATGATGTCGTGGACGATCTTGCGGTCGGCTTCGTCGGGGACTTCCCAGTCCAGGCCGCGCCGGCCGAGCGCCGCCGGATAGACCGGCCCGGTCATTGTCCAGTCGGTGCCGAGGATCCCGACCTTGTGGCGGCCGTCGGCGAGCGCCTGGTCGGCGACCACCTCGGCGATATGGAGGCCGGGCAGTGCGAAGGGGGCGCCGGCCGCTTCGAGGGCGATATGGGCGGTATTGTCGGGCAGGATGAAGAAATCCGCGTCTGCGGCCGCAAGCCTCACCACGTCTTCGGCGAAGAGGCCGCGAAGCGCCTCGAGGTCGCCGCGCTCCCAGGCATCCAGCGAATCCTTCATCGCGACCCCGGTGAGGGTGATCTGCGGATGGTCATGCGCTCCCATCCGGCGCCCTCCCTCGAGCCACAGGGTTCGGTAGCACAAGGTGGCCCCCTCGGCGCTGTGCGCGAGGATGCCGATATGACGGGTCATCCGCTCGCCGCTCAGCGCGGTGCCATCCGGATGGCACCGTCCAGGCGGACATATTCGCCGTTGAGATAAGGATTTTCGGCCATGAACAAGGCCAGCCGCGCATATTCCTCGGCCCGGCCGAGCCGCTTCGGGAAAGGCACTTGCGCCGCGAGGGCGTCCTTCACGTTCTGGGGCATCATCGCCACCATCGGAGTCTCGAACACGCCGGGAAGGATCGTGTTTACCCTTATCCCCTCCCCCATCAGGTCGCGGGCGATCGGCAGCGCCATTCCGAGCACTCCGGCCTTGGATGCCGAATAAGCGGCCTGGCCGATCTGCCCGTCCTGGGCGGCGACCGAAGCGGTGTTGACGATGAGGCCCTTCTCGCCGTCATCGAGGGGCTCCAGCTCCGCCATTCCCGCGGCAGAGGCGGCGAGCACCCGGAAGGTGCCGATCAGGTTGATCTGGATCGCCAGCTCGAACTGGTGGATCGGATAGCGCTTGATCTCGCCGGTGGCCTTGTCGCGGCCGACCGTCTTCACCGCATTGGCGACTCCGGCGCAATTGACGCAGATGCGTTCCTGGCCGTGCGCCTCCCGGGCTCTGGCGAATCCCGCGTCGACCGCCTCGTTCGAGGTGACGTCGACCTGGGCGAAGATCCCGCCAATTTCGGACGCCACCTTTTCGCCGCGCTCCTGATCACGGTCGAAGACCGCGACCTTCACGCCTCTCGAGGCGAGGGCCCGGGCGGTCGCCTCGCCGAGTCCGGAGGCCGCGCCGGTAACCACCGCGGCGATGTTGCTGTCCAGTTTCATGTACGAAGCCTCCTTGTTTGCGGCGCACCTAATAAGAAGTGCGGCGGTTCGACAAGCGGCATGGGAACCCGACTTTGGGCCCCTCGTTGGCCTAGCTCACGAAACCCAGCAGACGGAGTAGCTTAGATGTCGCACATCCCGAACAATGCCATGCCCCACGCCGGCCAGACGAACGACCAAGCTGGTCAGGGAAATTCGGGGAGCTCGACCGGCTCGACGACGGGCTCGAGCGGAGCCTTCAGCCAGCTCGCGGACAAGGCGCGCGAATATCCGAAGACAGCGATCGCGGCCGGTGCAGCGGTCGCTGCCGGAGTCGTCGCGGCGGCGACTCTCACCCGAGGGTCTCGGGATCGCGGCAAGAGCCGGAGCAAGAGCAAGAACGACTGACGTTCCCCTTCCTCGAGCCGCCTTCGACCGCGGCTCGAGGACGCCCGGGCGCAAGCGCTGCGGCCGGGCCGTCATCGAGGGCGGCATGGCTCGACGGCTTCTGACTCGACCGAACCGCCGGGCAGCCTGAGGAGGCATCCGGTCGGGTCAGTGCCTCGGTCGAACGATGAGCGGCTGACCCGAGCCTAGGCCAGGTTCTCGACGATCGTGACATTGGCGATCCCGCCGCCTTCGCACATCGTCTGCAATCCCCATTTCTTCCCCCGCCGCTTGAGCGCGTGGGTCAGCGTGGCCATCAGCTTGGCGCCCGAGGCGCCGAGCGGGTGGCCCAAGGCGATGGCACCGCCATTGACGTTGAGCCGGTCCGGATCGGCGCCGATCTCGCGCAGCCAGGCCAGAGGCACGGGCGCGAAGGCCTCGTTCACCTCATAGAGATCCACGTCGGCGATCGTCATGCCGGCCCGTTCAAGCGCCCTTCGAGTCGCCGGAATCGGCTCCTCGAGCATGATGACCGGGTCTCCAGCCGTCACCGTCAGATTGTGGATTCGGGCCAGCGGAGTCAGGCCATGGACCTTCAATGCACGTTCGCTGACGACGAGGACACCGCTGGCGCCGTCGCAGATCTGGGAGGCATTGGCGGCGCTGATCCTTCCCCCTTCCTTGAGCAGCTTGACCGAAGCGATCCCTTCCAGGGTCGAATCGTAGCGTATGCCCTCGTCGGTGCGGTGCTCGCCGTCGGCGACGGGAAGCGGGACGATCTCGTCGTCGAAGGTGCCCGCCTCGGTGGCTGCCGCCGCCTTTCGGTGGCTGTCGAGGGCGAACCGGTCGAGCTCCTCCCGGCTGAAGCCGTATTTCTCCGCGATCATCTCCGCGCCGATGAACTGGCTGAACATCGGCACGCCGAAACGGTCCTGGACGCTTTTAGGAAACGGGCCGCCCAGACCGGCCTGGAGCGCGAGCGTCACCGGCGCGCCCATCGGCACCCGGGTCATCGATTCGACGCCCGCGGCGATGACTACGTCCTGGGTTCCGCTCATCACGGCCTGGGCGGCGAAGTGAACCGATTGCTGCGAAGACCCGCATTGCCGGTCGATGGTGACCGCGGGAACGCTTTGCGGAAGCCGCGAAGCGAGAACGGCGTTGCGCCCGACATGGAAGGCCTGCTCGCCGACTTGGCCGACGCAGCCCATGATGACGTCCTCGATCGCCGCGGGATCCACGCCGCTTCGCTCCACCAGGGAATCGAGCACTCGGGCCGCCATGTCGGCGGGATGCCAGTCCTTGAGAGCGCCGCCCTTGCGGCCTCCGGCAGTGCGAGCGGCGGCGACGATATAGGCTTCGGCCATTCGGTCATCCTTACGTTTACGTAAGCGGCTCTAAGGCCTGATCCAGGCGGCCGCAACGGTTGCGCGGTCCAGTGCCCCATTGACCTTTTTCGACCCGCCGGAAGTGGCTAAGGAGAGTTTGAAAGCGAGGCAGGACTTTGATGGCGAGCAACCCCTTCACCCGACATCCCAGGGAAGTCGGCGAATCCTATCCCGAACATTTCACGGCCGCGGCGGGGTTCGGCGTGCAGATGATCGGCGCCGGCCTCGCCGCCCTCGTTCACGCCGTCTTTCCCTTCCTTTTCGTCGAGACGGGAAGCCGCACCTTGCGAAGGCTTCACGGTCGCCTCACCCGGCGGAGCGACAAGCCGAACTGGGAACGGCACCCGATCATCTGATCGGTGTGACCGCGGATCGCGGCCGGGGGGGGAGCCAATCATGATCAACCGACGCACCTTCGCCGCTTCGGCCCTCGCTTCGGCGGCCTTTCTCGGCCTCGCCCGGCGAAGCCTCGGCCAGGACAGCCAGAGCGCGAGCTATCGCAACGAAATCCCCGGCTATGGCGATCTCGTCGCCGATCCCGCCGGCCTGCTCGATCTGCCCCCAGGCTTCGAATACCGGGTGATTTCCAGCGCCGGCGAGCGGATGGACGATGGCTATTTCACGCCGAGCCATTTTGACGGGATGGGATGTTTCGCGGTCGACCGCCGCCGGGTCGCTCTCGTCCGCAATCACGAATTGCTGCTCCGGGTGAGGGAGCGCGGGCCGGCCGGCGAGGATCCGGCGCTGGCCGAGCGCCTACTTCGCGAGGGGGTGTTCGGCACCGACAATGAGGGACGGCCGCTGCCCGGCGGAACCAGCACGATCATCTACGATATGGCATCCGGCCGCCGCGAGCGTCAGTTTCTCAGCCTATCCGGGACCCTCGTCAATTGCGCGGGCGGGACGACGCCCTGGGGAAGCTGGCTTTCCTGCGAGGAAAGCAGCGCTGGTCCGGGCGAGGTCGCGCGCGAACATGGCTGGGTATTCGAGGTGCCGGCGGCCAATCGCGGACTGGCCGCGCCGGAACCGCTTCGGGCGATGGGCCGGTTCCGGCACGAGGCCGCCGCGATCGATCCTCGTACCGGCATCGTCTACCTCACCGAGGATCGCGAGGATTCGCTTTTCTACCGATTCATCCCCGAGCACCGCCGGCGCCTGGGCCGCGGCGGGCGGCTCCAGGCGCTCGCCTTTGCCGACACCGCGGGCGCCGATACGCGCAACTGGACCGAGACCGGCTTCGAGCCGCGTAGCAGCCGCACCGTGCGCTGGATCGATCTCGACGAGGTGGAAAGCCCCCGCGACGACCTGCGCCAGCGCGGTCGCGCCCTCGGCGCCGCCATCTTTGCCCGCGGCGAAGGCATTCATCACGGCAATCAGGCACTCTATTTCACCTGCACCTCAGGCGGCCATGCGCGGCACGGCCAGATCATGCGCTACGTCCCGAGCCCGAGCGAAGGCCGCGCCGGCGAGGCGCGCTCGCCAGGACGGATCGAGCTGTTCGTCGAATCGACCGATCCGAAGGTGATGGATTATGCCGACAATCTGACGGTGGCGCCGAACGGCCACCTCATCGCCTGCGAGGACCGGGCGGGCGGCGCACCCTGCCACCTCAAAGGCGTCGCGCCTGATGGCCGGATCTATACCCTGGCTCGTCTCAACCAGCAGACGGAGCTTGCCGGCGCCTGCTTCTCACCCGACGGCGGGACCCTCTTCGTCAACGCCTATCATCCCGGCAAGACGCTGGCGGTAAGCGGGCCCTGGCGTTCGCTCATCGCCTGAGCGAGGCTTTTCAGAATCGCAGGCTCATCCCGATCGCGGCGACTCCGCGTTCGCGACGGCGAAGGTCGGTCGGCGCCCGCTCCGGCTCCATGTGCGTGCGCGGCCGCGCCGGCTCCGCCACCCTGAATCGGCCAAGGCCGATCTGAAGATTTTCGTCGATCGGGAAGGCGGCGATGAGCCCGCTTCGGCGGGGCGTGCCGACCTGACGGAAGTCGCCGGCCGGTGCGGCGAAGTTCGGCATCAGCCGTGCCGGCGGCCTGACGCCGGTCACCATGCCGGTCGAAAGATCGATCTGCGCAGACGCCGGCGAAGCCAGGACAAACGGGCCCGCCAACGCCCCGGCCAGCCGAAGCGCCTTCAACATCCTCCATTCCTTGCGAAATCCTGTTTCGCCATCAAAGCGGAGCGGAGCGCGAAGTTCCGCTCATTCTTTTGTCGAAACATTCGCCCCCCGCGCCTCAAAGCCGAAGCTTCCGCCGATCCTTGAGGATTGCGGCCGCGCAATTATGCCCGGGCGCCCCGGTCACGCCGCCACCCGGATGGGCCCCCGATCCGCACAGATAGAGGCCCTGAAGCGGCATTCGATAGTCGGCGTGGCCGAGCATCGGCCGGGTCGAGAAGAGCTGATCGAGACCCATCTTGCCATGGAAGATGTCGCCGCCGATCAGGCCGAAACGGCGCTCGAGGTCGAGCGGCGAAAGAGCGCCGCGGCCAATCACGATATCCCTGAACCCCGGCGCGAAGCGGTCGACATGAGCGATGATCGAGTCCGCCGCCTCGTCCCGCCGCGAATCCCAGCCGCCCGGAACCTCATAAGGGAAATGCTGGCAGAACAGGCTGGCGACGTGCCGGCCTTCCGGAGCGAGGCTGTCGTCGAGGGTCGAGGGGATAAGCATCTCGACGATCGGCGCCCTGGACCAGCCGTCGGTGCGGGCGCTGAGCCAGGCCTGATCCATATAATCGAGTGACGGCGCGATGATGATTCCCGCAGTCATATGGTCGCCGGCTTCGGGACGGCTCGTGAATCGGGGCAGTTCGGCGAGAGCGACGTTCATCCGGAAAGTCGCCGACTCGCTCTGCCAGCCGGCCATTCGCTTCGTCACCTCGGGCGCGATTGCGCCGTCCGGGATCAGGCGCTCGAACAGGAGCTTCGGATTGACGCCCGCGGCCACCGCCTTCGCCCGATGAGCGGTCCCGCGAGAGACGGCGCCGACCGCTTTGCCCTGCTCGACGATGATCTCTTCGACCGGGCTGTCGAGGATGATCTCGACTCCCCCCTCGGCGCAGGCCTTGGCCATTGCCTGGGTGATAGCGCCCATCCCGCCAATGGCATGACCCCAGGCGCCTTCGACTCCGGCCGCCTCGCCGAAGACGTGATGGAGCAGGACGTAGGCCGATCCGGGCGCTTCCGGGCTGGCATAATGGCCGACGACAGAGTCGAAACCGAACAGCGCCTGGACCAGGTCGTGACTGAAATAGCGCCGGAGCACGTCCGCGGCCGACTTGGTGAAGAAGTCGACGAGATGGCGCTGCTCCTCAAGGCCGAGACGGTTCACGCCCGCACCCAGCTTCAGCAGCGCCATCATGTCCGCAAGGCCACCGCCGGCATTGGGGGGCGCCCGCAACAGCCACTGGCGAAGCACGCTCACGACCGAGCCGAGGGCCGCGGCATAATCATCATAATTGTCCGCGTCGGCGGGGCTGTGACGGGCAATCTCTCGACGGGTGAGGCCGCCGCGGCCGGCGAGGATATGGTCCGCGCCTTCGGTCGGAAGGAAATTGTCGATCTTTCGAAGCACGACCTTGAGGCCATGCTCGTACAGCCGCATGTCCCGGATGATCGTCGGGTTGAGCAGGCTGACCGTGTAGCTCGCGGTCGAATTGCGGAAGCCGGGATGGAATTCCTCGGTGACCGCGGCGCCGCCGACGACGCCCCGAGCCTCGATCACCCTCACCTTGAGGCCGCGGCGGGCCAGATAATAAGCGCAGACGAGGCCGTTATGCCCCGCCCCGATGATCAAGATGTCGGAATCGTCCCGCTGCCTCACTCCGCGAACCTATATCGAGCCACCGGCGGGCCCGCCAGACGCTGGCGATCGGTGACATCGAATTCGCCACGCAATTGCGCTAGTCGCGGATCCGCTGAATCCATGTCATTGAAAACGGCAGGGTTGAATGCGGTCGGGAAATCGCCCTATGACGTTCTATCATACTGGAATTACGATCTAAAAATCTGGGGGGGGAAGTTTCTGATGCGGAAATCCGACTTGTTGGCCGGCTGCGGCCTTGCGCTCGCTTTGGTTCTTGGCGGTTGTTCGACGGTGGCGCCGCAGGCGGCCGTTGCGGCTCCGATCGTCGCGACCCAAGCGGCGGCGCCGGCCTGGCCGCATCTCGCCAGCGACGTTCCGGCCGATGAAGCGGTGCGATTCGGGGTGCTTCCAAACGGCATGCGTTACGCGCTTCGGCGCAACGCGACGCCTCCCGGCGCCGCCTCGCTTCGACTCCGGATCGACGCAGGCTCGCTCCACGAGCGCGAGGACCAGAGGGGGCTGGCCCATTTCATCGAGCACATGACCCTCAACCAGACCCGCAACGTCCCCGAAGGCGAGCTGATCCGGATCCTCGAGCGGGCCGGCCTCCAGTTCGGACCGGACACCAACGCCTCGACCAGCTTCGACCAGACCATCTACATGCTCGATCTCCCCCGGACCGACGCCGAGACCGTCGACACCGGCCTGTTCCTGATGCGCGAAGTCGCCGGCGAGGCCACTCTGAGCGCCGAGGCGATCGACCGCGAGCGCGGGATCATCCTGTCCGAGGAGCGCACCCGGGCCACGCCGGCCTACCGGATGGCGATCGACGAGCTGAGCAACATCTTCAGCGGCGACCGGCTTGCCGAGCGAATTCCGATCGGCCTCACCGAGGTGATCCGGACGGCGCCGCGCGAACGCTTCGTCGAATTTTACGAAGGCTATTATCGCCCCGAAAACGCGACACTGGTCGCGGTCGGCGATTTCGATCTCGACGAGATGGAAGCCAAGATCCGGGCCCGCTTCTCCGACTGGGAGGCCGAGGGTGAACCGGCGCCGGAGCCGCCGGCGCCCGCAATCCCCGAACGGGGAGTCGAAACCCGGGTCCTGGTCGAGCCAGGGGTGCCCACCCGGGTCAGCATGAGCTGGGTGTCGCCGCTCGACACGTCTCCGGACACGAGCGAGTCGCGACTCCGCAAGATTCGCGAGCAGCTCGGACTGCAGATCATCAATCGCCGTCTCGAGCGGCTCGCCGCAAGCGACAGCCCGCCCTTCATCGGCGGCGGCGCCGTCCAGCACGATCAGGGGCAGCGCGCCGAGGTCGCCCAGATCATCGCCGTTTCCCAGCCCGATCGATGGAACGCGGCTTTGGCCGCGATCGAGCAGGAGCAGCGCAAGGTCGTCGAGCACGGTTTCACCCAGGCCGAGCTGGACCGCGAGATCAGCGAGCTCCGCGCCCGGCTGACGGCGAACGTCGCCGGCGCCGAAACCCGGCCCTCGCCGCAACTGGCGATGGGGCTCGTCAACGCCGTCAACGAGGATCGGGTGTTCACCGCGCCTGCCACCGCTCTGGCCTTGTTCGATCAGGCGGTCACCGGATTGACGGCCGATCAAGTCACTTCGGCGACCCGGACCCTCTTCGCCGGCAGCGGCCCGCTTGTCCATCTTGCGAGCCCAACGCCAATCGAGACAGGCGAAGCGGCTCTGCTGGCCGCTTACAGCCAGTCTCGGGAGACGCCGGTGGCCGCTCCCGAGGCGCAACAGGCCCTCATTTGGCCCTACGAGCAGATCGGCGCCCCCGGCCAGGTCGTCGAGCGCCGCGAGCTGGCGGACATCGGCGCGACCGCGGTTCGATTCGCCAACGGCGTCCGACTCACCGTGAGGCCGACCGATTTCCGCGAGGACGAGATCGTCGTCGCGGCGCGCTTCGGTGGCGGCCAGATCGGCTTGCCGACCGACGAAACGAGCCCGGCCTGGGGCTATGCCGCCGGCGGCTTCACGGCGGGCGGCCTGGGTCAGCTCACCTTCGAGCAGGTTCAGGAGGTCCTCTCCGGCAAGGTCTATGCGATAAACGCCGGCATCGCCGAGGACGCCTTCACCTTGACCGGCAAGACCCGGCCGGAGGATCTCGACACCCAGCTTCAGGTGATCGCTGCTTTTTTCAAGGATGCCGCTTGGCGCCCGACCGGAGTCGAGCGGCTTCGTTCGTTCGGAAGCACCATCCATGACCAGCTCGACACCTCGCCCGGCGGCGTGTTCGGGCGCGATGCGGCGTCACTGCTGCGCTCCGGGGACAAACGCTGGGCCACCCCGAGCCGCGAGGAAATGGCGGCGATGACGGTAGCCGACTTGCGAGAGCTGCTCGACTCGCCGATCGCTTCCGGTCCGATCGAGCTGATCATCGTCGGCGACGTCGAGGTGGACGAGGCGATCCGCCAGGCTTCGTTGACGTTCGGCGCCCTCCCCGCCCGTTCCGACTCTGCGGTGTCGTCGGCACCGATTCCGTTTCCGGCCGGACAATCCGCCAGCCTGACCCATGGCGGCCGGGCCGATCAGGGATTGGGCTTCGTCGCCTGGCCGACGGTCGATTTCTACGCCGACCAGCGGCGCGCTCGCGGACTCAACCTGCTCAGCCAGATCGTGCAGCTTCGCCTGAACGAGGAGATCAGGGAGCAGCAGGGCGCCGGCTACAGCCCCCGCGCAGCCCATAGCGCGTCCGAAAACGTCGCCGGTTTCGGCTATCTGTCGGCCCAGGTCGAGACGCCGCCCCAGGGAATCGAAGGCTTTTTCCGCGATGTCGACGCGATCGCCCGCAGCCTCAGGGAAACTCCGGTCAGCGACGACGAGCTTCAGCGTGCCCGCCGGCCGCTCGTCGAACGGCTCCAGCGGTCCCGCGCCAGCAGCAACGAATGGTGGGTGGAGCAATTGTCCGGTGCGCAGGAGCATCCGGAGCGGGTCGAATCGATCCGGGTCGGACTCGATCAATATGCGTCGATCACCCCGGCCGAACTGCAGGCGCTGGCGCGCGAATATCTGGTCGACTCGCGCGCGTTCAAGCTGGCGGTCCGGCCCCGCGCCGGTGAAGCCGCCGAGTAGCGGCCGCCGCGGCGGCCGACGCTTCAGCGCATCAGCACCAGTTCCTCCGACATGGTCGGATGAAGGGCGAGCGTCGCGTCGAACTGGGCCTTGGTGAGCCCCGCCTTGACGGCGATCGCCGCGGCCTGAAGGATCTCCGGCGCGTCGGGGCCGATCATGTGGATACCGAGCACCTTCTCGGTCTCCTCGTCGACGATCATCTTGTAGAGCGCCCGTTCGTTGCGGCCGGCGAGGACGTTCTTCATCGGCCGGAAATCGGCGACATAGGCCTTGTAGGCGCCGACCTTGTCGCGCGCTTCTCCCTCCGTCATCCCTACTCCGGCGATCGGCGGGTGGCTGAACACCGCCGACGGGATATGCTCGTAATCGACCCGGGTCGGAGTTCCGCCGAAGACGGATTCGGCGAAGGCATGGCCCTCCCGGATCGCGACCGGAGTCAGCTGCACCCGGTCGGTGACGTCGCCGATCCCGTAGATGCTCGGAACCGACGACTGATTATCCTCGTCGACGAGGATGGCGCCATTTTTGCCGAGCTCGACCCCGACCTCCTCGAGCCCAAGCCCGGACGTATTCGGGGCCCGGCCGACCGCCCAGATCAGGAGATCGGCCTCGATCGGGTCGTGGCCGTTCAGTGCGATCTTCAGGGTCCCGTCGTCGTTCTTGGCGATCGAGTGGAACGGCGCGTTGAACTTGAATTCGATGCCCTTCATCAACGAGATGGTGAGCAGCCGGTCGCGGATCTGCTCGTCATAATGCCTCAGGATCCGGTCGCCGCGATTGACCAGGGTCACGTGGCAGCTGAACTGGTGGAAGATGCCGGCGAATTCGTTGGCGATATAGCCGCCGCCGGCGATCACCACCCGGCGCGGCATCTGATCGAGATGAAAGACTTCGTTGGAGGTGATCCCGAGCTCGGCGCCGGGGACGTCCGGAATGATCGGGTGGGCACCGGCGGCGATCAGGATGGTACCGGCGCTGACCTTGCTGCCGTCGGCCAGAGTGACCTCATTGGCCCCCGTCACTCGGGCACGCTGCGGGACGATCTCGACTTCGTGCCGGTCGAGTATGTCGGTGTAGATGCCTTCGAGCCGCTCGACCTCGCCGAGCACGCTGTCGCGAAGGGTCGGCCAGTCGAACCGGCAGGAGCCGACTTCCCAGCCGAAGCGGCGGGCGTCTTGAAGGTCCTCGGCGAAATGGGCGCCGTAGACGAGCAGCTTCTTGGGGACGCAACCGCGGATCACGCAGGTCCCGCCGACCCGATACTCCTCGGCCACCGCCACCCGGGCGCCGTGCGCCGCCGATACCCGGGCTGCGCGAACGCCCCCGGATCCAGCTCCGATCACGAACAAATCAAAGTCGTAGGTCTTGGTCATTGTTCATCCTCTTGGCCGCCCCTTTGCAGGCGGTTCGCGGCAAAGTGCAAGGCGGTTGCAGCCTCATTCAGCGAAGCGACTGCGGCCGCCGGGGCTTTTCCGCGGGCACGATGACGTGTGAAGAAGAAGGGACGATGGCCGCCAAATATGACAGCATCGGGATCGATTATTCTGCGCTTCGGAAGCCCGATCGGAGGATCGCCGAAGCCATCGAACGCGCACTCGGAGAATCGAGCTCGAGGAACTAGACCTGGGCTACCGCCTCGTCGTCGCGACCTGATCAGGCTCGCTCGAGGGCTCCTTACTTCCGGCCGAACAGCTTCTCGATGTCGCCATGGGCGAGCTTCACCCAGGTCGGGCGGCCATGATTGCACTGGCCGCTATGGGGAGTGACTTCCATCTCTCTGAGGAGCGCGTTCATCTCCACGACGGAGAGAAGCCGTCCCGCTCGCACCGATCCGTGGCACGCCATGGTCGCCGCGACGAGATCGAGCTTTTCCTTCAGGCTCAGCGCCTCGTCGAAGGCGGCGAGCTCGTCGGCGAGATCGGTCACCAGGCCTTTGACCTCGCCCGCCCCGAGCAGCGCCGGAGTCGCCCGGACGAGGATCGCGCGCGGCCCGAACCGTTCCAGCTCGAGCCCCATCTCGGCGAGCTCGGCAATGCGTGCCTCGATCCGGTCGCAGCCAGGCTCGTCGAGCTCGACGACCTCGGGGAGCAGAAGGGCCTGCCGCGCCACGCCGCCATTGGCCATCGCCCGGCGCATCCGCTCGAGCACCAGCCGCTCGTGAGCGGCGTGCTGGTCGACGAGCACGAGCCCGTCCTCGGCCTCGGCGACGATATAGGTGGCGGCTACCTGGCCGCGAGCGACGCCGAGGGGAAAACGCTCGGCTTCGGGCGGCGCTTCGATCGCGGCCTCGCCTCGGGCGTGAGGGAGATAGTCTCCTTCCCCGTCACGGACCGAAATCCCCTCTCCCATCTGGGGAGAGGGATAGGGTGAGGGCGAGTAGGACCGCTGGTTGAGACTATATTGGTTCGCCGGCCCCTCATTCCCTGGAGGAGAGAAAGAAGATTGCCAGTTGCCGAGAGCGGCGGCGCTCGGCCGCTGCGCCGAGCGGTGGCCGGCTTCGTCGAGCGCGTGCCTGAGGCCGCCGACGATGAGGCCGCGAATGCCTCCGGGGTCGCGGAACCGGACCTCGGTCTTCGCCGGGTGGACGTTGACGTCGACCTCGTCGCGGGGAAGGTCGATGAACAAGGCGAGGACCGGGTGGCGATCGCGCGCCAGCAAATCCTGATAAGCGGCTCGGACCGCCCCGATGAGCAGCCGGTCCTTCACCGGCCGGCCGTTGACGAACAGATATTGATGGTCGGCGACGCCGCGGTTGAAGGTCGGCAGGCCGGCGACTCCGCCGAGCCTCGTCGAGCCCCGAACATAGTCGATGGCGAGGCTGTTGGCGGCGAGCTCGCGGTCGGTGAGCGCCGCGACCCGTGCCGGCTGGTCGTCGCCGGGCTGTACCGCCAGGGTCCGGCGGCCGTCATGCTCGACGGTGAAGCCGATGTCCGGCCGGGCCATGGCCAGCCTTCTGACCACGTCGAGACAGGCCGCATATTCGGATCGTGGCGAGCGGAGGAATTTTCGCCTCGCCGGCACCCGGCCGAACAGGGCCTCGACCGTCACCCTTGTCCCGGGCGGGAGCGCCGCCGGCCCCTCGCCTTCCAGACCGCCATTGTCGATCAGCCGCGACCAGCCGTCGGCGCCGCGCACCCGGCTGTCGATCCGGACCCGGGCGACGCTCGCGATCGAGGGCAGAGCTTCGCCTCGAAAGCCCAAGGTCGCGACCTGGTCGATATCGTCGTCCGGAAGCTTGGAGGTGGCGTGGCGCTCGAGCGCCAGCGCGATCTCGGCCGGTGCCATGCCTCGGCCGTCGTCGGCGACCTCGATCCGATCGACGCCGCCACCCGCCAGCGAGACCGATATTCGGGTCGCGCCGGCGTCGATTGCGTTCTCGACCAGCTCTTTCAACGCACTGGCCGGTCTTTCCACCACTTCACCGGCGGCGATGCGGTTGACGACATGTTCGGGCAGGCGACGTATTGACACGCTTCATCCTCTATACGAAGCCTTGCCGACCCGCGAGGCCTGGCGCTGCCGAAGTCGCACTTTTGGTGGACCGAGGTCGCCGGGACACCCTATAGAAAGTCTTTGTTGACAAGGCCGGGCTATACCGGCCTCCCGGCCCCAGCGAAGTGAGCTCCAGCCCCTATGTCCTTTTTCAATTTCCTCAAGTTCCCGTCGCACGACATGGCGATCGATCTCGGCACCGCCAACACCGTCGTCTATGTCCGCGGCCGCGGCGTCGTCCTCAATGAACCGTCCGTCGTCGCGATCGAGACGATCAACGGGGTCAAGCGGGTCAAGGCGGTCGGCGACGACGCGAAATTGATGATGGGCAAGACCCCGGACCAGATCGAGGCGATCAGGCCACTTCGCGACGGAGTCATCGCCGACATCGATGTCGCCGAGCAGATGATCAAGCACTTCATCCAGAAGGTGCACGGCCGCCGCCGCTTTCCGCGCTGGCCGGAAATCGTGATCTGCGTGCCCTCGGGGTCGACCTCGGTCGAGCGGCGCGCGATCCGCGATGCCGCCTCGAACGCCGGCGCCCGCCAGGTGTGGCTGATCGAGGAGCCGATGGCCGCCGCGATCGGCGCCGACATGCCGGTCACCGAGCCGATCGGATCGATGGTCGTCGACATTGGCGGCGGAACCACCGAAGTCGCCGTGCTCTCCCTTCGCGGCCTTGCCTATACGACTTCGGTCCGGGTCGGCGGGGACAAGATGGACGAGGCGATTTCCTCTTATGTCAGGCGCAACCACAACCTGTTGATCGGCGAGGCCACGGCCGAGCGGATCAAGAAGCAGGTCGGAATCGCCAAGCCGCCGCCCGGCGGCTCGGATGGCGAGACGGTCCACATCAAGGGCCGCGACCTCGTCAACGGCGTTCCGAAGGAGATCATGATCAACCAGCGCCAGATCGCCGAGGCTCTGTCCGAGCCGGTCGGGACGATCGTCGAAGGCGTCCGGATCGCGCTCGAGAACACCGCTCCCGAACTGGCCGCCGACATTGTCGACCAGGGTATCGTCCTCACCGGCGGCGGCGCCCTGCTCAAGGGTCTCGACGAAGTGCTCAGGGACGAGACCGGGCTTCCGGTTACGGTGGCCGACGATCCGCTCACCTGCGTCGCGCTCGGTACCGGCCGGGCGATGGAGGAAGAGGTCTTCCGCGGCGTCCTTCAGACGGCCTAGGGTCCGGGCGGCGGACCAGGGCGGGGCCCGGTGGCGGAGACGGTCGTGACGGTATTGTATTCACTGTCCGGCAACAGGCGAAGGACGGAGATCTGATGGCTGGGCCGAGCAATCGCCGCCCCGGCTTCTCGCGCAAGGCGCAATATGGCCTGTTCATCGGCTATGTCGTCGCCATCGCCGGAATGGTCGTCGCCGTGCTCCTCCTCGCCATCGCCATCGTCGACCCGAGAGGCTTCAACGCGATCAAGGGGTCGGCGCTCGACGCCACCGCGCCGGTCAGCTCGGCCGGCCGAAGCGTCGTCCGCTTCTTCGGCGGGATCGGCGGCACCGTCTCCGATTATTTCCGGGCCGGCGCCCAGAATGCCAGCCTCCGCACCCGGCTCGAGGCGACCCAGCGCGAACTCCTCAAGGCGAAGTCGGCCGAGGCCGAGAATGTCCGCCTTCTTCGGCTGCTCCGGCTGGCCGGCGAAACCGACGACGAGATCACGATGGGGCGAATCGTCTCCTCTTCCTTCCAGTCGCCGCGGCGCTTCGCCACCCTCGCCGCGGGAAGCGCATCAGGCGTGGCCACTGGGCTTCCCGTGCGGTCGATCGACGGTCTCGTCGGCCGGGTCGTCGAGACCGGCCGCTGGGCCTCGCGGATACTCCTCGTCACCGACGGCAGAAGCCACGTTCCGGTGCGCCTTCTGCGCGGCGGCGTTCCGGCGCTCGCCGTCGGGCGGGGCGACGGCACTGTCGAACTGAGAACCCTGGAGGTCGGCGAGAATCCCTTCCGCCGAGGCGACGTCGTCGTCACCTCGGGCACCGGCGGAATCTTTCCGCCCGACATTCCGGTCGCGACGGTGCTCCGGACCGAAGGCGACACGACGATCGCGGTTCCGATCGCCGATCCCGCGCGGCTCGATTATGCGATCGTCCAGCGCGCCTACATGCCGGCGGCGAACGCCGCCCTCGACACGGCCGAGCCGCAACCGATCGTTCCGCCGGTGACCTCGGTTCCGCCAGACGTCGCAGCGACGCCATCGGTGCTGACGCCGCCGAGGCGCCAGCGCGATCCCAATTACCAGCCGGCGCTGCAGCAGCCGCAGATCGCGGCGCCGCCACCCGCACGTCCCCCGGCGCCCGCACCACAGCGCCCGCGGGGGGCCCCGCGATGAGCTATATCGCCGGATCGAGCACCGACGTCGCGATCAGGGAATTTCGTCGGCGCTGGGTGCCGATGCTGACGACGATCGCGGCGATCCTGCTTTCCCTTCTGCCGATCGTCGCGACCTCGCCTTTGATCCCGGACCTCGGCTTCATCATGCTTCTCACCTGGCGGCTGCTCCGGCCGGAGATCTGGAAGCCCTACCATGCGCTAGGCCTCGGGCTGCTCAGCGACCTCGTCTCGGGCAATCCGATCGGTCAGGCGATGCTGATCTGGACGGCGATCTTCCTCGCCCTCGAGATCATCGACGCCAGGCTCGGCTTCCGCGATTATCTGATGGACTGGCTGATTGCGGCGGCCGCGATCATCCTGCAGTCAGTTGGCGCCTGGTACATTGCCCTCCTGATGGGCAGTGGAATCCGATTCGCCGTGCTTTGGCCGCAAGTCGCTTTGGGCGTCATCGCCTATCCCGTGGCTGCGCGCCTCGTCCTCGCTCTCGACCGATGGCGGCTGGCGCGATGAAGCGTCGCAATCTTCCCCCGATCACCGAGAGCAGCCAGGCCAACACCTTTTCGCGGCGGGCCTTCCTGATCAGCGCCGGCCAGGTCGGGCTGGCGGCGGTCCTGGCCGGGCGGATGGGCTATATCGCGATCGCCCAGAACCAGCGCTACAGCGACCTCGCCGAAAGCAATCGCGTCCAGATGCGGCTGATCCCGCCCCGCCGGGGCTGGATCCTCGATCGCTACGGACAGCCGATGGCGGTCAACCGGAGCGACTATCGGGTCGACCTCATTCCCGATCAGCTCGAGGATGCCGACGGCGTCATCGCCGAGCTGACCCGGCTGCTCCAGCTCACGCCGGACGAGGTCGCCAAGATCCGAACCGATCTCGAAGCCGCCGCAGGCTTCCAGCCGGTTCCGGTGGCCGAGCATCTCTCGTTCGAGAAATTCGCGGCGGTCACGGTGAGGCTTCCTGAGCTGCCGGGCGTATCGCCGCTCCGCGCCTTCGCCCGTTTCTACCCCGAAGGCGCCGCGGTGGGGCATCTGATCGGCTATGTCGGCACGCCCAACCGCGAGGAGTTCGAGGCCGAGAACCGCAATCCCTTGTTGATCACGCCAGGTTTCAAGGTCGGCAAGGAAGGCCTTGAAGAAGTGATGGAATCGCGGCTTCGCGGCCGGCCAGGTGCAGCCCGGGTCGAGGTGACGGCGCGGGGCCGCCTCGTCCGCGAGCTCAAGACCGTCTCCGACGTCAGCGGGCCGCCGCTTCGAACGACGATCGACGCCGGCCTGCAAAGCTATGCGGCCCGGCGCCTCGGCGAGGAATCGGGCGCCTGCGTCGTCATGGATTGCAACAGCGGCGATCTGCTCACCTTCGCCTCGATGCCGGCTTATGATCCCAACAGCTTCGCCGACGGCATCGGCCAGAGCGAATGGCAGATGTTCGCCCAGGACGAGCGCAAGCCGCTGCTCAACAAGATCCTGAACGCGCTCTACCCGCCCGGTTCGACGATCAAGCCGATGGTCGCGATGGCGCTCCAGGAGAATGGCGTCGACCCCGAGGAGAGGGTTCATTGCCCGGGCGGCTACCAGCTCGGCAACCGCTTCTTCCGCTGCCTCGGCCGGCACGGCGCGATGAACATGCACACGGCTATCGCGCGGAGCTGCAACACCTATTTCTACGCGATGGGGCGCCGGATCGGCTATGACAAGATCGCGCCGGTCGCTCGGATGCTCGGGCTCGGCGAGAAATTCGATCTTCCGGTCGTCTCGCAAAGCTACGGTACCGTTCCCGACAGCGCCTGGAAGCGGCGCAAGTTCGCCGAGAATCCCGATCTCTACATGCGGCCGGACTGGACCGAATCCGATACGCTCAACGCTTCGATCGGCCAGGGCTATCTGATCCTCAACCCGCTCCAGCTGGCAACGATGGCCGCCTGTGTCGCCTCCGGCCGGAAGGTTCGACCGCGGCTGATCGCCGGCGAAGGGACGGCGCCTCAGCCTCTGCCCTACGCCGAAGAACATTTCGCCAGGGTGCGGGCCGGAATGGACGAGGTCGTCAACGGCGCCGGCACCGCCGGACGAAGCCGGCTGCCCTTCCCCGACATAAGGATGGGCGGGAAGACCGGCACCGCGCAGGTACGGCGGATCTCCGCCGGCCAGCGCGGACAAAGCGGCGACTGGAAATATCGCGATCACGGCCTGTTCGTCTTCTTCGCGCCGGTCGATCGTCCGCTCTACGCGGGCGCGGTCGTCATCGAGCACGGCATGGGCGGCTCGCGAGCGGCGGCGCCGGTGGCCAAGGACGTGCTCACCTATCTGTTCGACAAGGACAAGGCGATGCAGGCCCTGCTCCCGCTCGAGGAAGCCTGGGGCGGCAATATCGCGCAGCGGATGGAGCGGCGGGCCGAGGCCTGGGCGGCGGCCCAGCAGTCCGGCGGCGGCCAGGCGGCGGGGTCGACCTGATGGCGAGCATCGTCCTTCCCCGGCCGATCGCCGATCTGCCCTGGAGCATGTTGTGGGTCGTGGCCGCGCTTGCCGGCTGCGGCGCGCTCGGCCTGTTCTCGGCGGCCGGCGGCTCGCTATTGCCCTGGGCCCTTCCCCATGCGGTGCGCTTCGTCACCTTTCTCGGAATGGCCATCTTTCTTTCCTATTTCCGGCCCCAGACCTTCCAGGAATTCGCCTGGGCCGCTTATGGCGGCGGGATCATCCTGCTCGTCCTGACGCTGGCGCTGGGCGTGATCGGCGGCGGCGCCCGGAGCTGGCTCGAGCTGGGATTCCTCCGGATCCAGCCGTCCGAGCTGATGAAGCCGATTCTCGTCCTCGTCCTCGCCCGCTTCTATGCGATGGTCCCCCCGCGCGAGCTTCACCGCTGGTCGGCGATCTGGCCGGTCGGGGTCTTCCTCGCCCCGCCCATCCTCCTGATCCTCCTCCAGCCGGACTTCGGCACCGCCTGCCTGATCATGCTGGCGACGGTCGCGATGATGTTCCTCGCCGGCCTGCCGCTGAAGCTGTTCATCGGCGGAGGCCTCGCCTTGGCGGCGGCGATGCCGCTCGCTTATTCGATGATGCTTCCGCACCAGCAGAGGCGGGTCCTGATCTTCCTCAATCCCGAGCAGGATCCACTCGGCGCCGGCTATCACATCCAGCAGTCGCAGATCGCGATCGGCTCGGGCGGAATCTTCGGCAAGGGCTTCCTGAACGGATCGCAGAGCCACCTCCAATATCTGCCGGAGCAGCATACCGATTTCATCTTTTCGGCGCTGGCCGAGGAATGGGGATTGATGGGCGGAGTGGTCCTTATCCTCCTCTTCACCCTATTGCTCCGCTGGGGGATGAAGGTGGCGACCGAGGCCAAGGGGCGGTTCGAGCGGCTCGCCGCCGCCGGACTGACGATGACGATCTTCTTCTATCTCGCTGTCAATCTGATGATGGTGATGGGCTTAGCCCCCGTCGTCGGCATTCCGCTGCCGCTCGTCTCCTACGGCGGATCGGCGATGCTGACGGTGATGATCTGCCTCGGCATCCTGATGTCGATCGACCGCCACAACCGCCAGGACATGCGCCGGCGCTGAAGCCGCCGCTCCGGCCATTGCATTCGCCGCGAGCCGCCCCTAAATGCGGCATCCGCGCGGGGCCCTCGCCCCTCGCCCGCCGATCGGCGACGGACGCATAGCTCAGTTGGTAGAGCAGCTGACTCTTAATCAGCGGGTCCCAGGTTCGAGCCCTGGTGCGTCCACCACT
>CBIGXQ010000010.1:0-32083 GCA_966193865.1 uncultured Sphingosinicella sp. | reverse complement strand
ATTCACACCAACGACGTCGCCGCCGCCACCACCGCCATTGCCGCCCTTGGCGTCGGCGACGTCGTTGGTGTGAATGATGTGGGTGAGGTCGATTCCGACCAGCTCGTGAGTGGTGAGCGGGAGATCGGGCTTGAGGTCGAGGCCTCGTGGATGGGTGAGGCCGAAGCCTGACTGGCCGTTGTCGCTGTCGAAATCGAATTTCGTAAATTCGAGGACGTAGCCGCTGGATTCGATCGGGCGCTTACGCATGACATCTCCCCTGGTTGAGGCGTGCCGGCGGGCTGTCGGCCGCCCTTTTTGAGGAGAGCGAACCTAACCTAAAGGAGAAGGCTGGCAAGCCCCTGTTTCGGCGACTCAAGCGCTTGAAAAGGCTGAAAGAGAAGGGGCCGACAAAGGCTCGAGCCGGCGCAAGGCGGTTAAATAGGGACAGTATATATTTACGCTTGAGGGCGAGGCGGCGCATCGACGCCGATAATTATATACTGTCCCTGATTTATCGACGGCCAGCGGCCGCGGGGTGACGCGCCGGCCTCGAGCCATTATCTCGCCGGCCATGGCTGCACCCGTACTCGCTTATGAAAATCTCGGCCTCGTCCAGGGCGCCGGCTGGCTGTTCCGCGACCTAGATCTGTTCATCGGCGCCCGCGACCGGCTGGCGCTGATCGGCCGCAACGGCGCCGGCAAGACGACCTTGCTCAAATGCCTCGCCGGCCAGATCGACACCGACGAGGGTCGGCGGACGATCCAGCCCGGGATCAAGGTCGTCCTGCTCGAGCAGGACCCGCCGGTGGCCCGGTTCGCCACCCTTCGTGACTTCGCTCTGGCCGGGCCCGACGCGCCGGCGGTCCACGACGTCGAGGCGATCGCCGACCAGATCGGGCTCGACCTCGATCGGCCGGCGGAGACGGCGAGCGGCGGCGAGCGGCGGCGGGCGGCGATCGCCCGGGCTCTGGCGCTGGATCCCGACGTGCTCCTTCTCGACGAGCCGACCAACCATCTCGATCTGGCGGCGATCGAATGGCTTGAGGACTGGCTGTCGCGCTACAGCGGCGCCTTCATCGTCATCAGCCACGACCGGACCTTCCTCACCCGGCTGACCCGATCGTCGCTCTGGCTCGACCGAGGCAGTTTGAGGCGAGCGGAGGTCGGTTATGGCGGCTTCGAGGCGTGGACCGAGAAGGTCTATGAGGAGGAAGCGAGAGCGGCCGAGAAGCTCGACGCGAAGCTCAAGCTGGAGCTTCACTGGCTTCAGCGCGGGGTCACCGCCCGGCGCCGGCGCAACCAGGGCCGGCTCGCCAAGCTCCACGAGATGCGCGCGGCTCGCGCGTCGATGCTCGGCCCGGCCGGAACCGCCCGGCTGAGCCTCGAGAATGACGAGGTGAAGACGAAGATGGTGATCGACGCCGAGGGCGTCAGCAAGAGCTATGGCGACCGCATCATCATCCGGGACTTCAGCCTTCGGATCCAGCGCGGCGACCGGATCGGAGTCGTCGGCGCCAACGGCACCGGCAAGACCACGCTCTTGAAGCTGCTCACCGGCGAGATCGAACCGGACGAGGGGACCATCCTCCGGGCGAAGACCCTTACCGGCGTGATGATCGACCAGCAGCGCAAGCTGCTCGATCCGGACAAGAGGGTCCGCGACGTCCTCGCCGAAGGCGGCGACTGGATCGAGGTCCACGGCCACAAGAAGCATGTCCAGGGCTATCTGAAGGAATTCCTGTTCGATCCCGGCCTCGTCGACACGAAAGTCGGGACCCTGTCGGGCGGGGAGCGATCGAGACTTCTCCTCGCGCGCGAATTCGCCCGGCGATCGAACCTGCTCGTGCTCGACGAGCCGACCAACGATCTCGACCTGGAGACGCTCGACCTGCTCCAGGAGGTGATCGCCGATTATGACGGCACCGTCCTCATCGTCAGCCACGACCGCGACTTCCTCGACCGCACTGTCACCATCACGCTCGGCCTCGACGGCAGCGGCAAGGTCGACATCGTCGCCGGCGGCTATGAGGATTGGGAGCGCAAGCGCCGCCCGCACGTGCACAGCCCGAAGATCCCCGCCCCGAAGGCCGCAGCAGCGGCGGCGGCGCCCAGCCAGAAGACGAAGACGAGGCTGAGCTACAAGGACCAGCGCGATTATGACCTGCTGCCGAAGCGGATCGACGAGCTCGAGGCCGAGATCGCGCGGGACGAGGACATCCTTTCGGACCCCGATCTCTATACCCGCGATCCCGCCCGCTTCGCCCAGCTCACCGCCGCGATCGAAAAGGCGCGCGCGGAGCGGGATCGGGCGGAACAGCGCTGGCTGGAGCTGGCCGAGCAGGCCGAGGCGCTTGCCGGCTAGCAGGCACGGCGCAGGCCAGTGCCGTCGTAAAAGGCGGGCCAAGGCTTGACGCCGCCGCCCGGGACAGCGCAGCTTGGCGCCGGGCTCGGGGAGGTGAATTTCATGATCCGTCTGACTTTGCGCGCGGCCGTCGCCGCGCTTGCTCTCGTTCCGCCGGCTTCGGCAGCACTGGCCCAGGCGCCGGCGATCGCGCCGCTCCAATATCAGTCCCGAACGCTCGCCAACGGCCTTCGAGTCTATTCGCTTCGCGATCCCGACAGCGCCAACGTCTCGGTCCAGGTCTGGTACGACGTCGGTTCCAAGGACGACCCGCGCGGCCGTTCCGGCTTTGCCCACCTGTTCGAGCATCTCATGTTCAAATCGACCCGGAACATGGTTCCGGAGCAGTTCGACAGGCTGACCGAGGATGTCGGCGGCTTCAACAACGCGTCGACCGCCGACGATTACACCAATTATTACGAGGTGGTCCCGGCCAATCATCTCGAGCGGCTGCTCTGGGCCGAGGCCGACCGGATGCGGTCGCTCGTGATCGAGGCCGGCTTCTTCGCCTCCGAACGCGACGTCGTGAAGGAGGAGCTTCGGAGCCGTGTGCTCGCCGCACCCTATGGCAAGCTCTTCTACCTCTACATGCCGCAGATCTCCTACGACGTTCACCCTTATGCCCGTCCCGGCATCGGCAGCATCGAGGATCTCGACGCGGCGACGATCGAGGACGTGCGCGCCTTCCACGCCACTTATTATCGGCCCGACAATGCGGTGCTCGTCGTCTCCGGCAATTTCGACCAGGCCCAGCTTGACCGCTGGGTCGACACCTATTTCGCGCCGATCGAACGGCCGACGACGGCGATTCCGCGAGTGACCGCGGTCGAGCCCGAGCGGAACGAGGCCCGCGCCTTCACCGTCTACGAGCCCAATACGCCGCTCCCGGCGGTGCTCCTTTCCTATCCGGTGCCGCCGGCGAACGATGAGGATGCGGCGGCGATGGAGGTGCTCGACGGAATCCTGTCGACCGGCGAGAGCTCGAGGCTCCACCAGAGCCTCGTCTATCGCGACCGGATCGCCAGCCAGGCCGGTTCCTTCCTCGACATCAAGCAGGGGCGCGGCAATCTCGCCGCCTTTGCCATCCTCTCGCCCGGCCAGACCGCCGAGGCCGGCGAGGCCGCGCTTCGGCGAGAGATCGCCCGGTTCCGCGACTCGCTTGTTTCCGACGCGGAGCTGGACGAAGCTAGGACAGAGCTCCTCACCGCCGCGCTTCGCGGGCGGGAGACGGTCGACGGCCGTGCCGACGCCCTCGCCGAAGCGGTGATCGTCGATGGCGATCCCGCCGCGGCCGACCGCCGGCTCGCCGAAATCGCCGCGGTCACGCCCGCCGACATCCAGCGGGTCGCCGCGGCCTGGCTGCGGGACTCGCGAAGCGCCGCCGTCCGCTACCTTCCGGAATCGGAGCAGAACGGCGCGGCCGAGGACGAGATCGCGACCGCCGCGACCGTCCAGACCGCTGCCTTGTCGCCTCCGGCCAATATCCGGATCTGGGAGCCCGCGCCGGAAGCCGAGCGCCAGGCGCCGCCTTCGCCCGGGCCCGAGATCGTCCCCGACATTCCGGCGCCGAACGTCCAGCGTCTCGCCAACGGCCTCACCATCATCACGGTCGAGAAGAGGGACCTGCCGCTGGTCAGCATGGCCCTGGTCGCGCGCGGCGGGTCCGCCGCCGATCCCGAAGGCCGAGCGGGCACGGCAAGCCTCGCCGCCTCGGTAATGACCGAAGGCACGACCAGCCGGTCCGCGACCGACATCGACCGCGCCGTCGAGGCGCTCGGCGCCTCGCTCGGCGCCGGGGCGAGCTGGGACGGGGCCCAGATCGGCCTCACCGTCCAGACCGCCCAGGCCGATTCGGCGCTCGCGATCGTCGCCGACGTCGCCCGCAACGCCGCTCTGTCGGACGAGGAGATCGAACGGCAGCGGGCGATCGCCGCCGACGCGCTGAGGGTCGCGATGAGCGACCCCGGCTCGATCGCCGAGATGGCGGCGATGCGGGCGCTCTACGGCGCCGCCCCTTATGGCAATCCCGCCGAGGGCACCGCCACCAGCCTCGGCGCCATCACCCGTGCCGACATCCAGGCCGCCCATGGCGGCACCTGGGCGCCGGGCGCGGCGACCCTGATCCTGTCGGGCGACGTCAGCCCGACCGAAGCGCTGGCTCTTGCCGAGCGGCATTTCGGCGACTGGGCGGCGACCGGCGCGCCCTTGCCCGCGGCCGAGGCTTCGCAGGCGGTGGGGCGCAACGACATCCTCGTCGTCGACATGCCGGGCGCTGGCCAGGCGGCGGTGGCGGTCGTCCGCAACACGCTGTCGCGCCGGGATCCGCGTTACTACCGGGCGATCGTCGCCAATGCCGTGCTCGGCGGCGGCTACAGCGCCAGGTTGAACCAGGAGATACGGATCCGCCGCGGCCTGTCCTACGGAAGCCGGAGCGGGATCGACGCGCGGCGCGAGGCCGGTCCGTTCGTCGCCGTGACCCAGACCCGGAACGACGCTGCCGCGCAGGTGCTCGAAGTGATGCTTGCCGAAATGCGCCGTCTCGGGGCCGAGCCCATCCCGGCGGCGGAGCTCGAGGCCCGGCGGACCTCGCTGACCGGAGGCTTCGGGCGAAGCGCCGAGACCACGTCGGGGGTCGCGGGTCTTCTCGCCAGCTACATTCTTCGCGGAGTCGGACCGGAGGAGATCGACCGCTATCTTCCGGCGGTGCTCGCGGTCGGACCCGCCGAGGCGCAGGCCGCCGCCGCCGAACTGATGTCGCCGCAGGGCGCGACAATGGTGATCGTCGGCGAGGCGGCACAGTTCGCGGAGGCGCTTCGAGCGACGGGGAGGCCGGTGACGGTCATCCCGCTCGCCGAGCTGAACCTGGACCGGCCGGAGCTCCGCTGAGCGGCGGCTCCGGCTCCGGTCACGGCTGGGGCTGAAGCCCGTATTGCTTCAGCAGATCGTAGAGCGTCGGCCGGCTGATCCCGAGCAGCTTGGCGGCGCTCGAAATATTGTTGTCGGTCTGCGCCAGCGCCTTGCGGATGGCGCGGCGGTCCGCTTCCTCGCGGGCCGACTTGAGGTTCACCGGAAGCGAATCCTGGCCGGGGCCGGCCAGGTCGAGATCCTCGGCGGAGACATATTTGCCCTCGGCCATGATCACGGCGCGCTTCATCCGGTTCTCGAGCTCGCGAATATTGCCCGGCCAGGGCCATTGCGCGATCGCCGCGAGCGCGCCCGGAGCGAAGCCCTTGATCTGGGGATTCATCTCGCGCGCGAAGCGGGCCAGGAAATGCTTGGCGAGCAAGGGCGCGTCGCCGTGCCGCTCGGCCAAAGAGGGGATCCGGACGACGATCTCGGCAAGACGGTAATAGAGGTCCTCGCGGAACGTGCCGGCGGCGATCATCGCCTCCAGATTCTGATGGGTCGCGCAGACGATCCGCGTGTCGACCGGGATCGGCTTGCGCCCGCCGATCCGCTCGATCACCCGTTCCTGGAGGAAGCGAAGGAGCTTGACCTGGAGCGGCAGCGGGACGTCGCCGATCTCGTCGAGGAACAGGGTGCCGCCATGGGCGAGCTCGATCTTGCCCTCGGTCGTCTTGATCGCGCCGGTGAAGGCGCCCTTCTCGTAGCCGAACAATTCCGCTTCGAGCAGATTCTCCGGGATGGCCGCGCAATTGATGGCGACGAAGCCGCCGGAATGGCGTCGGCTGGCGCGATGGACTCCGCGGGCGAGCAATTCCTTGCCGGTCCCGCTCGCCCCCAGCAGCATCACCGAGACATCGGTATTGGCGACCCGCTCGATCGTCCGCGCCACCTTCATCATTTCCGGAGCGGCGGTGATCATCGTCCCGAGCACGGTACGATCCTCGCCGACCTGGCTTTCCAGGCGCCTGTTCTCGCTTTCCAGCTCGTGAAGCTGGAACGCCCGGCGGACGATGAGTCCGAGCTGATCGATGTCGACCGGCTTCTGGTAGAAATCATAGGCGCCGGACGCGATCGCCCGAAGCGCGCTTTCGCGGGCGCCGTGGCCTGAGGCGACGATCACCTTGGTGTCCGGCTTGAGCCGGAGAATGTTGTCGAGCGCGGCGAAGCCTTCCGAGACACCGTCGGGATCGGGCGGAAGTCCGAGGTCGAGCGTCACGACCGCCGGTTCGGCGGCGCGAAGCAGGTCGACGGCGGCATTGGCGTCGGACGCGACCAGCACCTCGTAATCGTCATAGGCCCAGCGCAGCTGGCGCTGGAGCCCTTCGTCGTCCTCGACGATGAGCAGCTTGGGTTTGACTGGCATGTTCATGCGCGCATCCGCCTGCGTTCGGGGACGGGAACGGCTTCCGCCCGGGGAAAGATGAGGCTGAAGACCGAGCCTTCGCCTTCGCGGCTGTCGACCTCGATCCGGCCGCCCATCGCCGTCACCAGCGCCCGCGCCTCATAGGCGCCGATCCCGAAGCCCTGCTCCTTGGTCGAGGCGAAGGGCTGGAACAGCCGGGTCCGGACGAATTCGGCGCTCATTCCGTGACCTCGGTCGATCACCTCGATGAGCGCGTCGCCGCCGCTCTCGGCATAGCGGATCTCGACCGGCCGGTCCGGCGGGCTCGCCTCGACGGCGTTCTGGACGAGGTGGGACAGAGCCTGTTCGAGCGCGGCCGGATCGGCCTTCGCCCACAGGCCGGGCTCTCCGGCGACGATGACCGGGTGCTGGTGGGACTTGGCGGCCGCGACGCTCGCGGCGGCCCGCTCGAGCGATACCGGCCGGATCGGCTCTCCTTCGCGCACCGCGCCCGGCGACAGCCGCGCCAGCAGGTCGTTCATCTTCTTCACCGAGCTCTGCAAGGTAGCGATCATGTCTGCGCGGAACTCCGGATTGTCGGCGTGGCGCTCGGCGTTGCGGGCGACCAGGCTGAGCTGACTGACGAGATTCTTGATGTCGTGGAGGATGAAGGCGAAGCGCCGGTTGAACTCGTCGAAGCGGCGGGAATCGGCGAGCGCCTGCTGGCTCCTCGCCTCGGCGATATAGCTGGCGGCCTGGATCCCCGCCGCCCGGAACAGGTCGTAATCCTCCCAGTCGAGCGGCCGCCGGTAGGGCGGATGGGCGAGGATGACGAGCCCGACCAGCCGGCCGGCATGGATCAGAGGCACTCCCGCCCAGGCGCCGGTCGCCTCCAGCCAAAGCGGCACCGGCACCTGCGCCTGACCGTGCGACAGCCAGCCGCCCTGGAGCCGCTCGAAATCGAGGACGAAGGCGCGGTCCTCGACGAAGCGGGCGAGCGCCTCGGCGCCTTCGCCGCCGTCGATCGGCGCATCTTCCCAGTTCCAGGCGACCGACCTCGAGAAATGATAATGTTCGTCGGCAAGAAGGAGCAGGCCGCCGGGAGAGCCGCCGATATCGGCGAGCGCCTTCACCACCCGGGTCTCGAGCGAGGGGCTGTCCTCGTCGCCGCGCGCGACCGTGTCGGTGAATCGAAGCCATTCCTCGCGATAATCGTAGCGATGCTCGAAGACGTGCTTGGCGACGACGACCTTGAACCAGCCGCGGAGCCGGCCGGAGGGAAGCATGATCAGCGCTGCGACGCTCATCACGAGGACGATGCCCAGCTGGGCGGCTCGGCCCCAGTCGCCGCCGACCAGCTCCATCGCCCGGGCGCCCGACATCATCACGATGAGGTAGGCGAGGATCGCGATCACCGAGACCGACTGGAAGGTCGCCGCCCGCGACAGCCGCACCCTCCAGATCGAATTGTTTCGAACGCCGAGCACGAACAGGGGCACGAGCAGAGCCAATACCGTGCCGCGAAGCGCGTAGAGATCCTGGGCGAGGCCGCGGGTGAAATAGGCGACCGTGTAGAGGTGGAGATCGTAGGCCCACATGATTGTCAGGGCGATCATCGGGAAACGGAGCGCCCCCCGCGATTCGGGCGAGGCCTGGCCGTAGAGATTGTGGACCAGGATCAGGGCTCCGGCCGCGATCGTCAGGCCGATCATCTGCCCGGTCGCCGCAAGCGCCTCGAACATGAAAGGGACGTCGCGATATTCGCCGATCACGCCGCCGATGACGATCTGAAGCCCGACCACCGCCGCGACCGAGCCATAGACCGCCTTGAGCGCCGGCTGTCCGCCGCCTTCGGCATTCTGCATGATCCCGTACATGAAGGCCAGGAAGGCGATGTTGCGAGCCGCTTCGGCGAGCTGAGGGAGCATCGCGTAACCGGGCAGCATCGCCAGGAAGATCGCCCAGACCGACATGACGGCGAAGGCGCCGACGAGCGGCCGGTTCAGGGAATCGCCATGCCAGTGGCGAAGCTGGAACACCGCCATCACGCCGTAGAGCAAGGCGGCGAGGAGATTCCCCCAGAAGGCGACCAGGGCGAGAATCAACGCGCCCTCGCCGGCCGGGCGACGGCCGAGTCAGGAGCAGGGGGCGGGACCGTCCGGTCCGCTACCCGCCAGTGAATATGTGTAAGGGCTTCCGACACAAGGACAGTGTCGGTGAAATTGACAAAGAAAGGGTGAAAGCGGAGCTAGATCCGGCTCGACCGCCTCGTCGCCGACTTCATCTCGGCGACGAAGCGGCGGACTCGATCGGGCGCCGAGGCGGCGTCCTCGGCGACGAGCCTGACGATCGCCGACCCGCTGATCGCGCCGGCCGCGCCGGCATCGAGCGCGGCTTCGACATGGTCGGGGCGAGAGATGCCGAAGCCGAAGATCGGCGGCGGAGCGCCCGCCTCGGCGAGCGAATCGAGCATGTCGCGATGGTCGAAATGGACGCTCTCGCCGGCGCCGGTAACTCCGGCGCGGGCGACGCAATAGGTATAGCCGCCGCCGAGCCGGGCGATCCGCTCGAGGGTCGCCTTCGGGGTGTTGGCGGCGGCGATGAGCACCGGATCGAGGCCAGCGGCCCGGGCCGACTGGGCGAACGGCTCGGCCTCGAAGGCGGGGACGTCGGCGACGAGAAGGCTGTCCGCTCCCGCTTCGGACGAGGCCCGGCAGAAGGCGTCGCGGCCGCGCGCCACGACGAGATTGGCATAGGTGAGGATGCCCACCGGGATCTGCGCGTGGCGTCGGCGGAAATCTGACAGCAAGGCGAAGGCGTCGGCGGGACGGACGCCCCGCGCCAGAGCGCGCTCGGCCGACGCCTGGATCACGGGACCATCGGCCACCGGATCCGAAAAGGGGATCCCGACCTCGACCATGTCGGCGCCGCCCTCGACCGCGGCATCGAGGAGCCGGGCGCTCGTCTCGAGATCCGGATCGCCGAGCATCAGGAAGGCGCCGAACGCGCCGTCGCCCGATCCGGCGAGGCGTTCGAACAGGGCGGCATAGCGGCTCATGGCGCCGCCCCGATCAGGCGCCTCGCCTGGGCCATGTCCTTGTCGCCCCGGCCGGACAGCCCGACGACGAGGATCGTTCCTTCCGCGCAATCCCGGGCGAGCTTCAGCGCATGGGCCAGAGCGTGGGCGGATTCGAAGGCGCAGACGATGCCTTCGTGTCGCGCCAGCAAGGCGAAGGCCTCGAGCGCCTCCTTGTCGCTCGCCCCGACATAGGTCGCTCTCCCGCTCTCCTTCAGAAAGGCATGTTCCGGGCCGACCGCCGGATAATCGAGCCCGGCGGAAACCGACCAGGTGTCGGCGACCTGGCCGTCTTCGTCCTGGAGCAGATAGGTTTCGGCGCCGTGGAGGATTCCGGGGCGGCCGCGAAGAAGCGTTGCGCCGTGAGCGTCGCCGTCCAGTCCGCGGCCGGCGGCCTCGACCCCGATCAGGGCGACGCTCTCGTCCTCGACGAAGTCGGCGAAGATCCCCATCGCGTTCGACCCGCCGCCGACGCAGGCGATCACCCTATCGGGGAGCCGGCCTTCGGCCTCGAGCAGCTGGGCGCGCGCCTCGGCGCCGATAACCCGCTGAAACTCCCGGACCATGAGCGGGAAGGGATGGGGTCCGGCGACGGTGCCGAGCAGATAATGGGTATCGGCGAAGCTCGCCGTCCAGTCGCGGAGCGCCTCGTTGACGGCATCCTTCAGGGTCCGGCCGCCGCCGGTGACCGGGATCACCTCGGCGCCCATCAGCTCCATCCGGAAGACGTTGAGCTGCTGCCGCTCGACATCGTCGGCGCCCATGTAGATCCGGGTCTCAAGCCCGAACAGGGCGCCGGCCATGGCGGTGGCGACTCCGTGCTGGCCGGCGCCGGTCTCGGCGATCAGCCGGGTCTTGCCCATCCGCCGGGCAAGCAGCGCCTGGGCGAGAACCTGGTTGGTCTTGTGGGCGCCGCCGTGGAGGAGATCCTCGCGCTTGAGGTAGAGGCGGGCGCGGCCGCCGAGGTTGCGGCAGAGGGTGAGCGGGGTCGGCCGGCCGGCGTAACGGCCGAGGAGATCGGCGAGCTCGCTTCGAAAGCTCTCGTCCTCCTGGGCGTCGAGGAAGGCCGCCTCGAGCTGCTCGAGCGCAGGCATGAGGATTTCCGGCACATAGGCGCCGCCGAACCTGCCGAACCGACCGCTCAGACGCATGGTCGGGCCTCGCCGCGCTTCGGCGCCCGCAACGCCTCGAAGAAGGCCTGGATCTTCACCTCGTCCTTTCGGCCGGGGGCGCTTTCGACCCCGGAATTGACGTCGAGTGCGAAGGCGCCGAGCCGGGCGGCGGCGGCGGCATTGCCGGGGAAAAGGCCGCCGGCGACGACGTCGGCGCCAAGTGCGCCGGAATCGCGGAGGCGGGCCCAGTCGAAGGCGCGGCCGGTGCCGCCGCAGCGTCCGTTCCGCTCGCTGTCGTAGATCGTCCGGTCAGCGCCTGTTCGCCGGTACGGCTGCCGGGCGCCGACGGCGCTCACCGCCCAGATCTCGGTGTCGCCGCCGACGAGGTTGCGAAGCGCTGCGATATAGTCCGGATCCTCTTCGCCATGAAGCTGGACGACATCCAGGGCCAATGCCCGGGCGGTCTCCGCGACCTGCATAAGCCTCGTGTTGCGGAACACGCCGACCGTCTCGAGCCCTGAGGCTCGCGCTGCTTCCGCCACCGGCAGCGCCTCGCTTCGGCTGATCCGGCGCCGCGATTCGGCGACGAAGATCATCCCGCCATGTGTCGCGCGGCCGGCGGCGAGTCGCGCATCGGCGGCGCTAGTCAGGCCGCAGACCTTGACCCGGCCGAAGGCGAGCGAGCGGGCGGCGCGGCCCGGATCGGGCGAGCGCATGAGCGACGAGCCGACGAGGAAGGCATCGGCGTGACCGGCCAGACGATCGACGTCGGCCCGGCCGCCGATTCCCGATTCGGCGACGACGAGGCGATCGGCCGGGATCAAGGGCGCGAGCCGCTCGGTGACGGCGAGGTTCACCTCGAGCGTATGAAGGTCGCGATTGTTGATTCCGATGATCGGCGCGTCGAGGGCAAGCGCCTGCTCGACCTGGGCCTCGTCATGGACCTCGACGATCACCTCCATGCCGAGCCGCC
This sequence comes from uncultured Sphingosinicella sp., assembly GCA_966193865.1. Classification (GTDB taxonomy): domain Bacteria; phylum Pseudomonadota; class Alphaproteobacteria; order Sphingomonadales; family Sphingomonadaceae; genus Allosphingosinicella. Next base: position 20,290 of record CBIGXQ010000010.1, on the reverse strand, counting down.
GAGCCTCGGCGATGACCTGCTCCGCTTCGGCCGGCGTGAGGACCGACAGCATCGCCAGAACCGCATCGGCGCCATGTCGGCGGGCCTCGGGCACCTGCCGGGGGTCGACGACGAAATCCTTGGCGAGGATCGGACCGTCGAACACCAAGCGGACTTTTGCGAGGTCGTCGAGGGAGCCGTGGAAGAAGGGATTGTCGGTGAGGACGCTGACGGCGTCCGCGGCGCCGGCATAAGCGGCGGCGATCGATTGCGGGTCCGCCTGGTCGCGGAGCAGTCCTTGCGAGGGCGAGGCCCTTTTCACTTCCATGATGAAGCGCGCGCCTGGCCTGGCGAGGGCCGCCCGAAGGCTTCGCCGGCTCGGCTCGGCCTGGCTTCGAAGCGATTCCACGCTCGATCCGGCAAGCCGGGCCGAGACGTCGCGCCGCTTCCGCTCGACGATCGCCTCCAGGATTCCGCGCTCAGCCATTAGTCGCCTCGACGAAGCGATCGAGCAGCCGGCCGCCTTCGCCGCTCGCGATCACGTCTTCGGCCGCTTCGACACCTTCGCTGAACCCCGCCGCCAGGCCCGCCGTCATCAGCAGCGCGCCGGCATTGAGCGCGACGATCCGGCGCTCCGATTCGCTCCCCTGGCCGCGCAGAAGCGCCGCCAGGCGAAGACCATTCTCCTCCGGGTCACCGCCGCGGACTTCGGCGAGCGGCGCCCGGGCGAAGCCACCTTGCTCCGGGGTGAGGAAGAGCGGCTCGATTCGGCCCCTGTTCAGTCGAACCGCCTCGGTCGGGCCGTGGAGGGCGACCTCGTCCAGTCCAGAACCATGGACGACCAGGGCCGTCTCGACGCCGAGAGCGGCGAGGGTCGACGCGACCGGCTCGAGCAGCTCGGGCCGAGCTACCCCGAGCAGCTGGACCGGCGGCTCCGCCGGATTGAGGCAGGGGCCGAGCACGTTCATGATCGTTCGGACCTTGAGCGCCCGTCGGACCGGTCCGGCATGAGCGAGTCCGGGATGATAGGCCGGCGCGAACAGGAAGCAGATCCCGGTTTCGTCGAGCACCCGGCGTGAACGTCCGGCATCGATGTCCAGCTTCGTCCCGAGCCGCTCGAGCACGTCGGCCGAGCCGCAGCGGGAGCTGAACGATCGATTGCCATGCTTGACGATGGGAAGGCCCGCCGCCGCGGCGACGAAGGCAACCGCGGTCGACACGTTGATCGAGCTCGACCCGTCGCCGCCGGTCCCGCACGTATCGGCGAAGAGATAGTCCGGCCGCGGGAAATCGGCATCCGCCGATCGAAGCGCGCGGGCGGCGCCGATCAGGGTCTCGGTCGTCTCGCCGTTGAATCGAAGGGCGATGAGCATCGCGGCGATCGTCGGCTCGCTCAGCTCCCCCGCCACCAGAGCGGAGAAGAGGCATTCGGACTGGACGGCGGAAAGAGGCTCGCCCGAATAGAGCCGGTCGAGCGAATGGTCGACGGTGGGGGTCTCGGACTCGAGAGCGCTTTTGTCGCGCGCAAACGCCTGGTTCAGGTACATGGGGTGTTCCTCGCAAAAGGCATGAAAAAACCCGCCGAAATCGGCGGGCCTGCTGTTCTGGATTATCGTCGATCCGGTCGGATCTCGGTCACCAGCTACGCCATCGGCCTGCCGCGGAGGAGATGTTCCGCCACCAGAGCCATGCCTGCGAGGATGCGACCGTGCGCGCCGTCGGCGCCGCGGCAGCGGCGGCCGGAAGATCGGCAAGGCGGGCGAAGTCGGTCATCGACGTTCACATCAAGGAGATGCCCAGGCACGTCAAGCACCAATTCAAGGGGATAGGAGGGGTCGCGACCGTTCGCGACCCGCTTCCCAAGGCTATCGCCTTCCCGGGTAGGGCCGCTAACATGTGAACGTCGAGCCGCATTCGTGGCGCTCGAGACGAGGAAGGATGAGGCGCTCTGATGATTCGGGAACTTGGCAAATCGGGGCTTCGTGTTTCGCCACTCGTCCTGGGCGGCAACGTCTTCGGCTGGAATCTGACCGGCGACGAGGCGTTCCGGGTGCTCGACCGCTTCGTCGAAGGCGGCGGGGTCATGATCGACACTGCCGACGTCTATTCGAAATGGGCTCCGGGAAATCGCGGTGGCGAGTCGGAGAGCCTGATCGGCGACTGGCTTCGCCGCCGCGGCCGGCGGGACGACGTCCTGATCGCGACCAAGGTCGGCTTCGACGAGGGTTTGTCGGCGGCGACCATCGAACGCGGCATCGAGGCGTCGCTCGGGCGGCTCGGCAGCGATCATGTCGATCTCTATTTCTCGCACAAGGACGATCCCGCGACCCCCTTGGAGGAAAGCCTCGGCGCCTTCGACCGGCTGGTGAAGGCCGGGAAGGTGCGGGCGATCGGCGCGTCGCAGATCGGGCCGGAGCGGCTCGAGGAAGCGCTCGCCGTCAGCCGCCGCGAGGGCCTGGCTTCCTACAGCGTGCTTCAGACCGAATATAATCTCATGGACCGGAACGCCTATGAAGGTCCGCTTCGCGACGTCGTCGTCCGTCACGGCCTCGGCATGGTCGCCTTTTACGGCCTCGCCAACGGCTATCTCACCGGCAAGTACAGAGAGCCTTCGGATCTCGCCAAGAGCCCGCGCGGCGATCGGGCCAAGCGCTATATGGAAGGGAAGGGGCCCAAGGTGCTCGCCGTTCTGGACGAGGTGGCGACCGAAACCGGGGCAAGTCCGGCGCAGGTGGCGCTCGCCTGGCTCGCCGCCCAGCCCGGAGTGACGGCCCCGATCGCCAGCGCCACCAGCGTCGCCCAGCTCGACGAATTGCTCGGCGTTCTCGATCTGCAGCTTGGCGAGGATCAGATTGCCCGCCTGAGCGCTTCGTCAGACTCAACATCTAAGTAGAGCCTGGGTTCAGCGCCGGCCAAGGACTCCCAGCGAAGCGACGACCATCGCCTCGACGGCGGTGGAGATGGTCGCGTCGGGCTCCGGCGCCCAGAACGGGCTGTGGAGCGAAGGCAAGACGGTCCCGTCGCGCTGGGCGGCGTCCCACTGCGCCTGCGGGACTCCCCCGACCCAGAAGATCAGGCTCTCGATATTGCGGTCGGCGAGGTGGAACTGGCTGAAATCCTCGCCGGCCATGATCGGACGGACTTCGCGGACCCGCTCGGCGCCGAAATGCTCGGTGAACAAGGCGGCGGTGCTCCGGGTCAGCGCCTCGGTATTGACGGTGGCCGGCGTATAATTTTCCTCGATGCTGATCTGCGGCATCCGGTCCTCGGGGATTCCGGCCGCGATCGCCTCGCCGCGGGAAATGCGAGCGATTCCGTCGAGCAGCTGCCGCCTGATCTCGGGCGTGTAGCTTCGAACGGTGAGCTGAAGCCGGGCTTCGTCCGAGATGATGTTGTGCTTGGTTCCGGAATGGAAGCTGCCCACCGTCACCACCGCGGAATCGAGCGGGTCGAGCTCTCGGCTGACCAGAGTCTGGAGGCTGCTGACGATCCGGCTGGCGAGGACGATCGGATCGCGGGTCGTGTGGGGCGAGGCGCCGTGCCCGCCGACGCCGCGAACGACGATGTCGACCGAATCGACATTGGCGAGGGCGGGGCCGGGCGTGTAGCCGATCGTTCCCGCCGGAAGCATTGCCGAATCGTGGAAGGCGATGACGTGCGACGGCTTCGGGAAACGGGTGAACAGGCCGTCGTCGAGCATGGCCTTGGCGCCGAGCCCGAGCTCTTCGCCTGGCTGGCCAATCATCACCAAGGTCCCCGACCAGCGATCGCGAAGCTCCACCAGCCGGCGGGCGGTGCCCATCCACGCCGTCATGTGGGTGTCGTGGCCGCAGGCATGCATGACTCCGCTCTCGACTCCGGCGAGGCTCGTCGCCCGGACCTGGCTGGAATAAGGCAGGCCGGTCTGTTCCTCGACCGGAAGCGCGTCCATGTCGGCGCGAAGCATGAGCACCGGCCCGGGCCCATTCTCCATGACCGCGACGACGCCGGTGCCGCCCACGCCGTTGGTGACGGTGAAGCCCAGCCGGCGCGCTTCGTCCGCCATCCGGGCGGCGCTTCGGGTTTCCTGGAGGCTGAGCTCGGGATGGGCGTGAAGATCGCGATAGATTTCGAGCAGACTCGGCATGTCCTGCCGGATCGACTGGCGAAGGTCCTGGGCGAAGGCGGCGCCGGTCATGGCGCTGGCCATTAGCACGGCTGCGAGCAATTTCATCCGCATGTTATCTTCCTGTCAGGAGGCGCCTGGAGTGAGCTCGATGACGTCGAGCAAAGATTCGAAATGGGGCGACGGAAAGACGAGCCGCCAGCTTTGCTCGCCGACCCTTTCGAGCCAGGCGGCCATGTCGCGCTCGCGGTCGCGGCCATATTGGAGGGCGCCGGTCTCGTCGCCGAGCTGGAGCGTTCCGAGGAAGACGTAGCGCCGGTCGCTGTCGGGCAAGAGCACGCCGACCGGCCGCTGCGATCCGCTGAGCTTGGTGAAGGTGAGGAGGCCATCGTCGGCGGCGATCCGGCACCGATAGGCAGGATAAGCGACATATTCGAGACCGCTCTCGCTCTGGCTCCCGATCTTGATCGTCCGGCAACGATAGTCGCCGGGCGGAGGCAGCGGCTGGGCCAGCGCGGCATCGGGATCGAGCAGGGCGCCTTCGCGGGCGATCTCCGCGCCTTGGCCCGCATTTCGGGCGCGCTCGAGCGCCTGAAGCCAGATCGTCCGCCAGCCGCGAAGCCGCTCCCGGTCGTCATCGGTGGCGACGCTTCGCCAGCCCGCCGCTTCGCGCGCTGCCGGCACCGCCTGCTGCGGGATGGCACAGCCGGACAGCGTCGCCGCCCCCAGCGGGAGCAGGAGCCGGATCACAGCTTCGGCCCGGATCACAGCTTTGGTAGGGTCACGCCGCGCTGCCCCATATATTTGCCGGCGCGGTCGGCATAGCTGACCTCGCAGGGCTCGTTGCCCTGGAGAAAGAGGAACTGGCAGGCGCCTTCATTGGCGTAGACCTTGGCCGGAAGCGGCGTCGTGTTCGAAAATTCGAGGGTGACATGGCCCTCCCAGCCCGGCTCGAGGGGAGTCACGTTGACGATGATTCCGCAGCGGGCATAGGTCGACTTGCCGAGGCAGATGACGAGCACGTCGCGCGGAATCCGGAAATATTCAATCGTTCGGGCGAGGGCGAAGCTGTTGGGCGGGATGATGCAGACGTCGGTCTTGCGGTCGACGAAGCTGTTGGCGGCGAAATCCTTCGGATCGACCGTGGCCGAATCGACGTTGGTGAAGATCTTGAACTCGTCGGCGACTCGGGCGTCATAGCCATAAGAGGACAGGCCGAAGCTGATGCAGCCCTCCCGCCTCTGGGCCTCGACAAAGGGTTCGATCATGCCCTGCCCAATCGCCTGCTCCCTGATCCAGCGGTCCGACAGAATCGCCATCAGCCGCGGCTTTCGCCCACCATCCGGCCGCCGCAGCCGCTGAGCTCGCGCCCCGAAAGGCGGACCCGGACATGATCCTCGTAGACACGTGCGCCGGAACCGGTGCAGGGCCCGGGCCGGGCCTGGACGTTGATCACCGCCGGCCCGTCGGCCGACTGCCAGGTCCTGAAGGCGCCGTTCACCACCGGCAACACCCGCGGAAAGGCATAGCTTTCGAGCGCCCCGTCGGCTCGGCCGCCCTCGTCGCCCAAAGTGAGGACGATCCGGTCGTCGCCGATCGCCACCATCCAGAAGGGATCCGCGCCGAGCGCGGAATAGCGGACGGTGCCGACCGGGCTGTAGACTTCCGGTTGGGTGGCGCAGGCGGCCATGAAGGCCAGTGGAAGGCAGGAAAGGAGGAGCCGCTTCATCCTGCTCTGGATGGGGGGGCGGCGCCGTGCGAGTCAACCGCCGTCGTCGACTGCTTGATGTGGAGGACGCAGATCAGGGTGAAAAGCCGGCGCGCGGTGTCGAAATCGACCGTCACCTTGCCGTCGAGGCATTCGACGAGGAGCTCGGCCGCCTCGTTGTGGAGCCCGCGCCTGGCCATGTCGATCGCTTCCAGGCCCTTCGGATCGCCCGAGCGAACCGCCCGGAAATAGGAATCGCAGATCTGGAAATAGTCACGGACCGGCCGCCGGAATCGCGCGAGCCCGATCCGGATCGTGTCGAGCGGGCCGCCGCTCGGGTCCATCAGCTCGATCGCGAGCCGCGATTCCTCGACCCGAAGCCGGACCCGGAACGGCCCGTCATGGCCGGCCGGATCGAAATGATTCTTCTCGAGGAGGTCGAAGATGGCGACCTTCCGCTCCTGCTCGATGTCCGCATTTCGCTTGAGGATCGATCGCTCGTCCAGCTCGATGTCGATGATCCGAGGCTCGCCCATGGCCGGCTGTTAGCGGCCGCGGCAATTTCGCGCCACCGCAAAGACTTTCGTTGTTCCGCAAGGATTTGCGAGATCTCACCGGCCATGGCGCCTGCCGGCGAATAGAATGAATCTCCTTATCCACAGCAGTTCCACAGGGTTGCTGGCTTGAGCAGCGCTCCGGAAAGGCGGAGAAGGCTGCATGGTTCAGACACTGGCTTTGGTCGAGGCGCCGGCAATCGGCGCGCAGGTGCTTCCGCACAACGTGGAGGCGGAAGCGGCCTTGCTCGGCGCGTTGATGATCGACAACCGAATCGCCGAGGACGTTCAGCTCAAGCTTCGCCCGGAGCATTTCTTCGAGTCGCTCCACGGCCGGATCTACGAGCAGATCCTGAGGCTTCTCGACAAGAACATGGTCGCCAGTCCGGTCACCCTGAGGCCGCTCTTCGAGGCCGACGAGGAGATGAAGGAAGTCGGCGGCCCCGCTTATCTCGCCCAGCTCACCGGCAGCGGCGCGGCGATCATCGGCGCCCGCGATTTCGCCGCCCAGATCTACGATCTCGCCTTGCTTCGCGCGCTTGTCGGAGTCGGCCGGGAGATGGTCGAGGGCGCTCTCGATACGAGCGACGACGTCGATCCCAAGGGCCAGATCGAAGCCGCCGAAGCGGCGCTCTACCGGGTCGCCGAGGAGGGCAGCGGCGAGGGCAGCGTGAAGACCTTCGCGGCCGCGACCCAGCTCGCTGTGAGGATGGCCGAAAAGGCGCTCAACAGCGGCGGCGGACTGTCCGGGATTACCACCGGACTCGACACCGTCAATGCCAAGACCGGCGGCCTCCACCATTCGGATCTGGTCATCCTCGCCGGCCGACCCGGCATGGGCAAGACCGCGCTCGCCACCAACATCGCCTTCAACACCGCCCGGCGCTACCTGCAGGACATGGAAGACGGAATCGCCCCGGAGAAATCCGCGGGCGCCGGAGTCGCCTTCTTCAGCCTGGAAATGTCGGCCGACCAGCTCGCCACCCGAATCCTCGCCGAGCAATCGGGGATCAGCTCCGAAGCGCTGCGCATGGGCAAGATCAGCCAGCAGGACTTCCGCAATCTCGCCCGAGCCGCGGCCGAGCTCGAGACCCTGCCTTTCTATATCGACGACACGCCCGGCCTCACCATCGCCGCCCTGAGGACCAGGGCTCGGCGGATGAAGCGGCAGCGCGGCATCGGGCTCGTGGTCGTCGACTATCTCCAGCTTCTCCAGGGCACCGGCAAAAGCGGCAACGACAATAGAGTCCAGGAAATTTCGGAGATCTCGCGCGGCCTCAAGACCCTCGCCAAGGAGCTCGGGGTCCCGGTCCTCGCTCTGTCGCAGCTGTCGCGCCAGGTCGAGCAACGCGAGGACAAGCGCCCGCAGCTGTCCGACCTTCGCGAATCGGGGTCGATCGAGCAGGACGCCGACATGGTCTGGTTCGTCTATCGCGAGGAATATTATCTCGCTTCGCGCCAGCCTGCCGACGACCATGTCGATTTCCCGAAATGGCAGGAGGAGATGGCCCGCGCCTACGGCATTGCAGAGCTCATCATCGGCAAGCAGAGGCACGGCGCCACCGGCAAGGTGAAGATGAAGTTCGAAGCCAAGATCACGCGCTTCTCGGACCATGTCGACGACACTTATCTGCCCGAGGCGCGGGGCTGACGCTCCCGCTCGGCCGTTTGCCATCCCTGCCGCCGCTTCCTAAGCTTCACTGGGTTTTCGGGAGGGGCGGAATGGCGTTTCGGTTCACGTTCATGGTTGGAGTGATGGCGTTGGTGAGCGCAGCCTCGGCAGGATCGGCGACGAGTTCGGAGGAGAGCGCGGCCGCGCCGGACTCGGATCCGCATGTCTGGCTCGAGGACGTGCAGGGGGAGCGGGCTTTGGCCTGGGCCCGAGCCGAGAGCGAGCGAACGCTTTCCACCTTCCAGTCGGACCCGCGCTACCAGGGCATGTACGACCGCGCTCTCGAAGTGCTTCAGGCGCGCGACCGGATCCCGTTCGTCCAGATCCGGGCGGACGGCCTGTATAATTTCTGGCAGGACGAGACCAACGTCCGTGGCCTGGTCAGGCGGACGAGCCTTGCCAGCTATCGGACCGAGCAGCCGCAATGGGAAAATGTTCTCGACGTCGACGCGCTCGCCCGCGCCGAGGGCAAGTCCTGGGTCTATCAGGGAATGCAATGCCTTCCCCCCGACGATACCAGGTGCCTCGTCTCTCTTTCCGACGGCGGCCGCGACGCCAATGTCGTTCGGGAGTTCGACACCGTCAGCCGGACGTTCGTCGAAGGCGGCTTTCACGTCCCCGAAGGCAAGCAGGAAGTGGCCTGGGAGGATGAAGACACGATCCTGATCGCTCGCGACTGGGGTCCGGGAACGATGACGGAATCGGGCTATGCGTTTGTCATCAAGCGCCTTCGCCGAGGCCAGAGTCTCGATCAGGCGGTGGAGGTGTTCAGGGGCGAGCCCAGCGACGTCGCTGCCGCCGCCTTCGTCCTTCGCGACAGTGAAGGGACCGTCCACGGCACCGTCGCCTATCGCTATCTCGACGCCTTCCGCGCCCGATTCACGCTCATCCGAGCCGAAGGCAATATCACTCTCGACCTGCCCGAGCGCTCGGCCCTCCTCGGAATCGTCGACGGCCGGCTCCTGGCCCAGCTCAACGAGCCCTGGAAGCCGACGCCGCAGAACGAATTCCGGACCGATTCGATCATCTCCTACGACCTCGCCGAGTGGAAAAGCGACCCGCTGGCGGCCGCGCCGGAACTGGTCTGGGCTCCGGGCGACCGGCAGACTCTGAGCAATGTCGCCACCACCCGCGGTCGGCTGCTCGTCTCGATTCTCGACAATGTCCGCGGCCGCGCCGTGGCCTTCGATCATGTCGACGGCGCCTGGCGCTCGACTCCGATCGCACTGCCCGCCAACGCCTCGATCTCCATCGCCTCGGCATCCGACGAATCGGAGGAGGCGATGTTCACCGTCACCGATTATCTGACTCCGACGACGCTCTGGTATTATGACGGAGAGAGCGGCCGGCTGGAGACGCTGAAATCGACTCCGCCGCGATTCGACTCGTCCAACCATATCGTCGAGCAGCTCGAAGCCACTTCCCGTGACGGCACCCGGATCCCCTATTTCCTGGTCCGTCCGCGCAACATGCGCAACGACGGGACGACGCCGACTCTCCTCTACGGCTATGGTGGATTCCAGAACGCGCTTGTTCCGACTTATTCAGCCACCCTCGGCCGGCTGTGGCTTGAGCAGGGCAATGCCTATGTCGTCGCCAATCTGCGCGGCGGCGGCGAGTTCGGGCCCGACTGGCATCAATCCGCGCAGCGCGCCAACAAGCAGCGTACCTGGGACGATTATATCGCGGTCGCCGAGGACCTGATCCGCCGCAACTTCACCAGCCCGCGCCGATTGGGGGTGATCGGCGGAAGCCAGGGCGGCCTCCTCGTCGGAACCGCCATCACCCAGCGGCCGGACCTGTTCAACGCCGCCATCGTCCAGGTGCCGCTGTTCGACATGCTTCGCTACCATCTGATCGGCGCCGGCGCGTCCTGGATCGGCGAATATGGCGATCCGCGGATTGCGGAGGAAAGAGCCTGGATCGAGGCCTATTCGCCCTATCAGAGGCTCCGCGGCGACGTGACCTACCCGATGCCGTTCATCCACAGCTCGACCGCAGACGACCGGGTCACTCCGGTTCATGGCCGCAAGGCCGCGGCGCGTCTCGCTGAGCTCGGCCAGCCTTATCATTATTACGAGAATATGGAGGGCGGCCATGCCGCCGCCGCCAATCTGCCGGAAACGGCGCGGCGGCTGGCGATGGAATATGTCTATGCCAGCCGGCGCCTGGTGGACTGACCGGGCGCGCGGCCCGGTCTTAACTTGTTGAATAGGCTCTGGTCTCAGCCTTCGATGTTCGCCGGCTGGGTCGGGTCGGCGAGGCCGACGCCGATCGTCGCCCGGACGCTCTCCGCCTCGGAGCTGGTCACCGGATAGGCGCAATAATCGGCGGCGTAATAGGCGCTCGGCCGGTGGTTTCCCGACAGTCCGATGCCGCCGAATGGTGCCTTCGACGGGGCGCCGTTGGTCGGCCCGTTCCAGTTGATGACTCCGGCCCGGACATTGGCCCAGAAGCGGTCGTACAGCTCGGGTGAGCCGCCGACGAGCGAGGCGGCGAGCCCGTATCTTGTGGCATTGGCCTCGATAATGGCCGAATCGAAATCCGCGACCCGGATGAGCTGGAGGACCGGACCGAACAGCTCGGCGTCAGGCCTTCGCTCGACCTCGGTCACGTCGACGAGAGCGGGCGTGAGGAAGGGGCGATCGTCGGACTTGCGGTCGAGCCGGCGAATCGCCCGGCCGCCGCGGCCGAGCAGATCGAGATAGGCTTCCTGGAGCGAATCGGCGGACGGATTGTCGATGACCGGGCCCATGAAGGGCGCTGGGCTGGCATGGGGATGATCGACGATCAGCCGGTCGATCAAGGCAGAGATCGACTTCACCAGCGCCTCGTGCTGGCCGTCCTGGACGATCAGCCGCCGGGCCGCAGTGCAGCGCTGGCCGGCACTCAGGAACGCAGACTGGACGGCGATCGCGGCGGCGGCATGAACGTCTTTCACGTCCCACACGACGAGCGGATTGTTGCCGCCCATCTCGAGCGCCAGGATCTTGTGCGGTGAATCGGCGAACTGGCGGTGGAGCGCGATTCCCGCCCGGGCGGAGCCGGTGAAGAGGAGACCGTCCAGCCCCGGATTGGCGGCGAGCGCCTTGCCCACGGCGGGGCCGCCCTGGACGCAGCCGACGACCCCCTCCGGGACTCCCGCCTCCCGATAGAGGGAGCAGAGGAACTCGCCGACGGCCGGCGTCTTCTCGCTCGGCTTGAACACGACCGCATTGCCGGCGATCAGCGCCGGAACGATATGCCCGTTCGGCAGGTGAGCGGGAAAATTATAGGGGCCGAGCACCGCCAGAACGCCATGGGGTTTGTGTCGAACGGCGACCCTGGTCCCCATCGCGCCTTCGAGGCGGCGCTGGGCGGTTCGGTCGGCATAAGCCGAGATCGAGATCTCGACCTTGTTGATGACCGCCTCGACTTCGGTTCGCGCTTCCCAGAGCGGCTTGCCCGTCTCGCGGGCGATCAAATCGGCGAACGGCTCGAGCTTCGCCCGGGCGGCGTTGGCGAAGCGGCGGAGGGTTTCGACGCGAACGCCAAACGGCTTCGACGCCCATCCCGCCCAGGCGGAACGGGCGGCGGCGACCTGAGCATCGGGGTCGCCCGACGCGCCGGTCCACAGGACGGCGCCGGTTGCCGGCTCAAACGAGGTGAGGGTTTCGGACACGGAACGCACTCATGACGGGGGCGACGGATTTTTCAAGCATCCGGGCGGCTTCTTGAACGCATGGCGTCGCCCATCCGGCGAACCGCACCGAGCTTGTCGTAGAGCCCCGTCCAATCATCCCTTTCGTCGATCCGCGACCAGATCTCCTCGACCTCCTCGATATGCATCGAGCACGGCTCGGGATCTGACCAGTAGGGATGATCGAGCGCCCCTTCGCTTTCCCGATAGTCCGCGACCAGCGATCGGAAAGGGTGAAAGGCCTCGCCGTCATAAGCGGAGTCCGCGGAGGATCCGCCGCGGCGGCGACCGCCGCGCCAATCGAAGAAGAAGCGATCGATCTCCACCGTCCGCTTCGCCAGAGCCTCTTCGATCGCCACCATCAACGCCATGTCGGCCGCCTCGTCCCTCGGCTCGATGGCGAGCCGCCGGAACAGCGCGTCGCGAAGCGCCTTCTGGAATCGCTCGGGGAAGGTCTCGAGCGCCGGGGTCAGGACCTCGGCCTCTGCGATCGTCCGAAGCGATTGCGCCAGCTGGACGACGTCCCAGTGGATCGCCTCGGGCTGGCGGCCGAAGCTGTAAAGGCCGAATTGGTCGAAATAGGCGGCGGTGAAATGGCCGTCCCAATCGGGCGTCCAGCGCCAGGGGCCGTAATCGAAGCTTTCGGCGGTGATGTTGATATTGTCGCTGTTGAGGACGCCATGGACGAAGCCGGCGGCGATATAGGCCGCGGCGAGCCGAGCGGTCCCTGCAACGACATGGTCGAGCAAGCGGGCCGGACCGTCTTCGCCGCCTTCCTCGCCGAAAAAAGTGACGAGGCAATAGTCGGTCAGCTTTCGGATATTGTCCGGCTGGTCCAGATAAGCGAGCCGCTGGAAGCTGCCGATCCGGATATGGCCATGGCTGAGCCGGACGAGCACCGCCGACCGGGTAGGGGAGGGCTCGTCGTTGCGCTCCAGCGCCTCCCCGGTTTCGATGAGCGAGAAGGTCTTGCTCGTCTCGACTCCAAGCGCCTCGAGCATCTCGGTCGCGAGGAGCTCGCGGACCGCGCCCTTCAGGGTCAGCCGGCCGTCGCCGAAGCGGCTGTACGGCGTCTGGCCTGAGCCTTTGGTGCCGAGGTCGAGAAGCCGATCGGTGCCGTCGCGAAGCTGGGCGAACAGGAATCCGCGGCCATCGCCAATGTCCGGATTATAGGCCCTGAACTGGTGGCCGTGATACCGCAGCGCCAGCGGCTCGCGAAGATTGTCGGGGAGCGGCTCGAACCGGGCGAAATGCCGGATCCAGGCTTCATCGTCGAGGCCATCGAGGCCGACGGCGGGCGCCCAAAGGTCGTTCCTGAACCGCAATATCGCCTGCGGAAAGGCCGCCGATCGGACGGAATCGTAAAATTCGTCGCCGAGAGCGAGGATCGCGGGATCGGGGCGGTAGGGCGAAGGCAAGGGAGGAATGGCCACCGACGTAGAAGCCGCCGGGGGCGCCGGGGTTCCTACATGCCCTCGAGGATCGAGGCCGTAATCGCCACCGACAGGAACCAGAGACCCACGGCAAGGACGGTGATGGTGAGGATCCTCAGCTTGGCCATCCGCGGCTGGACGGCGGCGATCACCGGCTTCGTCCTCTGGCCGAGCGGCAGGTCGATCGAGCCATCGGGCTGGAGGATGAGGTCGGGCGCCGATTCGTGGCGGAGAAGGATTCCACTGCTCGTGGTCGGCGCCGAGGAATTCGGCACATAGCCGTTGCGGGTCAACTCGCGAAGCTTGTCGAAGACCAGGGCCTCGGCCGCCGGGCCGGAGCCTTCCCGACCTTCTTCTTCCTTGCGAAGCATTGCCATGCCCATTTCGGCTCTCCCTGGTGAGTTATTCGAACAATACGGCTAAGACGCTCCGGCACAAGTCTTTTCGCCAGTCCCAACCGCGCATTTGCGCTCGCTCCCTTTCTGCCGATATGGGGGAGAGGCCGCAGGGGGAATGGAACATGGCCGATTGGTCCGACGGTTACTGGCAGTCCAGCGACGGCCTTCGGCTCCATTACCGCGATTATCAGGGCGATGGCTCCCGCCCGCCGATCCTCTGCATCCCGGGCCTGACCCGCAACGCGCGTGATTTCGAAGGCGTCGCGGAACGCCTCGCCGGCCGCTGGCGCCTGATCTGCGTCGAGCTTCGCGGGCGCGGCGGCAGCGAATATGCCCGCGATCCGATGACCTATGTCTCGAACATCTATCATCAGGACGTCGAGGTGCTGATCGCCGAGCTCGGCATCGACCGCTTCATCCCGTTCGGAACCTCGCTCGGCGGGCTGATTACCTCCCTGCTCGCTTCGACCGACAACAAGCGCCTCGCCGGAGCTTTGATCAACGATATCGGACCGGTCATCGAGGAAGGCGGGCTCGACACGATCCGTTCCTATGTCGGCCGGGCGCGCGACTGGCCGACATGGCTTCACGCCGCACGCTTCCTCGCCGAGGCGCAGCACGACCGCTATCCCGAATGGAACCTCGACCAGTGGCTGGTCTACGCGAAACGGCTGTGCAAGCTGACCCCCAACGGCCGGATCCTGCTCGATTACGACATGCGGATCGCCGAACCCTTCAGGCAGGCGGGAAACGAAACCGGCTTCGATCTGTGGCCGGCCTTCAAGGCGCTTGGCGGAAGGCCGTCGCTGGTCGTCCGCGGCGGAGTCTCGGACCTTCTGAGCCCGGCCACCGTCGATCGGATGAAGGCGGAGATCCCCGGCATGGAAAGCGTCACCGTGCCCCGGGTCGGCCATGCCCCGACGCTCGAGGAGCCCCAGGCGGTCGAAGCCATCGACCGCCTGCTCGACCGGATCGAGAAGGCCGAGCAGGCCGCCCTGGAAGAGACGTCTAGAGGCTGAGGCGAAGCGCGACGAAGCCGGCCAATTCGCTGCCTTCGTCCTGGCCCAGGGTTCCGGTGGCGTTCGCCTGGAGGCTTATCGTCCGGCCGAGATCGAAGTTCACGCCGCCGCTCAGGCGCCCGTACATCTCGTCGGAACGGCCCGGAACGGCCCATTGATTGACGATTCCGGGGGCGGCGGTGAGGGCATAACGGATCGTCCGCGGATCATCCTCGAACTGGCGCTCGACCGTCGCCGAAGCATAAGGACGGACGGCGAGGCCAGCCACGTCCAGGCTTCCGCGAAGCTCGATTCCGGCATTGCCGACAAGGCTGGTCAGTTCCTGATCCTCGACGTTCAGTGTCAGGACCGGATCGCCGGCCTCGGTAAAGCCGTCGAGATCCACCTCGGCGTAGCGGACGCCCACCACCGGCCCGACCCGGGCGCCGCCGAAATCGAACAGGAAGCCGGCCTTGGCGCCGGCGCTCATCACATTGCCGTCGGTTCGGCCGGCAATCTGGTCGATGACCGCGTCGCGCTCCACATCCAGATCGATCTCGCCATAGCTGGCATAGCCCTGGACGAAGGCGCCGCCCCCCGACCAGCCGCCATAAAGCCCGCCCTGCCAGCCTTTGGCCTCGGTCCGGGCGGTTCCTGAACCCAGATCGGCCTCGCCGCGCGAATAGTTGAGAGCGGCGCCGATCGCGATTCCTCCGCCCGAATATTCGACCCCGCCGGAGACGCCGGTCGTGTCGAGATCATAGCTGAAGCTGGTCGGCGTCGAATCCCGGTCGGCGGTGGCGCTGTCGCCGCTGACGAAGAAGGCGATCCTGCCGTCGCCTTCGACGCCGAACCGGGCGTCGGACAATTCGAGCCGGCCGAGCAAGGTCGAACCGAAGGAGGAGGCGGCATGAAGGCCGGTCTCGCCCTGAGCCTCGAGCTGGAGCGGCGCCTCGAGCTGGCGGACCGCATAGCGGCCGACGATGGCGAAGCCGGCCGAGGTGAGGTGCACCTGGTCGACATAGAAAAGATATTGGCCGAGCAATTCCGGATTGGTGGTGACGCAGGAGATCGGGCAGGCGCCGGCGCTGACCAGCCCGAAGGCGGAGAGATTGTTCTCGACGACATCGCCGATCAGGTTGAGATCGAGATAGTTCACGATCACGCCCTGGTCGGCCAGGCCGGCGAGCGAGGTCTTCATGCCGTTGTTGAAGGCGGTGGCGTAGGCGCTTCCGACCGCGGCGACCGGAAGCCCGCGAACCTCCGGAAGGCGGCCGACGTCGCCGGCGAGGAAGGTGATGTTGCGGGTGCCGGCATTGACGAGGGCATTGAGGCCCGTCGTCGCTTCGGCGACTCGAAGACTGGCCTGAGCCGGGGCGCCGGCGATGAGCCCGGCGATCTGGTCCGAGCTCGGCGTGAGACCCAGGCTTCGTTCGTAGGCGCGGGCATCGTTGCCGCCGATCGAGACGACGGCGAGATCGTTCGAATCGAAGCTGCCGCTCACCCGAGGGAAGGCGGCGGGCCCGCCGCCGGCGAGGAAGGACTGATATTCGGTGACGAAGCCGGGAATTCCGGGGCCGTTGATGTTGCCGTTGCCGGTGAAGGCGCCGCCGATCGCGAAATTGTCGACCGGAACGCCGAGCAGCTGAGCCATGGTGTCGACGAAATTGGTGCCGTTCGAGAAGCGGCCATTGCCATAGACCGGTGGCCTGGCAATGCCGAGCAGCTCGAAGAGATTGCCGTCGTCCGCATAGGAATCGCCGAAAGCGACGATTCGGTCGACCCGCTGCGCCGAAGCCGGAGCCGCAGCCAAAGCAGCGGCGGCGGCCGCCGACGCCCAAAGCCAGGTTTTCGAAAGCTTCATTCCCACCCTCCCCCGATAAGCGAACATCGATGTCAGTAGGAATGAAGCGAAATCCAGGCGGGCGCAAGCGAGCTTCACCGGGCGAGCGCTTTCGCTCCGTCGGCGACTCTTGCCAAGTTGCCGCTTTTGCACTCTTTGTTCATGAAACGACCGGGCTGGCCGGTGCGTTTTCCCGGAACCGCGCCTGGAGCATCAACTTTTGCGTGCGGACCCTAATGCTCTTATAGGCTGCGCTTTCTGTACCTGGAGGAATGATGTTCAAGGGGATTAGCCCGATCCGCTATGCGGGCCGTGAAGTGCTGCCGCTGATCGAAGGCGGGAAAGGCGTCTCCGCGACGAACCATCTCAGCTCGGGTGCCTGGGCCGCTGCCGGAGGCATCGGCACCGTCTCGGCGGTCAATGCCGACAGTTACGATCCGGAGGGGAAGATCATCCCCCAGGTCTATCACGCCTTGACCCGGCGCGAGCGCCACGAGGAACTGGTCCGCTATGCCATCGACGGCGCTGTCCAGCAGGTCCAGCGTGCCTATGACATCGCCAGCGGGCGCGGCGCGATCAACATCAACGTGCTCTGGGAGATGGGCGGCGCCCAGCGCGTGCTCCACGGCGTCCTCGAGCGGACCCGGGGCCTCGTCTCCGGAGTGACCTGCGGCGCTGGCATGCCCTACAAGCTGAGCGAGATCGCGGCTTCCTACGGCGTCTCCTATCTTCCGATCATCAGCTCCGCCCGGGCGTTCAGCGCCTTGTGGAAGCGCGCTTATTCGAAGGCGGCCGAATGGCTTTCGGCGGTGGTCTACGAGGATCCCTGGCTGGCCGGCGGTCATAACGGCCTGTCCAACGCGGAAGACCCGCTTCAGCCGCAGGATCCCTATCCGCGGGTCAAGGCGCTTCGCGAGACGATGCGGAGCGGCGGTATTTCGGACGACGTTCCGATCGTCATGGCCGGCGGAGTCTGGAACCTGAAGGAATGGGAGCATTGGATCGACAATCCGGAGCTCGGCCAGATCGCCTTCCAGTTCGGCACCCGCCCACTGCTCACGCGGGAAAGCCCGATCCCGGAACAATGGAAGCAGCGTTTGATGACTCTGGAGGAGGGCGACATCCTGCTCCACCGCTTCTCGCCGACCGGCTTCTATTCTTCGGCGGTGCGCAACCGCTTCCTGCGCGCGCTCGAGGCGCGTTCGCAGCGCCAGATCGCCTTCACCAAGGAATCGCTCGGCGACCACAGCTTCCAGCTCGACGTCGGGGTCGCCGGCAAGAAGAATTTCTGGGTCACCAAGGGCGATCTGCTTCACGCTCGAGAATGGTATGCGCAGGGCTTCACCGAAGCGCTCAAGACTCCCGACGAGACGCTCGTCTTCGTCACTCCCGAGGAGAAGCACTGGATCCGAAAGGACCAGGCCGACTGCATGGGCTGCCTTTCGCAATGCGGCTTCTCGTCCTGGGCGGACAATGAGAAGAACACGACCGGACGGCTCGCCGACCCGCGCAGCTTCTGCATCCAGAAGACCCTTCAGGACATCGCCCATGGCGGCCCGGTCGACGACAATCTCATGTTCGCCGGCCATTCGGCCTTCCGATTCAAGTCCGACCCTTTCTATTCGAACGGGTTCGTGCCGACCGTGAAGCAACTCGTCGAACGCATCCAGACGGGCTATTGATCTGCCGTGAAGTCGGGACCGATCATTCGTGGATTGGCGGCGCTGCTGGTGCTCGCGGCGGCGGGGTCCCTTTCCGTCGCCGAGGCGCAGCAACCTCGAGAAACGCCTTATTGGGCGTCGATCTCGGCCGGACGGGCGATGATGCGGACCGGCCCGGGGCGCAACTTCCCGGCGACCTGGCTCTATGTCCGTGCCGATCTGCCGATCCAGGTGATCGAGGTCTATCAGACGTGGCGCAAGATCCGGGATCCGGACGGCACCATTGGCTGGATGATGGTACAGCTGCTCAGCGACACGAGGACGGCGCTCGTCCGAGGCGATTCGCCGCAACCGCTCCACGAGGATCCCGATGCCGCTTCCCCGGTGCGTTTCCGGGCCGAGCCGGGCGTGGTCGGCCGGATCTCGCGGTGCAGCGACGGCTGGTGCTTCTTCGACGTAAGCGGGCGAAACGGCTATATCCGCACCGACCAGATCTGGGGCGTCGGTCCGGGCGAGACAGTCGGCTGATGGGCGATTCGATGCGGATCCTGACCCTGGCGGATTTCACGCCTCGCCTCGGCACCGGCTTCGAGGTGGCGTTCCAGGGCGGAAGCCTGGTCCTGAAGCTCCAGTCGGCCCAGGAACTTCCGTCGATGGGGCGAAGCGGCGGTTCGTTCAGGCTCGAATTCATCGGGCCTCCCCAGCCGATGCTGCCCCAGGCGACATACCCCTTCCGGTTCGGCGACGAGGCCGTCGGCATCTTCATCGTCCCGATCGGACAGGATCCGCGCGGAACGCGCTACGAGGCGATCTTCCTCTGATCCCAACAGGAACCGGGCCCAGCCGGATCCTGGACCTTGGCCCGGAGACCTCGTCCATCATTCTCTTCCGGCGAAGCGCGAACGCCGCTCGATGGGCTCAATTGGGTCCGGGACGCCCCAGTGCCGGCGATCCCTCCACAGGGGGTCTGTTGGCCTCCCGGCCATCGCGAACCTGTTGAAGTTCGTGCTGAACATGCGCTTCGTGCTCGCGCCACTCAGAGCGCAGCATGCAGGTTCTCGGCGCCCGGAAGAGCGATCCGACCTGGGTCTGGCGATCACGCTTGCAAACCAGAGGATTGTCCCTCGTGGCTCTGTCGTCGAGGGCGGAAGCCCCAATCGGGACGGCGATGGAGGCGGTGAAGAGCGCGAGCAGCAGATGCCGATACATCGTCAACTCCCCGTAAAAGGCGAGCTTCGACACTCTAGCACGAACGAGAGGCAGCGCCAATCTGTCGGTGGATCGTTCTGTCCACGCTATTCGCTACGCAGCTAGGCGTCCAATCGCGGCTTCAACGAACGAGCCCGTTGCGGCCCGGCCTTGCAGCGAGGGTCAGGACGGGCCTCCGCCAGGCCCGGGGACGAGGCTGGCGCCCTCGCCGACACGCGGTTGCTGGCCGTCGCGCACCTGCTGCAGCTCGTTCTGGGTATGCTCCTCGAGCTGCCGCCACTCAGCCCGAGTCTTGCAGACCCGAGTCCGCCTCTGGATGTTCGTCCCGAGATTGCCGCCGTCGTTACGGCGACAGACGGTCTGGTTGTCGCGATCGCCGTCGGCATGTGCCGCGATGGCTGGAATGGGCGCGGCAACGGAAGCGGCTAGGAACGCGAGCAGCAATTGACGATTCATGCCCATTCCTCTCGAAAGGCGAAGCCGGAGATTACACGAACAAGCTGTCTTCTTCAAATCCGGACCGGCCACGGCCCGCGTATCAACCCGACTTCGCCAATGAGAAAAAGGCCGGCAGCCCATCGAGCTGCCGGCCTTTTCGACAGGATAAGAAGTTCGCGTCGACCGTCAGGCGGGACCGCCGGCGGTCGCAGAGCCGGCCGCGGGCGCGTTGGGCGCCTGGCCGTCGCGAACCTGCTGAAGCTCCCGCTGCGTATGCTCTTCGAGCTGGCGCCATTCGGCGCGGGTCCGGCAAACGCGCTCGGCGCGGATCCGGGTGCCGACGACATGATCGCGGTTCGAGCGACAGACGATCTTGTCGTCGCGATTGTCGTCGAAGGCGAAGGCGAGCGCAGGCATCGGCGCGGTCACGGTTGCGGCGAGTAATGCGGACACCAAAAAGAAACGCATGGACTGAATACCTCCCTTAAGCGAGCCGGGCGTAGCATAGCGAAGTCATTGAGTTCAATCGAAGTCTCGCCCGCTTTCGCTCAACCCATGGTCGGTATGACGAAGGCATTCTCGCCGGTCGCGCTGCCGTCGGGCCAGCGCTGGG
>CBIGXQ010000009.1:0-32086 GCA_966193865.1 uncultured Sphingosinicella sp. | reverse complement strand
AGGGCAGAAGATCCTCGTCGCATTGAACGCCGCCGGCACGTCGGGCGAAGAGCGCTCCGGGATCGCAGGCACGCACGCGGATCCCTTTTTCGCTCAACCTTTCGGCCAGCCAGAGGTCGGCGCAACCGATCAGAAGAACCGTCTCGAACCGGCGCTTCACCATCTCGAGACGATGGAGAATCTCCTCGGCCGCCCGGCGATGAAGATAGTCTGCGGCGACTGCACTTCGAGCGGCGCGGTCGCGCCGAAGCCGCCGGAGCTCGCGGTCGAATGGGGCGTCACGAGTCTGTTCCTGCGGCATCGACTCGTCATAGCAGCCGGGCGGCGCCGGCCAAATGTTCGCCGGGATCGTCCGCGAGCGAACGCTCAATGTCCGGAATCGAACAGAAGCGGGGGCCGCAAACTCCGCTTGCAAGCCGGTGTCGGGCTGGCACGGCTCTTGCTGCAGGGCCGTGGCATGCTTGCCTTACTCTCCGCTTGGCCTCGTCATGGCTTGCCGATAAAAGCCGCAAGGACCATTAAGTGTATTGCGACAATAAGACAGCTGTGCGAGTAAGACCCCGACATGACCGACCATAATTTCGAGCAGATGCGCCGCGCCATGGTGGCGAGCCAACTCCGCACCACCGGGGTCAACGATCCACGGGTCGTCGCGGCGATGGGCGAGGTGCCTCGCGAGCGTTTCGTTCCGGCGGAACGGTGCGCGGCGGCTTATGCCGATGTCCTCGTTCCGCTCGGACATGGCCGCGAGCTCAACTCGCCGATGGCGCTGGGCCGGATGCTCAGCGAGGCCGGTCTGCGCGGAAGCGAGCGGGCGCTCGTGATCGGCGCCGCTACCGGTTATTCGGCCGCCGTCGTCGCTCGTCTCGCTGCCTCGGTCGTCGCGGTCGAAGAACAGCCGGAGCTGGCGGCGTTCGCTCGATCGGCGCTTGCCGGGACGGGCGTCGAGCTGATCGAAGGGCCGTTGACCAAGGGTCATCCCGCCGGCGCGCCCTACGACTTCATTCTCTTCGACGGTGCGGTCGAGCAGGTGCCTCAGGCGATCGTCGATCAGGTGGCGGATGGCGGCGAGGTTGCGCTGGCTCTCATCGAAGGGGGAGTGAGCCGGCTCTGCGTCGGCCGGGTCGTTGCCGGAGCGTTCGGCACGACCGCCTTTTCGGATGCCGCCGCGGCGGTGCTTCCGGGCTTCCAGAAGGCCCGGACATTCAATTTTTGAGAGACGGAGTGAGAGTGATGCGGGGAGGGTTGTTGGCGGCGGCCGGTGCGGCTGCAATGGCTTGGAGCAGTCTCGCGCTCGCCCAGGCCGAAATCCAGCCGACGGCGGGAGAGGTCGACACGCTTCGTGAAGCGCTGGTCCGGACCTACGCCACCAACCCGACGATCATGGCCGAGCGGGCCCAGCTTCGCGGCACCGACGAAGGCGTCGCTCTGGCGCGGGCGGAGGGCCGTCCGCAGGTTTCGACCAGCGTCGGGCTCAACCAGGATGTCGTCACCCGCAATCTCGGGCGCAACGGCCGCGACCTGAGCGTCGGCGCCGATATCAGCATGCCGCTCTTTTCTGGCGGACGGGTGCGCAATTCGGTGCGCGCGGCCAATGTCAGGGTCGAGGCCGGCAGAGCCGATCTGCGCGCGACCGAAGGCGATATCTTCACCGAGGCGGTCGCTGCCTACATGGACGTGATTCGCGACCGCTCGATCGTCGCCCTCAACGAGAATCAGGTGCGGGTCCTGGACACCAACCTGCAGGCCACCCGGGACCGATTCGAAGTCGGCGACCTCACCCGGACCGACGTCGCCCAGTCCGAGGCTCGACTGGCGCTGTCGCGAAGCACTTTGGCCGACGCCGAGGGACGGCTCCGCGCGAGCGAGGAGAATTATCGGCGGGTCATCGGTCTGTTGCCGGCCGATCTCCAGCCGCCGCCGCCACTGCCGAGCTTGCCGGGGACGCCCGACCAGGCGACCCAGGTCGCGCTTGCCAATAATGCCGATCTTCAGTCGATCGTCGCCCAGGCCCGCGCTGCCGGCTTCGACGTCAGGGTCGCGCGCGGATTTCGTCTTCCCACCGTCTCCGCCACGAGCGGCACCCGCTATTTCAACGCCCTCGGCTCCGGCGACGACGGCCTCGCCCCGGGAGCGAATGCGCCGCCCAACAGCACGACCAGCACGGGCATCGGCCTGACCCTTTCGCTTCCGCTCTATCAGGGCGGTGCGGCAAGTGCCCGGGTGAGGCAGGCGCAGGCGATTCGCGGCGCCCTGATCGAGCAGTCGATCGCGGTCGAGCGCAGCGTCGTCTCGAACGCGAGGGCCGCCTTCGCTGCCTATGACGCGGCCAATGACGCGATCGAATCGAACACGATCGCGGTCGCCGCCAACGAGCTTGCGCTCGAGGGCACGCGCGCCGAGCAGACGGTCGGCACCCGCAACATCCTCGACGTGCTCAACGCGGAGCAGGAGCTCCTCAATGCCCAGGTCGCGCTCGTCACCGCCCGCCGCGACGCCTATGTCGCCGGTTTTCAGCTGCTCAACGTCATGGGCCTGGCCGAGGCCGAGGACCTCAATCTGGACGGCGGCGCGCTCTACGACCCGACGGTCAATTACGAGCGCTATGCCGACAGCTGGTCGGATTGGAACGACGGCCCGCCGGTTCGCGCGGTTTCCACGCGAACCGCGCCGGCTGACGCAAACAGCCCCGTGACACAGCTTCCCCAATAGGTAATAAAAGCGCTCGGT
The DNA here is from genome assembly GCA_966193865.1 of uncultured Sphingosinicella sp. Classification (GTDB taxonomy): domain Bacteria; phylum Pseudomonadota; class Alphaproteobacteria; order Sphingomonadales; family Sphingomonadaceae; genus Allosphingosinicella. Next base: position 29,356 of record CBIGXQ010000009.1, on the reverse strand, counting down.
TATGGGCGATATTCAACAGGATCCGTCGATGGAGGAGATACTGGCCTCCATAAAACGGGTGATTGCCGACGACGGGGCGGCCGCGGCCGCGCGCGCCCGGCGTTTGCCGCGAGCGGAGGCCCCGCCTGCGGATCCCCCGGGCGACGACGACGTGCTCGAGCTCGACGACCCGGTGTCGGACGCCACCGGACTGATGTCCAGCGATGCCGCCGACGCCAGCCGGCAGAAGCTGGCGGCCTTGTCGGCGCTCCGCCAGCGCGAGGAATCGGCGCCCGACACAGGCGCGCTCGACGCCGTGGTCCGGGACATGCTCCGGCCGATGCTGAAGGATTGGCTGGACGAGCATCTGCCGGAGATCGTCGAGGAGCTCGTCACCCGCGAGATCGCTCGAATCACGCGCCGCCCCTAGTCTTCGCAGCGATCGGCGAGGCCGCGCAGCGGCGGCCACCATTGTCATCGTCCGTCCCGCCGTTATGAGCGCGGCATGACCGAATTGCCGAAGACCTTCGACCCGGCCGCGATCGAGTCGCGCTGGTACTCTCTTTGGGAAGAGCAGGGGCTGTTCCGGCCCGAGCGTCCCGAAGCGGATCCCTTCACCATCGTCATTCCGCCGCCCAACGTCACCGGCTCGCTCCATATCGGCCACGCCCTCGACATCACCCTCCAGGATGTCCTCACCCGCCATGCCCGGCTCAAGGGCAAGGACGCTCTGTGGGTGGTCGGCACAGACCATGCCGGGATCGCGACCCAGATGGTGGTCGAGCGCAATCTGGAGAGCCAGGGCGTCCGCCGCGCCGATCTCAGTCGTGAGGCTTTCGTCGAGCATGTCTGGGAATGGAAGGCCCAGTCCGGCGGGGCGATCACCCGGCAGCTGCGCCGGCTCGGCGCTTCGTGCGACTGGGCGAACGAGCGGTTCACGATGGATCCCGGCTTTTCCGCGGCGGTGACCCGTGTCTTCGTCCAGCTTCACCGCGACGGCCTGCTTTATCGCGACAAGAGGCTGGTCAACTGGGACCCCAAGTTCGGCACCGCCATTTCCGATCTCGAGGTCGAGACGAAAGAGGTCCAGGGTCATTTCTGGCACCTGGCCTATCCGCTGGAGGATGGCAGCGGCGCGATCCGGGTGGCGACGACGCGGCCCGAGACGATGCTCGCCGACATGGCCGTCGCGGTTCATCCCGAGGATGAGCGCTATCGCGACCTCGTCGGCCGAAAGGTGCGGCTGCCGATAACCGGCCGGCTCGTCCCGATCATCGCCGACGAACATGCCGATCCGGAGCTCGGCTCCGGCGCGGTCAAGATCACGCCGGGCCATGATTTCAACGACTTCGAGGTCGGCAGACGCGCCGGAATGAAGGCCGTCGAGATGCTCAACATGCTCGATTCGCAGGCGCGGGTCGTCCAGACCGAGGACGGTCTCGTGCCGGACGAGCTGATCGGCCTCGATCGCTTCGACGCGCGCCGCCTGGTGGTCGAGCGACTGGAGCAATCGGGCGCTCTCGAACGGGTCGAGGAGCGGGTGATCCAGCTTCCCTATGGTGACCGCTCCGGAGTTGTCATCGAGCCCTGGCTCACCGACCAATGGTATGTCGATGCCGAGACCTTGGCGAAGCGGCCGATCGAGGCGGTTCGCTCCGGCGAGATCAAGGTCGTCCCGAAGACCTGGGAGAAGACCTGGTTCAACTGGCTCGAGAACATCCAGCCCTGGTGCGTCTCGCGCCAGCTCTGGTGGGGGCATCAGATCCCTGCCTGGTACGACGATCAGGGCAACGTCTTCGTCGCCGAGACGGAGGAGGAAGCGAGGCGCGAGGCAGGGGACCGGCCGCTTCGCCGCGATTCCGATGTTCTTGACACCTGGTTCTCGTCGGCGCTGTGGCCCTTCGCCACCCTGGGCTGGCCCGAGCAGACCGACATGCTTCGGCGTCATTATCCCAACGACGTCCTCATCTCGGGCTTCGACATCATCTTCTTCTGGGATGCCCGAATGGCCATGCAGGGCTATCACTTCCTGGGCGAGCGACCGTGGAAGACGCTCTACCTTCATGGCCTGGTCCGCGACTCCAAGGGCCAGAAGATGTCCAAGTCGAAGGGCAATACGGTCGATCCGCTCGGAATCGTGGAACGCTACGGCGCCGACGCCCTTCGATTCACGCTGGCAGCGATGGAAAGCCAGGGCCGCGACATCAAGCTCGATGAGAAACGGGTCGAAGGCTATCGCAACTTCGCCACCAAGCTGTGGAACGCGGCGCGCTTCTGCCAGGCCAACGGGATCGGCGCTTCGAAGGCGATCGAGCCGCCACGCGCCGAGCTCCCGGTCAATCGCTGGATCGTCGGCGAGACCGTGAGGACGGTTCAGGCGCTCGACCTCGCGCTTGCCGAGCTTCGGTTCGACGAAAGCGCCAACACTCTCTACCAATTCGTCTGGGCCAGTTTCTGCGACTGGTATCTTGAACTGATCAAGCCGGTCGGAAGCCCCGAGCAGCGGGGCGAGATCGATCCGGAAAGCCGCGAGGTCGCCGCCTGGGTACTCGACCAGATCCTGGTCATGCTCCACCCCTTCATGCCGTTCATCACCGAAGAGCTGTGGAACGCGATGGGCGAGCGGCCCTATCCCCTCATCCTGGCCAAATGGCCCGTGCCCGATGCGCGCGCCTTGGATCCGAAGGCGGGGCCGGAGATCGACTGGCTGATCCGGCTGGTGAGCGGGATTCGTGCCGCCCGGGCCGAGCTCAACGTTCCACCTGGGGCGAGACTGCCGCTTCATGTCCGCGACGGCTCCGACGAGACGGCAAGCCGGCTCAAGACCCATGAGGCCGCGATCCGCCGGCTCGCGCGGATCGAGTCGATCAGCGGCGGTCCGATCGGGGGCGGCGCGGCTCAACTCGTGGTCGACGAAGCGACGTTCGTGCTTCCGCTCGAAGGCGTCATCGACCTGGTGGCGGAGCGGAACCGCCTCGCCAAGGCCGCCGAGGCCGCCGAGAAGGAGCGAGATTCGCTGGCGGCGCGGCTGGCCAATCCCACTTTCGTCGAGCGAGCCAAGCCGGAGGCGGTGGAAAAGGCCCGAGCCGACCATGCCGAGAAGGCATCGGACGCCGAAAAGTACCGGGCGGCGCTAGCGAGACTCGGCTGACACGATCCGAACGGGTTGAGGACAATCCGCGGGAACGACGACCTCGATCGCCCGCTCCGCGACTTCCGCCACGACCGGGGTCTTGGCCAGCACTTCGCCGTCGATCGAGATTCGCTGCCGCGGGCGGGCATCGATGTGGAGACGATGGGCGTGAAATTCCTCGGTGACCGAATGCCGCGCCGGAAGCTTCCAATATTTGGCGAACCAGTCCCAGATCAGCCGAAGGCTGCTTCGCCCGGTCACCGCCTGGACGACGATCTGGCCGCTGTCGACATTGGCCTGCTCGACAAGCTCGACTCCGCCGTGGAAGGAGCCGTTGGCGATCCGCACCTCGGTCGCCCAGATCGTCCTTTTCTGCTCGCCATCGTCGATCGTCAGCCTGAACGGATGGAATCGGGCGAGGCAATAGATCGCCCAGAGGAGATAGCCGATTCGCCCGAGATAGCGCTTCAGTTTCGGGGGAATGCCCTCGCCGATCATCGGTGACAGGCCCATCGCCGCGCAGTTGGCGAAATAATCGCCGTCGATGACTCCGAGATCGATCCGGCGGCGCTTGCCGGTAGCGATGACCTGGATGGCGCCGTCGAGATCGAGCGGAATGCCAAGGGTCCGGGCAAAGCTGTTGGCCGTGCCGAGCGGCAGGAGCGCGAAAACGCAGTCGCGGTCGACCACCTCGTCGACGGTGCACGACAGGGAGCCGTCGCCGCCGCCGACGATGACCATCGGCGCGCCGCTCCTGACTGCCTCCTGCATTGTCGGGATCAGCTGCTTCGGGTCGCGAACGGCATGGCGGGCGATCAGCTCGATTCCCGCCTCTCTCAGCTTGACGACGGCCTGCCGGAACAGCGCTCGCCCCCTTCGGGAATGGGCGTTGACGACGAGCACGGCCTGGCGCGGGACGGGTTTGGGAGAAGACACGCGCGACCAACACATTTCGCCGCGGGAATGTCCATCCGGTGCGGTCTGAACGGCCTACATGACCGTGTCGGCGAGATTGGAACGATATTTGGTGTTGGTCTGCCGATCGGTCATCTCGATATAGACATAGCTGGGCGGGATCGTGCCTTCAGGCGTGGCGAACCAGATCGATCCCAGGTTGGCCGCTTGGCCGAGAGCACAAAAGCCGTAGAGACGGCGGCGGGTCCGGCCGTCGAAGAAGTCGATCCACGTTCTCGAGGCATTGGTATTGGTTCCGCAGGGCGGCAGGTGCGGGGCGGCGGCGAACAGCGCGTCCGGATATTGGTCCTTGTTCAGGACGTCATAGCGGTAGCGAACGAAATTTCCGCCGGCCGTGGAATAATGTTCGATGCCGGTGAGATAGAGGAGCGGGTTGGGGAAGGGCTGCTGCGCCGGGGCAGGAGAGGCGAGCCCCATGAAAGCGGAAGCGAAGAGCGCCGCCAGCATTGCCCCGGATTTGATGGCCTTCATCGGCTGCCCCTCTTGTCTCGTCAGGCACCGCGATGACGAAAATCAATCAGCAGCGCCTCATTTCGGATGGACAATGACATCCGACGCCGAGCGATTCAAGCGATCCCAGTCGCGGCTTTGCAGGCGGTGCGGGCCGGGCTAGTAGCTTCCAATGTCCGCCGCTTTTCCCGCCGTTCGACTTCGCCGTACGCGCTCGGCCGCCTGGTGCCGAGCGCTCGTCGCGGAGACGGTGATGACCCCGTCCGACCTGATCTGGCCGCTCTTCATCACGGAAGGCGAAGATGTCGAAGAGCCGATCGCGACCCTTCCGGGCGTCTCCCGCTGGTCGGTAGACGGAATAGCGAAACGGGCGCGCGAAGCGCGCGAGCTCGGCATTCCCTGCGTGGCTCTGTTCCCGAACACGCCGGGCCGGCTCCGAAGCGTCGACGCACGCGAGGCGCTGAACAGCGACAATCTCATCTGCCGGGCGATCAAGGCGGCAAAGGAAGCAGCGCCAGAAATCGGTGTTCTGACCGATGTCGCCCTCGATCCCTATAGCGCCGACGGTCATGACGGCGTGACCGACCAGGCCGGCTATGTCCTCAACGACGCCACTGTCGAGATACTCGCCCGCCAGGCCCTGGTTCAGGCGGAAGCGGGCGCCGACATCGTCGCCCCTTCGGACATGATGGACGGACGAGTCGGCGCCATTCGCTCGGCGCTCGAGGGCGCTGGTCACGTCAACGTCCAGATCATGTCCTATGCCGCCAAATATGCGAGCGCCTTCTACGGCCCGTTCCGCGACGCCGTCGGATCCGGCGGTCTGCTCAAGGGCGACAAGAAAAGCTATCAAATGGACCCGGCCAATGCGGTCGAGGCCCTTCGCGAGGTCGCCCTGGACATTGCCGAAGGGGCCGATCACGTGATGGTCAAGCCTGGCCTGCCTTATCTCGACATCATTCGCCGCGTCAAAGAACGCTTCGAAGTCCCTGTTTTCACTTATCAAGTTTCCGGCGAATATGCGATGATCGAAGCGGCTGCCGCAGCCGGGGCGGGGGACCGGGACAAGCTCCTTCTCGAAACTTTGATGGCGTTCAAGCGCGCCGGCTGCTCCGGCATTCTCACCTATCACGCGCCTGTCGCGGCACGTCTGCTCGCCGCATGAGCGAAGAGGCCTTGCCGAAGGCGGCTGCGGCGAAGCGGGTGGACGAGCGTTATGCGCGTCCCTTGTTCCTGGCGACGATCGTCCTGGGATCGTTCCTACTGTTCCTGACCCAGCCGATGATTGCCCGGATGGCGCTTCCGCGCGTCGGCGGAGCGCCCGCCATCTGGAACAGCGCGATGCTCGTCTACCAGCTGCTTCTGCTGGGCGGCTACGCTTATGCGCACTGGCTGTCGCGGCTTCGGCCGCGAAAGCAGATCGGTATCCATATCGCCTTGTTCGGCCTGGCGGCCTTGTGGCTTCCGATCGGGCTCACCGAGGCGCGCCCGCCGGTCGAGGGCGAACCGGCCTTCTGGGTTCCCTGGTTCCTTCTGAGCTCGATCGGGCCGCTTTTCTTCATCGTCTCGGCCCAGGCGCCGCTGATGCAGCGCTGGTATGCCCTGGAGACGAGCAGGGGCGATCCCTATCCCCTTTATGCCGCGTCCAACCTCGGCAGCTTCGCCGGCCTCATCTCCTATCCGCTGGTCGTCGAGCCGCTCCTGTCGCTCCAGCAGCAGAGCTGGCTGTGGTCCGTCATCTATGCGCTGCTCGTGCTTCTCGTCGTGATCTGCGCCTTCACCGTCCCTGCCGACGCCGTCGAGGTCACCCCGGCGAAGGCGACCCCTTCGCCGACTCTTCGCGAGACTCTGTACTGGGTGGCGCTGGCGGCGGTGCCGTCCGGCCTGATGCTGTCGACCACCACCCATCTCACGACCGATATCGTCGCCATGCCCTTGCTGTGGGCGCTGCCGCTCGGCCTCTACCTGCTGAGCTTCGTGATCGCCTTCGCGGCCCGCCGCGGCCCGGCGGCTCTCATCACCGTGGTCGCCCCACTGATCATCCTCATCGCCGGCGGCCTGGCCTTCAGCGACGGCAGCCGCAATCCCTTCTTCTCGGCGACTTTGGGCCTGCTGCTGCTGCTCGCGGTCGCCGTCGCCCTCCATGGTGAGCTGTTCCGGCTTCGTCCCGCGGTCGACCACCTCACCCGCTTCTATTTGGCGATGTCGTTCGGCGGCATGCTCGGCGGTCTGTTCTGCGCGATCGTCGCCCCGCTGCTGTTCGACTGGGCCTATGAGCATCCGCTTCTGATCCTGGCCGCGGCCGTCCTGGTCCCTCAATATGCGCTGGTGCCCTGGCCCGCGCGCTTTGCTCGGATCCTGCTCTTCCTGGTCCCGGCCGTCGCCTTCGGCGTGTCCTATGCCTCGGAGCGCGGCTATTTCGGCTATGACCAGACGAGCACGATGATCGGAAGCATCATCGTCTCGCTGCTGGCGCTGGCCTGCCTCGGCCGGCGCTGGTCGTTCGCCGCGGGGCTGGCGGCGCTCATGCTCAGCTATGGCGGCTGGTCGACCCTCGAACGCTCCACCGAAAATGCCCGGACACGCTCCTATTTCGGGATTTACGACGTCTACGTACGGCCGGACGGCTCGGCCCGGGTCCTCACCCACGGGACCACGCTCCACGGCATCCAGAATCTCGAGCCGGGACTGGAGACGGTGCCGACCAGCTATTATGCCCGCCGTTCGGGGGTGGGGCTCACCTTGTCGGGCGCAGAAGCCCTGTTCGGACCCCGGGCACGGATCGGCGTCGTCGGTCTCGGAAGCGGCACCTTGTCCTGCTATGCGCGACCCGGCCAGCAATGGACCTTCTTCGAGATCGATCCGGCGATGATCGACGTCGCCCGAAACCGCTTCACCTTCATCAGCCAGTGCGCGCCGCAGGTGCGGATCGTCCTCGGCGACGCCCGGCTGAGCCTCGCCAATCAGCCGGCAAATTCCCTCGACGTGCTTGCAGTGGATGCCTTCTCCTCGGACGCGGTGCCGATGCACCTGCTGACCCGTGAAGCGCTCGCCGTTTACGGACGCGCTGTTCAGCCCGACGGGATCGTCCTGTTCCACATCTCCAACCGCTATCTCGATCTCAAGCCGGTGATCGCCGACATCGCCGCCCGGGGCGGCTGGCATTCGCAATTGCTTCAGTACGTGCCGACCGAGGATGAGGAGATATTGAACAGCACCGTCTCCGTCTGGATCGCCTTGTCGCGAAGCCAGGAGACTCTCGACCGGCTTCTCCAGCTCAGCGGCGACGACAGCGAATATTGGGAGATCCTGCCGACCACTCCGGGCTTTTCGGGGTGGAGCGACGATCATGCCTCGATCCTGCCGATCATCAATTATGACAGCTTCCTGCCCGGATCATGATCGAGACCGAGCGCCTGATCCTCCGCGACTGGACTGAAGCGGACATCGAGCCTTTCGTTCGCCACACCAATGTCCCGGCGGTCATGAAGTGGCTCGGTGGCGTCAAGCCGCCAGAGGAAGCGCGAACGATCATCCGGTCGCGGCTCATGCGCTGGCAGGAGGAGCGCGGCTTCACCCTCTGGGTGGTGGAACGAAAGGAGGATGGTGAGCTGCTCGGCTTTTGTGGCCTCAAGATCGCCGACGATTCCAGCTCGCCTTTCGTCGGGGAGTTTGAGGTCGGCTGGCGGCTTCGCGAGGATGCGTGGGGACGCGGCTACGCCAAGGAAGCCGCGGCCGCGTCGATCGACTTCGCCTTCGGTCGACTGGCGGCGGAGCGGGTGGTCGCGATCACCTTTCAGCAGAACGTCGCGAGCTGGGGATTGATGAAGCGGCTGGGAATGACCCGCCGTCCCGAGCTCGATTATGACGACGTCCGATTTCCCGATCTCAATCCGACGATCGTCTATGCGGTTAGTCGCGAGGAGTGGCGGCGATGAGCCTGATCACCTTCGAAGGCCGGTCGCCGAAGATCGACCCCGACGCCTTCGTTGCCAGTGGTGCGCGACTGATCGGCGATGTGGAAATGGCTGCAGAATCGAGCGTCTGGTACAATTGCGTCCTCCGAGGCGACATGAACCGGATCCGGATCGGCGCCCGAAGCAACATCCAGGACGGGAGCGTCATCCATGTCGATCCGCCTCGGGCCGGCGGCCCGGATGAAGGCTATCCCTGCCTGATCGGAGAGGAGGTCCTCATCGGCCATCTCGCCATGGTTCATGGCTGCACCTTGCGGGATCGCGCTTTCGTCGGCCTTGGCGCGATCGTCATGGACGGTTGCGAGATCGAAAGCGACGCCATGCTCGCCGCCGGTGCGATGCTGACCCCCGGCAAGCGCATTCCCTCCGGCCAGCTGTGGGCGGGGCGACCGGCCCGCTATGTCCGCGACCTCGCAGAGGCCGACCTCGCCGCGATGCGCCAGGGGGTGGCCCATTATGTCGAGCTCGCCCGGCGTCACGCCGCGGCGCATCGGGCAGGCTGATCGATCGGACTCACCTGAACGCTTCTAGCCGGCGATGAGCGCCTTCAGCCGGTCGAGCCGCGATTGCTGATCGACAGCCAGTCGATCGACGACGGCGATGGCCGAGTCCAGGGCTGCCTGGTCCCCGACGCTCGTCGGCAAATCGCTTCGCTCCAGAGCCAGCCGGTCGAGATCGGCGCGCGCCAGGGTCGTCCCTGCACGCGCCGCTTCGGCCCGGGAAACCTCTTCCTGGGCCGCGATCCAGCTGTCGGTCCGGGCTTGTCCGGCAGATCTTGCGGCGGCTGCCGCGGGCCCGAACGCCGCCTCGAACGCTTCGTCTCCCTGTCGGGCCTGAGCGACCAGTTCGCCGATCCGCCCGCGAAGAGCCGGATCGTCCGGGACCAGCGGCATGACCCGGACCGGTTCACCCAGCGGCTGGCGCTCGACGTCGCGCTGGGCGAGGGAAGGGAAGGGCCCTTCGGCCATGCAGGCGCCCGCCAGCAATGGCGCGAGGAGGGCGGAGGCGAGCCGGGAAAAGCGCTTCATCCTCCCCTCACTATGCGTGCGGCCGGCGTCCGGCAACGGGGCTTGCGCCACATCGAGCCAGCCCCTATGTCGCCACTTCCGCGCGCCCGTAGCTCAGCTGGATAGAGCACCAGACTACGAATCTGGGGGCCGGAGGTTCGAATCCTTCCGGGCGCGCCATTTCCCAACAAACCCAAACGCATGCCTCGGCCAACTCGAACTGGTCTGAACCCGTCAGGCCGGATCGAGCGAGGCGTGAATTCCGCCGCTGATGCATTCATGCTAAAGTCGGCATCGCCGGCAGAGGGGTGGTCGAGGGTGGGACGGGACGTGTTGACCAGGATCATGACAGCGGCTCTTGCGCTTGCGGCTGCACCGGTGGCGGCGCAGCCGGGTGCGATCGGTCCGGGCTCGGCGATCGCGGCGGAGCTGACCACCAACGACGTCCAGCGGCGCTCCGGCAAGTTCGAGGACGTCTATCAGCTCCAGGGGCGACGCGGCGACCGTCTCGATCTTCGCCTGGCTTCCGCGGATTTCGATTCCTTCCTCCTCGTCTCGGGCCCCGACGGCTTCAGCCTGTCGAACGACGACGAGGGCGGGGGAAGCACCGACAGCCGGCTCGTGATCGAATTCCCGGCGGACGGACTCTATCGGGTCGCCGTCACCACTTTCCGGCCAGGCGAAACGGGCGCCTACCGATTGGGTGCGTCGACTCCTTCCGCCGATGTCGCCTCGACCATGGCGGAACCGGCCGAGTCCATCGCCATCGGCACGGCACTGACCGGCCGTCTCGAGCAGAGTGACGCTCGGCTCGGTTCGGGCGAGTTTATCGATCGCTATCGTTTCACCGGTCGCCGCGGGCAAAGGGTGACCGCCTCGGTCAACTCGGGCGAGTTCGATACCTTCCTGATCCTTCGCCGGCCCGACGGGAGCCAGGACGGCAATGACGATCTTCGCGCCGAATCGGGCGCCTCGACGAACAGCCGGCTCGACACGGTCCTCGCCGAAGACGGCGACTATGTCCTGACCGTCACCTCCTACCAACCTGGCGAGACGGGCAAATACCGCCTCACGCTGGCACCGAGCGCCGGCCATCCGCGCCAGATCGGCGTTCGTTCGGGACCACGCGTTCTGGCGCTGCTCGTCGGGGTTTCCGATTATGGCGCGCGGGTGAACCCGCTGCCGAACACGGACGAGGATGCGCGCATGCTCTTCGCCGGCCTTCGGAGCGCCGGCCTGCTCCATCCGGCGAGCCGGATCCTCACCAACGGCGAGGCGACGACCAAGTCGGTTTCGGCGGCCTTCGCCGAGGCGGCGGCCCAAGCCGGGCCCGACGATCTGTTCCTGTTCTTCTTCTCCGGACATGGCGACCAGCTGGACGTGCCCCGAAGCTCGGCGGAACTGGACGGCCGAAGCGAGACGATCGAACTATATGACGCGGCGATGACCGATGCCGAGCTCGGCACCTTGTTCTCGTCCGTGGACTCACGAATGGCCCTGGTCGCGATCGACGCCTGCTTTGCCGGCGGATTTCGCAACCTGATCGACCGGCCCAACGTCATCGGTCTGTTCAGCTCCGAGGAGGATCTGACCAGCCTGGTGGCGAGCCAGTTCAAGGCGGGAGGCTTCCTGTCCTATTTCCTTCGCACCGGATTGTCCGGCGGAGCGGACGACGATGGCGACGGGATCGTCACCGCCGGCGAGCTCACCACCTATGTCCGAAGGCGCTTCCGCCGCGAGGGCGATATCCCAGCCAGCACGCGCGAGAACGAAGCCAATTTCCAGAACCTCGTCATCGAACGCGGCGGCGTCCATATCGACGACGTCGTCGTTCGGCTCGCCGACGGGGTCCAGCTGACGTCGGCCAACTCGCCTCTTCCGCAACCGGACGGCGGATCGCCCGAAACGAAGCGTCCGCAGATACGAGAAGACTAGGATCGGCAACCGTGCGCCTGCCATCCGCGTTTGACCGGGAGGAGGCGATATGACCGACAAGGCCGATTCCAGAAACAAGCTTCCGCTTCACGATGAGGCGATGGCGCGAGCGAAATGGCGCGGCGGCGAAACGCTGCTTCGAAGCGGCAGGGACGAAACGAGCTTGCCGGCCAGCGAAGCCGACGATGCAGGCGCCTCAGCGACCGTGGCGGATGAAGATGGCCGGCCGGGTCGCGGCCGAGCTGGAGATTTTCCGCCGTCCGACTGAACTCGGCTCAAACGTGCTCGGGCTTTCCCTTGCGCTTCGTCGAAGCCATCTTCTCGAGCTCCTTCTCGGACATCGAGGAGACCATCTGCTTGGACGCACCCTTGAGCTTTGACTTCGGCGTGTCCCCACGCTTGGCCGACAAGGCGGCACCGGCGGCTTTCTGTTGAGAGGCTGACTTGGCAGGCATGGCCCATCTCCTTCGCCGGTGAAAACAATCTCCGCCGAACGACGGTTCCGGGAGGGATCGGGTCTAGGGGAGGGCGGAAAGCTCAAGCAGATCGTAAAGGCCGTGCCGAGCCTCCTCGATCCGGTCCCAGAGGCCGGCATCCTCGAGGTCTCCCGGCGCGATCTGGTCGGGCCAGAGGCGGCCGATCAGGTCGGCGATCCGATCGAGCTTCTGATCGTCGACCAGAAATCGGGGATCGACAGTGGATGGATCGGCGACGACCCGGAGGCGGAGACAGGCGGGGCCGCCGCCATTGGCCATCGACTGGCGGACGTCGACGACGCACAGCCGGCGGATCGGGCCGTTGCCGCCCACCATCGTCTCGAGCCAGGACCAGACGCTGGGAGTCTCGCGCGCCTCCTCGGGCACGACCAGCGCCATGATCCCGTCCGGCAGGGTCACCAGCTGGGCATTGAACAGATAAGATCGGATCGCGTCTTCGAGGCTGACCACTGAGGCCGGGACCTCGACGATCTCGAGCTCCGGCAGCAGCCGCTTGAGCGCAGCGTAAAATCCGGGGCGGTCCTCGAACGCCTGCTCGTGGGCGAAGAGCACGTTCTCGTTCGCCACCGCGACGACATCGTTGTGAAAGGCGCCTGCAGCGATCGCCGCCTCGGACTGGGCGACGAACAAGGTCCGCTCCGGATCGACCCGGTTCAGCCGGGCCACGGCTTTCGACGCCTCCAGATGCTGACGCGCGGGGAAGGCGCCACCGCTTATGCCGTAGACGAATATCTCGACTCCGGTTTCGCCATGGCTCGGGCTGAGCCGCATATGGTTGGCCGCGCCTTCGTCACCGAAGGCCGCCGGTACCGGTGCGTGGACCGCGAAATGACGTTCGTCGGCGAAGGCAAGCTCGAGCTGGGCCAAGGTCGCCGGCCATTCATGGCTGCGATGCGCCATCGTCCGGAGATTGGCGACCGTCAGGTGGCATCGGCCGTCGGCGGTGTCCGGGGCGGGGGAGACGGTCGCGGCATTGGCGGCCCACATCGCCGACGCCGAGAAAGCCGCCGGGCGAAGCGTGTCGGGTACCTCTTCGATGCTCGTCCCGAGCGATTCCAGCCATATCCGGTTCGGACGGCGGTGCGGCAGCAAAAGGCCCTGGGCGAGGCCAAGGCCGAGATTGTGACGCATCTTGTCGATGCCCTGGAGCGCCGCCGCTCTCGGATAGGCGATCATGCCCTTGTTGGTGGTCGAGGCGAGATTGCCGAGGCTCAGCCCCGAATAATTGTGACTGGGCCCGACAATGCCGTCGAAATTGATCTCGACCAACTCCACGCTCAGCGCCCCATGGCGAGGAGCGTCGAGCCGGAGCCGATCTCGAGCATCGACGCCGCCTTGGAGTCGATCGAGACATGCCCGTCGACGCCTGTCGATACCCGGCCATAGCAGGCCGAGAAATCGCGTAGCCGGCCGGAGGCCACCATCATCTTCTGCCCGTCCTCGGGAGTCTCGGAATCCACGGCATCGACCACCAGCTCGCGCGATTCACGGATCGTCCGGATAGTGTCGGTTTCCGCCGACATCGTCGGCCCGCCGTCGAAGATGTCGACATAGCCCTGGCAGCTAAAGCCCTCGTTTTCGAGCATTTTCATCGCCGCGCGGCCGGACGGATGAGGAACGCCCATCACCGCCCGGGCATTGTCCGGGAGCATTGCCGTATAGATCGGGGTCTTGGGCATCAGATCGGCGATGAAACGGGTGCCGTGGGCGCCGTTGAACGTGTCGGCTTCCTGGAACGTCATTCCGAAGAAGCGGCCGGCAATGGCGTCCCAGAAAGGAGAACCGCCTTTCTCGTCGATCACTCCGCGAAGCTCCGCCAGCACCTTGCCGGCGAACCGCTCCCGGTGGAGCTTGATGAACAGATAGCGGCTTCGCGCCAGCAGCACTCCGAGGCCGCCGGCGCGCTCGTTGGGATGAAGGAACAGTCCGCCGACCTCGGAGCAGCCTTCGAAATCGGTGCAAAGGGTCAGCATCTCGGCGCGGAAGGTCCGGCCGAGCTCGGGCGACGACTGGGTGAGGGTGCTGATCCGGTAGCTGTAGAAAGGCTGCTGCAGTCCGACCCGGCTGAACACCTGGCAGGTACCCCTGATCTGGCCGGTGTCGACATTCTCGAGAACGAAGACGAACAGGTCGCCTTCGGGCGCGTCTTCCTGTCGAGCGAAGGCGTCGTCGGAGCGGGCGAGCTTGGCCACCAAGGTGCCCTTGTCCGCCGGCAGGTTGGTGAAGCCGCCTCCGGTCAGCTTGGCCATTTCATAAATGGCCTGGAAATCCTCGTTCCGAGCCGGCCTCACCCTGAAACTCAAATTCCGTCTCCCTGCGCAAGCCTGAGGATCGTCAGCGCCGAAAGCTGAGCTCGCTCGACGAGGCTTTCGGCGATGAGATATTCCTGGTCGGAATGGATGGCGCCGCCGCGAACGCCCATCGTGTCGACCACCGGCACGCCGCAGGCGGCGATGTTGTTGCCGTCGCACACGCCGCCGGTGGAGCGCCATTGAATCACCTGGCCGAGATCCGCACCGCAATCGCGGACGAGTTCGAAGAGTTTTTCCCCTTCCCGGCTCAAGGGCTTGGGCGGTCGCCCAAAACTGCCGTGAACATGGATTTTCACATCATGTTCGGCCGACACTTCGGCCACCGCTTGGTCGATCACCGCCCGTGCCGCATTCTCGTCCGCCGGAGTCGCCGGGCGCAAATTGACCCGAAGCACGGCCTTGTCGGGAACGACGTTGTTCGGCCCGCCGCCGTCGATCCTGGCCGGATTGACGCTGAGGCCTGCCCGCCTCGCCGAAGCGAGGCGAAGGGCCAGATCGGCGGCCGCGACCAGAGCGTTGCGGCCCTGCTCGGGATTGCGTCCGGCATGGGCGCTCCGTCCTTCCACGAAGAGCGAGAAATTGCCGCTTCCCGGCCTCGCTCCGGCGAGCGTGCCGTCCGGAAGCGCCGAAGGTTCATAAGTGAGCGCGGCGCGCTTGCCCGCCGCGGCGGCGGCGATCAGCGCGGCGGAGCCGGGCGAGCCGACCTCCTCGTCGCTGTTGATCACTACCTCATAGCCAAATGTCGCTGCCGCTGGCGATCGCTCGACGGCTTGCAGGGCCGCGAGCATGACCGCGATTCCACCCTTCATGTCGGCGACTCCGGGGCCGCCCAGAATCCCCTCTTCACGCCAGAAGACCTGCTGGAATTCGTGATCGGCCCCGAACACCGTGTCCATGTGGCCGGTGAAGAGGAGCTGGATCGGAGCGTCCGGGCGAACCTCGATATGAAGGTTGCGGCCGTGTTCCACCGGCCTCAGCGCGCCGTCCGGCGTCATGACGTCAACCGGGTCCGGCTCGACGAGGCGAAGCTTTCCCGGAAGGGAGGAGAAGGCGTCGGCGAGCAGTGAAGCGACCTGGCCGAGCCCGTCGAGATTGCGTGAGCCGCTGTTGACGGCTGCCCAGCGAGTGACCTGGTCGAGCATCGGCGCGGCGGCGCACTGCTCGACCGCTTTAGCTTCGATGTCGGACAGGCCCCGCATGCCCGGGCTCTAGCCCGACCGACGCCGCAAAGCCAACAGGCTCGGCTCGAGCTTCGTCGGCCGAGCTATGGCCTCATGCCTCGATCACAGCCATTGCCCGAAGGCGTCCAGAACATCTTCGTACAATTTCTTCTTGAACGGCACGATGAGGGCGGGGAGCTCGGACGGATCGGCCCATTTCCAGGCCCGGAACTCCGGCTCGGGAGTCTCCAGGTTCACATCCTCGTCGCGACCGAGGAAGCGGGCGAGGAACCAGGTTTGTCGTTGACCGCGCCACGGTTCCTTCCAGACCTTTCCGATGAGATCCTCCGGAAGATCGTAGGTGAGTTCCTCCTTGGCCTGGGCAAGAATCTCGATGAGGTCCGGGCCGATGCCGGTTTCCTCCTCGAGCTCGCGAAGAGCGCCCTGGAGAGGCGCCTCGCCGGGATCAAGGCCGCCTTGCGGCATCTGCCAGGCTTCGATCTTGCTATCGAGCCGCTGGCCGACCCAGACCTGGCGGGCGGAATTGATCAGCATCACGCCGACGGCGGGTCGATAGGCCGGGTCGATCATCGGCCAGCCTCACCGAGCAGAAGCTTCAGCGCGGCGACACATTGCCTTATGTCGTCGTCGGCGGAGGGCAAAGCTCGCCTCAGATTGACGAAACCGTGAATCGTCCCCTCCGCCTCGATATAGTGGGTTCGGACGCCGGCCTGGACGCAGGCGGCGGCATAGGCCCGTCCCTGGTCACGGATCGGATCGAGGCTGGCGGTGACGACGAGGGTCGGCGGCATGCCCTGCTGGCTTCTCGCCAGCGGCGCATAGCGCCAGTCCGTTTTGTCACCGGCATAGCATTGATCGAACCAGTCGATGCTCCCGCCGCTGAGCAGAAAGCCGTCCTCGAACTGGTCCCGGCTGGGATAGTGGCCAATCGGCTCGCTCGCCGGATAGATCGGCCATTGCGCCAGAACGGGCGTCTCGGCCGGCTCGTCGCGCAGAGCGACAGTGACGACGATCGCGAGATTGCCGCCGGCGCTGTCGCCGAACGGCACCAGGCCGGTCACCTCCCGGCCCAGCTCGACCGGACTGGCGGCGAGCCAGCGCGCCGCGGCGATCGCGTCCTCGGCAGCGGCCGGAAAGGGATGTTCGGGGGCAAGCCGGTAATCGACCGCGACGACCGGCAGGTCCATCAACCGGGCGATCTCGGCGCAGAACGGCTCGTGCGTGTCGAGATCGCCCAGGGTGAAGCCGCCGCCATGGCAGAAGACCATCAACGGGCCAGCTTTTCGGCTTTCCCTGGAATCGTAGAGCCTGAGCCGGAGCGGGCCGCCGGGGCCGCTCATCGCCAGGTCGCGGATGACCGCCAGCTCTCCCACTTCGGCGTCGGCGACCCGACGCGATGCATGGAGCATGTTGCGCGCCTCCGCCAGCGGCAGCTCGAACGCCTTCTGGCTCGGCAGCTTGTTCAGATAATCGAGAAACTGGCGAACTTCCGGCCGCACAAAAGGATCGGGCACTGGCAACTCCGTTGAGAAGCGAATCGCTTTCACTATCTAAGGGTCATAGGCGAACCGATCGCCCTCGCCACCGGTTGTGACGGCAGGGCCGCCCGGCTAGGGTGCGGGCCGATATGCCCGCTCGTTAGGGCCCAGGAACTGAAGGAAGACGATTTGGCCACGGCCACCCATTATGTGACGCCCGAAGAGGCGCAATCCGATGCGCCGCTCGAAGCGGTCGTCGTCCGTTTCGCCGGCGATTCCGGCGACGGCATGCAGCTGACCGGCGGCCAGTTCACGCTCTCCACGGCGTTGGCAGGCAACGATCTCGCCACCTTTCCCGATTTTCCGGCCGAGATCAGGGCGCCTCAAGGCACGACGTTCGGCGTTTCCGCTTTCCAGATCAATTTCGGATCCTCGGCGATCGAGACTGCCGGAGACGCCCCGGACGTCCTGATCGCGATGAATCCGGCGGCTCTGAAGGTGAATGTCGCTGACCTCAAGGATGGCGGTCTTATCATCGCCGACGAAGGGGAGTTCGGCGCTCGCAACCTCGCCAAGGCCGGTTATGCCGAAAACCCCCTCGAGGATGGCAGCCTCGCCCGCTGGCAGCTGATCCGCCTCAACATCTCGCAGCTCACCCTCGAAGCCGTGAAGCCGTTCGGCCTCGGCAACAAGGAGGCCCTGCGCTGCAAGAACATGTGGACGTTGGGGCTGGCGCTCTGGATGTTCGATCGTGACCGGAAGCCGATCGAGGACTGGCTCAAGGCCAAGTTCGCCAAGTCGCCGGAGCTTGCCGAGGCGAATATCGCTGCGCTCAATGCCGGCCATGCCTATGGCGAGACCGCCGAGATCGGCGGCCAGGTCCGCCAGCACCATATTGATCCGGCGCCGGCCGAGCCCGGCCTCTACCGCACCGTCACCGGCGCCGAGGCGATCTCGCTCGGTCTCGTCGTGGGCGCTCAGCTGGCCGGCCTGCCGATGTTCTTCGGCGGCTATCCGATCACTCCGGCGTCGGCGATCCTCCATCACCTCTCACGCCTCAAGGAATATGGCGTCACCACCTTCCAGGCCGAGGACGAAATCGCCGCGATCGGCGCCGCCATCGGCGCCAGCTTCGCCGGATCGCTTGGCGTGACCTCGTCGTCCGGGCCCGGAATCGCGCTCAAGGCGGAGGCAATGGGACTGGCGATCATGACTGAGCTTCCGCTCGTCATCGTCAATTCACAGCGTGGCGGTCCGTCCACCGGCCTCCCCACCAAGACCGAGCAGTCGGATCTCTACCAGGCAGTCTACGGCCGCAACGGCGACGCGCCGATGCCGGTGATCGCCGCTCGATCGCCGGCCGACGCGTTCGACTGCGCGATCGAGGCGTGCCGGATCGCCACCCAATATATGACCCCGGTCATGCTCCTGACCGACGGCTATATCGCCAATGCCGCCGAGCCGTGGCGAGTGCCGGACATGAGCGGCTATCAGGACTTCCCGGTCCGTTTCCACGAAGATCCGCCGGCCGAAGGGGAGGGCGTCAATCCCTATCGGCGGGATGACAAGCTGGCGCGGGTCTGGATCAAGCCGGGAACGGCGGGTCTGATGCATCGGATCGGCGGGATCGAGAAGAACGTCGGCACCGGCCATATCGACTATGCGCCGGAGAACCATCAGGCGATGACCGACATTCGCGCCCAGAAGGTGCTCGGAGTCGCCGATTCCGCGCCCGAGCAGGAGGTCTGCCTGGGCGAGGCCGGCGGCGCTCTCGCGGTCGTCGGCTGGGGATCCACCTTCGGGCCGATCCACCAGGCGGTTCGGCGGGCGCGGGGCCAGGGCGTGGACGTGTCGCACATCCATATCCGCCACATCTGGCCGCTTCCGCGCAACCTCGGCGATCTGCTCGGATCCTATGACCGGGTCATCGTTCCCGAGATGAACAAGGGACAGCTCAAGACCCTGCTTCGCGATCAATATCTGGTCGACGCCCGCCCCGTCACCAAGGTGTCGGGCCAGCCGTTCAAGATCGCCGAGATCGAGGCTGCGATCGCCGACGCCTTGGCGTGATCGCGCAGGAGTGAAGGTAGCAGAAGATGAATCCGCCCCGATTGATCCCGCTGGTGCTGATGCTGATCCTCGTGGTCGGCCTCATCTATTATCTCAATTGAGGAATTGCCGATGACCGAGCTGGTCAAGCTCACCGCCAAGGATTTCGCCACCGACCAGGAAGTGCGCTGGTGTCCGGGCTGCGGCGACTATGCCGTTCTCAAGGCCGTCCAGCGAACGATGCCGGACCTCGGGGCCGATCCGTCGCGAACCGTGTTCGTCTCGGGGATCGGCTGCTCGAGCCGATTTCCTTATTATATGGAGACCTACGGCTTCCACACGATCCACGGACGTGCGCCGGCGATCGCCACCGGCGTCAAGCTCGCCAACCCCGATCTCGACGTCTGGATCATCACTGGCGACGGTGATGCGCTCTCGATCGGCGGCAATCACACGATGCACATCCTCCGCCGCAATCTGGACTGCCAGATCCTCCTCTTCAACAACGAGATTTATGGCCTCACCAAGGGCCAATATTCGCCGACCTCGCGGGTCGGCACGCGAAGTCCGTCGACTCCGTTCGGATCGGTCGACCGGCCGGTCAGCCCCTGCGCCTTCGCGCTCGGCTCGGGCGCCCGCTTCGTCGCTCGCGGGATCGACGTTCACAAGAATCTTCCGGACGTGCTCAAGGCGGCCCACGCCCACAAGGGTGCGTCGTTCGTCGAGATCTTCCAGAACTGCATCGTCTACAATGACGACGTGTTCGCGCCGTTCACCGCCAAGGACAATGCGACGAAGCAGCTCTGGCTCCAGCCGGGCCAGCCGATGCTTTTCGACGCCGGCAAGAAGGGCCTGGCCCTCGATCGCGAGAAGCTGATGCTGAAGGTCGTCGAAGTCACCGACGGCGACTGGCAGGCCGCCGACGTCATCGTCCACGATCCGAAGAACAAGGCGGTCGCCCATATGCTCGTCGACATGCCGTTCGGCACCTTCCCGATGGCGCTCGGAGTCATTTTCGAGGATCCGCGACCGACGTTCGAGAGCGCCATCCGCGACCAGAATGTGGCCGCCGCCGAGGGCAAGACGGCGAATCTCCAGGCCCTCGTCTCGAAGGGCCAGAGCTGGCAGGTCATGAAGGAGCCGCGGGAGATCTAGCTTCGCCGGCACGAGCGGCGGCCTGCTCCATCTACCTTTTGCCCTCTCCGGCCGCGGCGGGACGAGGGCCGGAATCATCGCTCGGTCACCCTAGTGCTTGCACCTCCGTCCGCGCGGCATCATCTTGCTGCCGGCATGCTGCAGAGGGGCAAACATCTGGTCGCCGCTGACCGGCGCTTCGCGACCGGGGGCGATCTCATCGCTCGGCTGTTCGCCGGCGGCTTCTCCCATGTCCTCGACAAGGTCGATCGCGGCATCGAGCAGGGCCGGATCGAGGCGACTCTCCCCGACGGCAGCTTCCGAATCCTCGGCGGGCGCGCAGACGGCCCGATGGTCGTCGTTCACCTCAGGAGCTGGCGTGCATTGATCCGCCTGTTCACGTCCGGATCGGTCGGCTGGTACAAGGCCTGGACCGAAGGGGAATGGGCAAGCCCAGATCCGGTGGCGCTGTTCGACCTGTTCATGCGCAATGCCGCCCGACTGGGCGATACCGGCCGGGCCAAGGGTCCGTGGAAGCTGGTAAACCGGCTCGCCCATGCCTTCCGTTCGAACGACAAGGCCAGGGCGCGCCGGAACATCGAGCATCATTACGATCTCGGCAACGACTTCTACGCGGCCTGGCTGGATCCCGGGATGACCTATTCAAGCGCCGTCTTCGCGGAGCCGATCTCGGCCGACGAGCCGCTCGAACAGGCCCAGCAGCGCAAGATCCGGCGCCTGCTCGACCGGCTGGACCTGCGCCCCGGCCAGAGGCTGCTCGACATCGGCTGCGGCTGGGGCGGGTTGCTGGAAGTCGCGGCCCGTGACTACGGAGTCCACGCCACTGGACTGACCCTCTCGGCCGAGCAGAAGGCCTATGCCGAGGAACGGCTGAAACGGGCCGGCCTCGGCGAGCGGACCAACATCGAGCTCAGGGACTATCGCGACATCGCCGGACAATTTGACGGAGTCGCCAGCGTCGAGATGGTGGAGGCGGTCGGGCAGGAATATTGGCCCGCTTATCTCGAAAGCATATCGTGTGCGCTGAAGCCAGGCGGACGCGCGGCGCTCCAGCTCATCTCGATCCGCGACGATCTGTTCGACCATTATTCGGCCAATGCCGACTTCATCCAGACCTACATCTTCCCGGGAGGGCTGCTCATCAGCGAGCTTCGCTTCGAGTCCATCGCCCGGGCCAAAGGGCTGGAATGGCGGGACCGGCTGGGCTTCGGCCTCCATTATGCCGAGACCCTCCGCCGCTGGCGCGAAAATTATGATTTGGCCGTGTCAGAACAGCGACTTCCGGACGGTTTTGATGAATCGTTCCACGATCTGTGGCGCTATTATCTCATGTATTGCGAGGGCGGCTTCAGAGGCGGCGGGATCGACGTCGCCCAGGTGACCTTGGCGAAGGGGTCCAGCCAGTCCCCCTGAAGGGGAAGAGCGGCAGGCTATCAGCCGTCGACCTGGAGGCGATGGCCGGTCTCGAAACCGGTCTTGAGCAGGCCGACGATCGCGCCGGCGACCGCCGAAGGCGGTTTCAGGGTGGCCGGGTCCTCACCCGGAAAGGCGCGCGCGCGCATCACCGTGGCGGTGGCGCCGGGATCGACGATGGCCACCCGCACCTGGCTGGTGTTGCGCACTTCGTCGCCATAGCTGAGCAGCAGGGTCTCAAGGGCTGCCTTGGACGCGGCATAGGCGCCCCAATAAGCGCGCGGATGACGGCCGACGCTCGACGTCACTCCAAGCACGGCGGCGGCCTCGCTGTTCCGGAGCAGCGGATCGAAGGCGGCGATCATCGCCTGCTGGGCGAGCAGGTTCAGGGTGAGGACCTTATTGAACTCCTTGCCGTCGATCTGGGCGACCGGAGTCAGAGTGCCGAGCATCGCCGCGTTGAGGACAAGGACATCGAGCGAATTCCAGCGCTCAGCGACGGCGGAAGCGAGCTTCGCGATGCTGTCGCGCTCGGTGAGGTCGAGCGGCGCGATCGTCGCCGAGCCGCCGGCCGAGTGGATCCTTTCCTCGACGGCCTCGAGATCCGCCGCGGTACGGCCGGTGAGCACGACATGGGCGCCTTCGGCCGCAAGCGCCTCGGCGGTCGCCGCGCCGATGCCCCGGCTCGCTCCCGTCACAAGCGCCAATTTTCCAGCAAGCAGTGTCATCTATCCTTCTCCGTCACCCGGCGGGGGCCGGGATCCAGCCTTCGCGGTTGAAATATTGCCTGGGTGCCGGATCGCGCCGGCATGATCGGGGATCCCGGAGTTTAGGCGTAGCGTTCTTCCCGAAGTGCCAGCTCGTTGCTGCGCTCCAGATCCTCCCGATCGGTCAACCGGGTCGGATAATCGCCCGAGAAGCAGGCGTCGCAATGCTGGGGCTCGGCTTCGTCGCGGCCTTCCTCGCCGACCGCCCGGTAGAGACCGTCGAGCGAGATGAAGGCCAGGCTGTCAGCCTTGATATAGTCGTTCATCTCCGCGACGCTCATCTGGGCGGCGAGCAATTTGGCCCGCTCGGGCGTGTCGACGCCATAGAAGCAGCCATGCCTCGTCGGCGGGCTGGCGATCCGCATGTGGACCTCGCGCGCGCCGGCTTCGCGAAGCATCTGGACGATCTTCAGGCTGGTCGTGCCGCGGACGATCGAATCGTCGATCAGAACCAGCTTCTTGCCCTGGATGAGGGC
Source organism: uncultured Sphingosinicella sp. (assembly GCA_966193865.1). Lineage (GTDB taxonomy): Bacteria > Pseudomonadota > Alphaproteobacteria > Sphingomonadales > Sphingomonadaceae > Allosphingosinicella. The sequence goes on along the minus strand of CBIGXQ010000009.1, from coordinate 6,572 downwards.
GCTGTTGGCATTGTGCTTGAGCTTGACGCCAAGATGGCGGACCTGGTCGCCAGGCTGGATGAAGGTCCGTCCGACATAGTGGGAACGGATGATTCCGAGCTCGAACGGAATGCCGCTCTCCTGGGCGTAGCCGATCGCTGCCGGAACCCCGGAATCGGGGACCGGGACGACATAATCGGCGTCGACGGGATTCTCCCGCGCCAGCTCCGCCCCGATCGCCTTGCGGGTCGAATAGACGGAGGCGCCGTCGAGGATCGAATCCGGCCTCGAGAAATAGATATGCTCGAAGATGCAGGGACGCGGCCGCATCGGCGCGAACGGCCTGTGGCTTTCCACGCCGCGCTGCGAGATGACGATCAGCTCTCCCGGCTCGACCGAGCGGATATAGGTCGCGCCGACGACGTCGAGGGCGACCGTCTCCGAAGCGAAGATATAGGCGTCGCCGAGGCGGCCCATCACCAGCGGCCGGATCCCGAGCGGGTCACGGCAGGCGATCATGCCTTCCGCGGTGAGGCAGACCAGGCTGTACGCGCCTTCCACCTGCTTCAGTGCATCGATGAAGCGATCGAGCAGCCCCCGGCAACCGGAGGTCGCGACGAGATGGATCATCACCTCGGTGTCCGATGTGGACTGGAAGATCGATCCGCGCGCGTTCAGCTCACGACGAAGCCGCATCGCGTTCGAGATGTTGCCGTTATGGGCGACCGCGAAGCCACCGGTGGAAAGCTCCGCGAACAAGGGCTGCACGTTGCGAAGCGCGGTCTCGCCGGTCGTCGAGTAACGGACATGGCCGATCGCCGCCTTGCCGGCGAGCGCCCGGATCACCCCGTCCTTGTCGAAATTGCCGGCGACATGGCCCATCGCCCGGTGGCTGTGGAATCCGCGGCCGTCATAGCTGGTGATTCCCGCCGCTTCCTGGCCGCGGTGCTGGAGCGCATGAAGGCCGAGCGCAACGACAGCGGCCGCGGTGTCGGCGCCCCAGATGCCGAAGACGCCGCATTCCTCGCGCAGCTTGTCGTCGGAGAATGGATTGGTTGTCAGCATGGCTTTCCCGCGTCAGCCTGTTGGTCCGCGGATATAGGTGCGGAGGGCCGGTTTGTCGCCCCTTGGAGTTAAAGAATCTGCCCCAGGCGATCGGACGGAGCTTCGGAGCCGCTCCTTGACGCTAACGTCAACGGAAACTAGGCCTTTCCTCATGACCCAGGCGCTGCATTCGGATTATCGCCAGTCGGACCGCACCGTCCGCACCTATACCATCACTCAGCTCTGCGACGAGTTCGGAGTCACCGCCCGGGCCCTTCGCTTCTATGAGGATGAGGGGCTGATCTCGCCTCAGCGGCTCGGTCTGTCCCGGGTCTATAGCTGGCGGGACCGCGCCCGACTGGCTTGGATCCTTCGCGGCAAGCGGGTGGGCTTCAGCCTGTCGGATATCAAGGAGATGATTGATCTCTACGATGTCGGCGATGGCCGCCACGAGCAGCGTCGCGTCACGCTGGAGAAATGCCGCGGCCGGGTCGACCTGCTGAAGAAGCAGAAGCTCGATATCGACGCCACGATCGACGAGCTGGACCGGTTCATCGCGATGGTCGAGGCCGCCGAGACGACCGAGCCCGCCGCCGCCGCCGGATAAGGCCCGCCCCAGGCAGAGACGAAGATAGGAAGAGAAGATGCCGAGCTACACCGCCCCGGTCCGCGACACGCGCTATGTCCTCGAGCAGGTGCTCGGGATCGAGCGCTATTCGAACCTGCCGGGGTTCGAAAGCGCTTCCCCCGACCTCATCGAGGCGATCCTCACCGAGGGCGGCCGATTCGCGGCGGAGGTTCTGGCGCCGTTGAACCGCGTCGGCGACGAGGAAGGCTGCGTTCGCCACGACGATGGCAGCGTGACCACGCCGAAGGGCTTCAAGGAGGCTTACCGGCAGTTCTGCGAGGGCGGCTGGACGACCCTGACCGCGCCCGAGGAGTTTGGCGGGCAGGGCCTTCCTTCGGTAGTGGCGACGGCGGTCACCGAATATCTGCTCTCCGCCAACCAGGCGTTCGAAATGTATAACGGCCTGACCCAGGGCGCGATCGCCTCGATCCTGATCAAGGGATCGGACGAGCAGAAGCAAACCTATCTTCCGAACATGGTCTCGGGCCGATGGACCGGGACGATGAACCTGACCGAGCCGCATTGCGGCACCGATCTCGGTCTGCTGAAGACGAAGGCCGAGCCTCAGCCCGATGGCAGCTACCGGATCAGCGGCACCAAGATCTTCATCTCCTCCGGGGAGCATGACCTCGCCGAGAACATCATCCATCTCGTTCTCGCCAAGATTTCGGGCGCTCCAGACAATGTGAAGGGGATCTCGCTCTTCATCGTCCCCAAGTTCCTCGTCGGCCCCGACGGCTCGCTGGGCGAGCGCAACAACGTCGTCTGCGGCTCGATCGAGGAGAAGATGGGGATCCACGGAAATTCGACCTGTCTGCTCAATTATGACGGCGCCACCGGCTATCTGGTGGGCGAGCCGGAGAAGGGCCTGGCGGCGATGTTCATCATGATGAACGCGGCCCGGCTCGGCGTCGGACTGCAGGGCCTCGCCCAGGGCGAGGTCGCCTATCAGAACGCGCTGACCTATGCGAAGGACCGGCGCCAGGGCAGGGCGCTTGTCCCCGGCGAGCGCGAGCCGGATTCGAAGGCCGACCCGATCATCGTCCACCCGGACGTCCGTCGGATGCTCTTGGAGATGAAGAGCTTCAACGAGGCCGCCCGGGCGCTGGTCCTGTGGGGCGCGCTCCAGGTCGACATCATGCGCAAGGCTCAGACCGAGGAGGAACGGCAGGCGGCCGACGATTTGCTCGGGCTGCTTACCCCCGTGATCAAGGGCTATCTCACCGACAAGGGGTTCGAGGCGACGATCGCTGCCCAGCAGATCTATGGCGGCCACGGCTATATTCGCGAATGGGGGATGGAGCAGTTCGTCCGCGACGCCCGGATCGCCCAGATCTACGAGGGCACGAACGGAATCCAGGCGCTCGACCTCGTCGGCCGCAAATTGGGCAAGGACGGCGGCCGCGCCATCCAGGCCTTTTTCAGGATCGTCGGCGAGGAGACGGCGGCCGCCAGGAAAGAGGACGGCCTCGCCGCGATCGCCACTTCGGTCGAGCGGGCGAACGAGGATCTTCAGGCCGCCACCCTGTGGCTGATGCAGAACGGGATGGCCAATCCCAACAATGCCGGCGCCGCCGCTTACCCCTATATGTCACTCATGGGCATTGTCGCGCTCGGCCTGATGTGGCTTCGAATGGCCAAGGCGAGCGGCGACATCCTGGCCAATGGCGGCGAGGACCGGTCGTTCCACGAAGCCAAGCTCGTCACGGCCCGCTTCTTCGCCGAGCGGGTGATGCCTGACAGCTCTTCGCTTCGGCACAAGATCGAGGCCGGCGCCGAAAGCCTGATGGCGCTGCCGGCGGAGGCTTTCTAGGGCGAGCCGAGGAACGGCGGCCCCGGTTCGTCCGAAGGCCGGAGCGTCAGAAGCAAGGCCTGCCGCTGGTCGCGGGTCATTGCCAGAGCGAAGTCCCATGCCGCCGCATATTCAGGACCGATCCGCCGCTCGATTCCGGCCATCCGGTCGGCGAAGGGCTTGCCGTAAAGGTCGGTCCAGGCGTCGTAGAGGAACAGATAGAGGATTTCGTGATCGTCGAGATCTGCCGGCCGCCGAAGCGTGAAGGCGAGCCGGTGTCCCAACTCGTGGACCAGGGTCGCCTTCATGTAAGCGGGCCGATAGCCGGCACGAAGCCAGATCGTCCGCCCGTCATAGGCGGTCATCGGCCGCCCCTCGGACACGATCACCTCGATCGCCGAGGCGGGATAGGAAGCGCCCGTCAACTTCTCGAGTGTCGAGACGATCGCTCGTCCTTCCGATTCCCAGAGCCGGCGATAATCGTCGGCAGTCGCGGCGAGATGCGGGCCCGATGGAATGAAGGCGATCGGCGGGTGAGCGCCGCAGAGCGCCAGCCACGCAAGCGCGGCTGCCAGGATCAGGCTTGGCGCTCGGCCGTTCGGCATCGGGCTCAACCTAGCGCGACCGGCGAACGCGACAAAGCGCGCGGTTCGACGCAGGACCTAGCCAAGATATTGCTCGAAAAGGTCGATCAGGGGACGCTGGCTGGGAAGGATCTTCTCTCGCGCCGCGGACAGGTCGAACCAACACGCTCGGTCGATCTCCGGAAAGGATTCGTGCTTTCCGCTCCTCGGCGGCCACTCGGTGGTGAAACGGTTGCTGACGATAGTGTCGGGATCGAGGTCGCCTTCCAGTGCGAAGGCCTCCACCCACTTGCCGCCTTTCTGTCGGATCCGGCCCAAAGGGATCAATATCCCTTTCGGCTCGTGCCCCAGCTCTTCCGCAAATTCGCGGCGAGCCGTCTCCTCCGCGCTTTCCCAGGGCTCGATCAATCCCTTCGGAATGGCCCAGGCGCCATCGTCCCGGTTCCGCCAGATCGGACCGCCGAAATGGGTAAGGAGCAGCTCCACGCCGGCATCGCCTCGCCTCCACATCAGGATTCCGGCGCTCGTCTGCGCCATCAGGCGGTTTCCAGCCGTGTGAAGCGAACAGGCAGGATGGGTCTTGTCTCCACGCCCCCCGCTTGCGCGTGCTCGACCACGCTCAGTTGCTGGATGTCCTCGCCGCCGAGCGGGATGACGATAAGGCCGCCGGGCGCAAGCTGATCGACGAGAGGCTGCGGGACTTCCTTCGCCGCGGCGGTGACCAGGATCCGGTCGAACGGCGCATGCTCGGCCCAGCCTCGCGAACCGTCACCGACCCTGATCTCGACATCGTAATCAATGGCCGCGAGTCGAAGCCGCGCCGCCTCGGCGAACTCCTCGACGATCTCGACTCCGAACACGCGAGCGCCAAGCTCGGCCATCACCGCGGCCTGGTAACCGAGACCGGTTCCGATCTCGAGCACCCGGTGGCCGGCGGAAACACGGAGCAGATCCAGCATCAGTGCGCCGATGAAGGGCTGGGACAGGGTCTTGTCGAAGCCGATCGGGAGCGGCGTGTCCTGATAGGCGGCGATCATCAGCTGCCCCGGCACGAACAGGTGCCTCGGCACCTTGAGAAGGGCCCGCCGAAGCGCCGGTCCCGGCTCGCTTCGGCCGATTTCCTCTTCGGCAAGGTCGAAATGCATGTCGATCACCTCGACCATGTGCCGGCGCAGGATGGCGAGATGGGCTTCGGTCATCGGTTTCATGGCTTCGGTTCCTCGCCGGGGCGGAGGGAAGAGCGCCCGATTCGGCCGCGGGCGTGGACGGCCCCTCCTTGCCAACTCTCCAAAATCCGGACTGCTCCATCGCTGTCGCGAATGCCTGTCGCGAAGGCGCCTGCGGCGGCGCCGGATCGGGCGGGACTTGTCATCGCGTCCGGAAAGGCAGAGGCTGCCGGAAGCGCCGGGAACGCGGCGCATCAAGAGGGGGAAATGCCATGGAATATATGTTGATGCCTCTGAAGCGCTATGCCGATTTCTCGGGCCGCTCCCGCCGGATGGAGTTCTGGATGTGGCAGCTTTTCCAGATCATCGTCTATGTCGGGATCACGATCCTGATGATGCTGTTCGGCGGCGGCATGATGTTGACCTCGAGCGATCCGACGGCGATGGCCGCGGTCGGAGGGGGAGTCCTCATCATCGGCGCACTCTACCTCATCTACATCCTCGCCGTCTTCATTCCCTCGCTTGCCGTCGCGGTGCGCCGGCTCCACGACACCAACCGGTCCGGCTGGTGGATTCTCGCCCCGGTCGCACCTTATGTGCTGGTCATCGTCGCGGGCGGGATGGCGATTTCCTCGCCCGACAGCATCGGCGCAGCCAGCGGACTGATCCTGATCTGCATGGCCGCAGTCCTGATCCTCAGCCTGGTCCTGATCGTCTTCTATCTTCTCGACGGTACCCGGGGCCCGAACCGCTACGGCGCGGATCCCAAGGGCGGAACCAATGAAGAGGTCTTCGCCTGAAGGCCGGGTGGGCGGGCCGCGATGGTCCGCCCATCACCTCGCGAGGGCGGTTGCGGCCGACAGGCGCACCGCCTAGATAGCCCGTCCGTGCCCCTGTGGCGGAATTGGTAGACGCGCTCGACTCAAAATCGAGTTCCGCAAGGAGTGCCCGTTCGACTCGGGCCAGGGGCACCACAAGGCATAGGTCACTTCTCCCGACGGCTTCGGAGCAGGACCTTTCGATTGGCCGGACGTGAGTCGGCCAAGTCCATGGCTTCCGCGACGTCGGAGCAAAGGAGGATCGAATGCCAGACAGAATCGGTATCGCCGCCAAGGCGCCTTATGCCCTGGCCCTGCTTCGAATTGTTGCCGGCCTGATATTCCTCGAGCATGGCACCCAGAAATTCCTCGGCTTCCCGGACGGCGAATTTGCCGGTTCCGGTCTCGCCTTCGACAATCCGGGCGCTTATGCCGGAATCGTCGAAACGGCGGCCGGCCTGCTCATCACCCTCGGCCTGTTCACCCGCCCCGCCGCCTTCATTGCGTCCGGCACGATGGCGGTGGCCTATTGGATGGCGCACGCCTCGCAGAATTTCTTCC
>CBIGXQ010000008.1:0-32469 GCA_966193865.1 uncultured Sphingosinicella sp. | reverse complement strand
AACCGGGTGACCGAGCTCGACGAGGACCCGTTCGACAGCGCGGTCGATCTCGAGGATATCGTCGATGCGGCGAAGAGGCTGGCGCCCGCGGCGGACGCGGACTGGCACTGATCCCTGCCCCGTTTCCGCGGGCTTTCAGGATGAGCGGGCGCTGGCTCGTTTCGCGCGGAGGCGCGGAGTACGCGGAGGGTCCGGGGATGCGGCGCCTTTCCTGCGGAGGGTGGCCGCAAAGGGATAAGGGACAAGGCTTCTCTTCTTGATCGATCAAACTGGCCGGCGCGCTTGGACCTTTCTCCCTTCGCGCCTTCGTTCCTTCTTCGCGCCTTCGCGTGGAATCGTGGGCCTTGGTGCGCGCAGGCGCCAGTGGAAAAGGCTCAATCAATCCATCGTCACGACGAGCTTTCCGACCGCCTTTCGGGCGGCCATGTGGGCGATCGCCTCGCCGCCCTGCTCCAACGGCCAGGTGCGGCTGACCCTGGGGGCGATCCGGCCTTCCTCCCACAGCCTGAACAGGGTTTCGACATGAGCGGCATTGGCCTTCGGATCGCGCGCCGCGAAGGCGCCCCAGAAGACACCGCGGACGTCGCAGCTCTTGAGCAGGGTGAGGTTGAGCGGGAGCCGGGGAATGCCGGCGGGAAAGCCGACGACGAGCAGCCGCCCTTCCCAGGCAATCGAGCGAAGCGCCGCCTCGGTATAGTCGCCGCCGACCGGATCGTAGATGAGGTCGGCGCCCTCAGGCCCGACGGCCTCTTTGAACTGCTGCGCAAGCGCCCTGGACTGGTCCTTGTTGAACGGGCCGCGCGGATAGACGATCGCCTCGTCGGCGCCGCCGGATTTCGCCGCGTCCGCTTTCTCCTCCGAGGAGACCGCGGCGACGACCCGGGCACCATAGGCCTTGCCGAGCTCGACCGCGGCGAGGCCGACGCCGCCGGCGGCGCCGAGCACGAGCAGCGTCTCGCCCGGTTTCAGCCTGCCGCGGTCGAGCAAGGCGTGGATCGTCGTCGCATAGGTCAGGATCAGCGCCGATCCTTCGTCGAAGCTTCGCCCTTCCGGGAGCGGCAGCGCCATCGCCGCCGGCACCAGCACCTTCTCGGCGAGGCCGCCATGGCCGAGCATCGCGATCACCCGATCGCCCTTGGACCAGCCGGTGACGCCTTCGCCGATCCGCTCGACGATTCCTGCAATCTCGCCGCCCGGCGCGAAGGGGCGCGGCGGCCTGAACTGATATTTGTCCTCGATGATCAGGACGTCAGGATAGTTGATGGCGCAGGCCTTCACCCGCACCAGCAGCTGCCCGGGGCCCGGCTCCGGCTCTTCCACCTCGCTCAGCCGGAGGGTCTCCGGCCCGCCCGGCGCCTCGGAAAGGAGCGCCCTCACGACTCGGTCCGCCCTCGGATCGCCCGGCGCATCAGCGCGCGGCCTGCGGGAAGGCGGGCAGCTTGGCGATGTCGGCCGGCTCGTGCTGGATAATCGTCCGGGCGCGAAGGTTGCGGGCGATTCGGTCGTAGCGGTCCATCGACGCCAATGTGTCGGCGCGGTCATGGTTGAACGGCGGGACTCCGCGATTCTCGACCTGCTCGGTGAAATGGTAGAGATCGCCGGACAGGAGAACCGGCCCGGAGGCGAGGCGGACGAGAAGGGCATAATGGCCGGGCGTGTGGCCCGGCAGATCGAGCATCACGACCCGGCCGTCGCCGAACACGTCATGATCGCCGTCGATCGGTTCGAGCCGGCCGGTGCCGGTCAGCCAGTGAGCCATGGCGCGAACCGAATCCGGGTCAACCGGCGGAGTCCGGCGGAGCAGCTCGATATCGCCGCGCCCCATCAATAAACGGGCCTGGGGAAACCGCCCCGCCTGGCCGGTATGGTCGAAATGCCAGTGGCTGATCCCGATCGTTCCGATGTCGGCGGGCCTCACGTTGATCTGGGCGAGCTGGTCCACCAGGCTTCGGCGGACGGTGAGGGTCTGGGTCTCGTTGTCGAAGGGCCGGCCGACCAGCTCGTCGGTCAGGCCGGTGTCCCACAGCATGTAGCGGTCGCCATGTTTGATCAGGTAGCAGCTGCCGACGATGTTCTTCGGCCCCCTTGGATATTGGAAGGTGTCGGAGAAGAAGGCGCCATATTGCTTGATGACGAACTGGCCGCAGTCGAGCCGCCACAAGGACAGCTCCGCGGCGGGCGCCGGCGCCGGCGGCGCCTGCATTCCGGCCAGAGCCAGCCAGCCCAACATCGCTCCCGCCAGCCGCTTCAGCATCGTGCTTCTCCCTGTCGTTCCTTGGGCGAAACATAGGAGGGATCGTGGGCGAAGGGCAATTGCCCGCCGCTTTCGAGCGCCCGGAGAACAGCCGCGAAGTCGGTTCGGCAGCGAAAGCCGAGGCGCTGCTCGGCCAGCGCGCTGTCATAGACCCGATCGATATGGTCCGGGAGCGTCCACCCCGCCTCCGCGTAGAGGTCCGCCGCCTCCGGGAAGAGCCGGGCGATCACGGACGGCGCGTCGTGGAGCAGCGCCTCGCAATCGGCCACGACGAAAGGCGTCGGCGCCGAGATGATGAAAATGCCGAAGCCGAGTTCCGGCGCCCTTTCGAGCGCCGCGACATGGGCCTCGGCCGCGTCCTCGACGGTGAGGCGCCGGTTGAGGAATTCGTTCGCCTTTACGTTCGGTCCGGACAGGCTGCGATATGTGTCGTCCTCCTCCGGAAAGAAGCGGCCGGTGCGAAGGACGATGACCGGAAGGCCCTGCTCGCGATGGACGAGGGCGCAGAGCTGCTCCGCCGCCCGCTTGGTCACGCCGTAGATGTTGCGCGGCTCGAGTGGGCCCGATCCTTCCGTCAGCCAGGCCGCCTGCTCCGCGCCGCCCGATCTGCCGGCGCGGATCGATTCCGAGATCATCAGCGACGTCGTCGAGGTGAAGACGAAGCGGTCATTGCCGGCGGCGACGGCGGCCTCGAGCAGGTTGAGCGTGCCGGTGACGTTGACGTCGACGAACTCTTGCTTGGGATAACGGACGATATCCGGCTTGTGGAGCGCTCCGGCGTGGACCACCGCCTCGATGCCGTGATCGCGGAAGATCCGGTCGACGAGCGCCTTGTCGGCGACCGACCCGATGATGGCGGTGTCGACGCCCGGGGCGACGTCGAGGCCGATCACCTCATGCCCTTCCCGGCGCAGGCGAGGCGCCAAGAACCGGCCGAGCCAGCCGGATGAGCCGGTCAGAAGGATCCGCATCGCCACCGGCCCAGAGCTATGTTACGGCCATGGAACATAAAAGGGGGTTCGCCATGAAGATCCGTTCTTTGGTTGTCGCGGCCATTCTCGGCGCCGCCTTCGTCCAGACTCAGGCGCTCGCCGACGGAACTATCGCGATCGCCCAGACCTCGGATGATAGAGGCATGTCGATCGGCGTCAGCTATAACTTCGACAGCCGAGCCGAAGCGGACGCCGAGGCCATCCGCCAGTGCCGGCAGTCCGAGAACAGCTATCCCCTGGGCCAGCGCGCCCGGTGCGAGGTCGTCGCCAGTTATGACAATCAGTGCATGGCGCTGGCCAAGGACCCGAGCGACGACGGCACCGCCTGGGGCTGGGGGAGCAACGACTATCAGGCCGATGCCGACTCGCGGGCGCTCAGCGAATGCCGGGCCAATGCCGGCGGACGCGCCAATCGCTGCCGGATCACGATGCGCCATTGCGACGGAAGCGCCGCCAGCGGCAAATAAAGGGCCGAAGGCTCCAGCTCAGGATTCGTAGGCCGCGGTCGTCTTCGCGGCGACCTCTTCGGCAGTGACGTCGGGCGCCAGCTCGATCAGCCGGAACGGGCTTTCATGGTCCGGCCGCTGGAACACGCACAGATCGGTGACGATCATGTCGACGACATTCTTTCCGGTCAGCGGCAGAGTGCATTCGGGGATGAACTTCGGTTCGCCGTTCTTCGAGACGTGCTCCATGACGACGATGATCTTCTTGACCCCGGCGACGAGGTCCATCGCCCCGCCCATTCCCTTGATCATCTTGCCGGGGATCATCCAGTTGGCGATGTCGCCACCTTGTGAAACCTCCATCGCGCCGAGCACGGTGAGGTCGATATGGCCGCCCCGGATCATCGCGAAACTGTCCGACGAGGAGAAGAAGGAGGAAGACGGAAGCTGCGAGATGGTCTGCTTGCCGGCGTTGATGAGGTCGGCATCGACCTCGTCGTCATAGGGAAAGGGGCCGATCCCGAGCATCCCGTTCTCCGACTGCAGGGTCACCTCCATCCCGGCCGGGATATTGTTGGCGACCAAAGTCGGAATGCCGATGCCGAGATTGACGTAATAGCCGTCGCGAAGCTCCCTGGCGGCGCGCGCGGCGATCTGGTTGCGGTCCCAGGGCATCAGGCGGCCTCCCTCTGGCGAGTCGTTCTGAACTCGATCTTCTTTTCGTATGGGGCGCCGAGGATCATTCGCTTCACGTAGATGCTCGGCAAATGGACGCAGTCGGGCTCGAGGCTCCCGACCGGTACGATCTCCTCGACCTCGGCGACGCAGATCCGGCCCGCGGTCGCCATCGGCTGGTTGAAGTTGCGGGCGGTCTTGCGGAAGACGAGGTTGCCGCTTTCGTCGGCCTTCCAGCCCTTGATGATGGCGAGATCGGCCCTGATCCCGCGCTCGAGGATGTAGGTCTCGCCGTCGAAATCCTTATGCTCCTTGCCTTCGGCGACGACGGTGCCGACCCCAGTCTTCGTGTAGAAGCCGGGGATCCCGGCGCCTCCGGCCCGGCAGCGCTCGGCGAGGGTGCCCTGGGGACAGAATTCCACCTCGAGCTCGCCGGCGAGGAATTGCCGCTCGAACTCCTTGTTCTCGCCGACATAGGAAGAGATCATCTTCTTCACCTGGCGCGATCGGAGCAGCTTGCCGAGGCCCTCATTGTCGATCCCGGCATTGTTCGAGGCGATGGTGAGGTCCTTCACCCCGCTCGCCTGGATCGCGTCGATCAGCCGCTCCGGGATTCCGCACAGGCCGAAGCCGCCGGCGCAGATCGTCATGCCGTCGAACAAAAGGCCGTCGAGCGCCGCCGCGGCGTCGGGATAGATCTTCTTCATGAGCCGCTCCCTTGGATGACGACGCGATTAGTCGCGCCCGACCGGCAAGGTCAAGCCAAGTTGAACCGACTTTCAACTTTGTGGCCGGTGGGCCGCCTTGGCTTCGGCCGGAGGGCCGGCGAGGCTATGGCTTGATCTTCGCCAGAACGCCCTGGAGCTGCATCGCGTTCGACATGTCGCCTTCGACGCGGAGCTTGCCCTGCATGAAGGCGGTCATCCCGTCGAGCGAACCGTCGGCCATCGCCTTCCAGTCCTCCCAGGCGACCTTGATCGTCGTGTCGGCGGGCCCGTCTTCCTCGGTCACCGCCTGGGCGTTGCCGTCGAGCATCACCACGCCCTCTTCGCCGAAATCGATCTTCACGCGCTTGCCGGGCAGAAAGGCCTGGGCCTCGTTCAAACGGGTGGCCATTTCGGTCTTGTTCATCTCGATCTCCTGTGTGGCGACGCTTCAACCCGTACGTTTCGCGAGCCGATAGTCAAGCCGACATCAATGTCAGTAGCGGCCGCCTTCCCTTCGTCGCGGAAGCTGGCTAGTCGCCGGACATGGACGCTGCAGAGGCCATTCACGAGAAGTTCGTCGCCAAGGTGAAGGACGGCCGGCTGCCTCCTCGCCTCGTGTCGGTCCAGCCGGACGAGGTCGGCCTTTCCCCCGAGGCGCTGGTCGAGCTGTTCTACAGCCAGGTCACGAGCCGGCAGATGGACCGGCTCTCACGCCGGCTCCAGGCGCGCGGCGAAGGCTTCTACACGATCGGAAGCTCCGGCCACGAGAACAATGCCGCCGTCGCCGAGGCTTTCCGGGCCGACGATCTCGCCTTCCTCCATTACCGTTCCAACGCGTTCCAGATTCACCGATCGAAGAAGCTGCCCGGGCAGACCCCGGCCTGGGACATGCTGCTGAGCTTCGCCGCCTCGGCAGAGGATCCGATTTCCGGCGGCCGCCACAAGGTGATCGGATCGAAGCCGCTGGCGATCCCGCCGCAGACGAGCACCATCGCCTCGCATCTGCCGAAGGCAGTCGGCGCCGCCTTCGGCCTCGGGATCGCCCGGACCCTGAAACTGGCCGACAGCCCGGTGCCGCGCGATTCCATCATCCTGTGCAGCTTTGGCGACGCCTCGGCCAATCATTCCACCGCCCAGGGTGCGTTCAACGCCGCGCAGTGGGCCGCCTATCAGGGCACGCCGATGCCGCTCGTCTTCCTTTGCGAGGACAATGGCATCGGCATATCGACCCGGACTCCACCGGGCTGGATCGAAGCGGCGTTCCAGGACCGGCCGTCGCTCCGCTACATTCATTGCAGCGGCCTCGACCTCGTCGATTCCTATCGCGGCGCGCTCGAGGCGAGCCGCCACGCCCGAAGCCGGCGGCAGCCCGTCTTCCTCCACATGGACTGCGTCCGGCTCTACGGCCATGCCGGATCGGACGTCCAGGCGACCTATCTCAGCAAGGCGCAGATCGAACAGGACGAGGAACGCGATCCGCTCGTCTACAGCGCCGCCTTGCTCGTCGAGCAGGACCTGTTGTCCCCCGCCCAGATCCTCGAAATCTACCGGGAGACCGAAGCCACCTTGGACCGGGTCGCGGAGCAGGCGATTCGGCGGCCGAAGCTGACGAGCAGCGCGGCGGTGATGGCGAGCCTCGTGCCGCCGAAGCGGGAGGCGGTGCGGGCCAACAGCCCGGCGCCCGAGCAGCGCCGGGCGCTGTTCGCCCGCGACTCCAACATGATGGACAAGCCCCAGCACATGGCGCGGCTGCTGAGCTGGGCGCTCGCCGATCTGATGCTTGCCCACCCCAACATCATCGTCGCCGGCGAGGATGTCGGCCCGAAGGGGGGCGTCTACAACGTCACCGCCAAGCTTCACGAACGGTTCGGCTCGGCGCGGGTGATCAACACCTTGCTCGACGAGCAGAGCATCCTCGGCCTCGGCATCGGCAGCGCCCATGTCGGCCTTCTGCCGATCACCGAGATCCAGTTCCTCGCCTACGTCCACAATGCCGAGGACCAGATCCGCGGCGAAGCGGCGACCCTGAGCTTCTTCTCGAACGGTCAATATGCCAATCCGATGGTGATCCGGATCGCCGGCCTGGGCTATCAGAAGGGCTTTGGCGGCCATTTCCACAACGACAACAGCCTTGCCGTCTTCCGCGACATTCCGGGGCTCGTCCTCGCCTGCCCGAGCAACGGCGCCGACGCGGTCGAGATGCTTCGCGAATGCGTCCGGCTCGCCGCCGAGGAGCAGAGACTGGTCGTCTTCGTCGAGCCGATCGCCCTCTACATGACCCGCGACCTTCACGAGGAAGGCGATTCGCTGTGGACCGCCAGCTATGCCGCGCCGGGCGAATCCACGCCGATCCGAATCGGCGAGATCGGCGTTCACGGCGACGGCGACGAGCTCGCCATCATTTCCTATGCCAACGGCTATTATCTCTCCCGCCAGGCCGGCCGGATCCTCGAGGAGAGGCACGACCTGAAGCTCCGGGTGATCGATCTGCGCTGGCTGGCGCCGCTCAACGAGGAGGCCCTGGTCGAGGCGACCCGAGGCTGCGGGCGAGTGCTGATCGTCGACGAATGCCGCCGGACCGGGTCGCAGAGCGAGGCGCTGATGGCGCTGTTCGCCGAGCGCGCGCCGGAGCTACCCTGCCGTCGGATCACCGCCGAAGACAGCTTCATCCCGCTCGGCCGGGCGGCGACCCTGACTCTGCCGAGCCGCGATTCGATCGTCGAGGCGGCGCTGGAGCTGGTCCGTGGCTGACAGGCTCTCCGCCCTTGTCGTCTGTCCGGGCCGTGGCACCTACGGCAAGAACGAGCTCGGCTATCTCGGCCGCCATCATAACCGGCATCGGGACCTGATCGAGAGGTTCGACTCGATCCGCGCCGAGCGCGGCCAGCCGACCTTGTCCGAACTGGACGGCGCCGCCCGGTTCAGCGTCGCCACCCACACGCGGGGCGACATCGCCTCGCCGCTCATCTTCGCCGCCTCCTATGCCGATTTCCTCAGCCTCGACCGGGACAGGATCGACGTCGCCGCCGTGACCGGCAATTCGATGGGCTGGTACACCGCTCTGGCCTGCGGCGGCGCCGTCGGCGCCGGGGACGGCTTCAGGATCGTCGACGCGATGGGGGAGAACAGCCAGGCCGGCGAACCGGGCGGCCAGGTCCTTCTCGGCGTGGTCGACGAGGATTGGCGGGAGATTCCCGGCCGGCGCACCGAGCTGATCGCTCTGGCCGAGGCGATCGGCGAGCGCGACGGCGCGGCGCTCCATTTATCGATCGATCTCGGCGGGATGCTCGTCTTCGCCGGCAACGAAGCGGGGCTCGAGGCATTGCTCGCCGAGGCGCCGCTCAATCCGGCACGCGAGCCGATGCGGCTGGTCAATCACGGCCCCTTCCACACGCCGTTGATGAAGGGTTCGTCGGAGCGGGCTTTCCAGTTGCCGTCCGAATGGATCGGACGCCCCGACCGGCCGATGATCGACGGCCGCGGCCATGTCTGGCGGCCCCACGCCTCCAGCCCCGAGGCGCTTCGCGACTATACGTTCGGGACCCAGATCCTCGAGACCTATGATTTCACCCGGGCGATCCAGGTCGCGGTTCGCGAGCATGCCCCGGACCGGATCATCCTGCTCGGCCCCGGCGACACGCTCGGCGGCGCCATCGCCCAGGCCCTGATCGCGATCGGCTGGCGGGGCCTCACCTCGAAAGGCGATTTCCAGGACATGCAGTCGAGCGACCCCTTCCTCGTCGCCATGGGCCGCGACGACCAGCGGGCGCTGGTGACTGGCTGATCCGCCCGGCTCGGATTCCCCCGTCAAAGCCCGAACGGATAGGTGTCGTCTTCGCCGGAGCGGGTCTCGCCGGGGAGCGGCGTGACCGCCTCGGTCTCGTCGAACCAGATCCAGGCATCGAACTGCCTGGGAAGGATCGCCTCGGCATAATGGCTCCAGCGCTCGGTTTCCGGGCGGTAGATGACTCCGATGAACCGCTCGAGCCGCGGCTCCATCAGTGCCTCGCGGAGCGCGTCGTCCCGGCCCTCGCGAAGGTCGATGAGGAAGCGCGGCAGGCCGGTGTCGTGCGAGAGGCGCTCCTGGCTCCCCGGGAGCGACGGTCGAACCGCCTTGACCTCCATCTCGCCGTCCCAGTCGGTCGCCGCCGCGACCGTTCCGCGATCGGTACCGAAGCCGATGAGCCGCGCTTGGTCGCCGAACCTCTCCTTGCAGAGCTGGCCGATATTGAGCTCCTCGCGCTCCTGGCCCATCTCTGTGAAGGCGGCATTGCCGATATGGCTGTTATGGGCCCAGACGATCGCCTTGGCGCCGGGCCCCTTCGCCTCGAGCAGCTGGCAGAGCGTCTCGAACATGTGGGTGTCGCGCAGATTCCAGCTGTCGGCGGCGCCGTAATACATGGCGCGATAATAAGCCTCGGCATTCTTGACGAGGCGGGCATTGGCCGCCGCGTCGAGCCATTCGTCGCCGTCCGCGGCGGCGTAAGCGAGCCGCTTCGAATGGAGCTCCTTCAGCATCTGGACGACCGGCTGCTCGCAGCGGGCATAGCCTTCGGTGATCGCCAGCCGGCCGTAGAGCTGCGGATCTCGGCTATAAGGCTGGAGGCAGCCATAGCGCTCGCGCGCCAGCTTCGCGGCGTCGGGATCGACATCGTCCAGATAGTCGATCACGGCCCGGATCGAGCCGCCGAGATTGTAGAGATCGAGCCCGTAGAAGCCGGCCATCGTTTCCGGCTCAAGCGCCATATTATGGCCGCGGAGCCAGCGGATGAAATCGTCGACGTCGGTGTTTCGCCACATCCAGGTCGGGAAGCGCTGGAACGGCGAATCCGCATCGGCGCCCTCACCTTCACGCTTCGCCCGGTGACGGACAAAGCGGTCGACGCTGGCCGCGTCCGGCCAGTCCGCTTCGACCGCGACGATGGTGAATCCGTGCTTCTCGATGAGGCGGCGGCTGATCGCCGCCCGCGCCTGGTAGAACTCGCTCGTACCATGACTCGCTTCGCCGAGCAGGACGATCCGGGCGTCGGCGAAGCGGTCGAACAGGTCGGGGAAGTCGGGATCGTCGATCTCGGGGAGGATCTCAGCTGCTTCGCCGAGCCGCTCGGCGAGTGACCGCGCCGACGGCGAGGGCGGAGCGCTTTTGCCATTGCCGCCGCCCCAGCCATGAGTGCCGATCAAAGGCACGAAACGGACCGGCCCGAGATCTTCCTGCTCGAATTCCTCCTCTCCGGTCCGGGTCACCTTGACCAGCTTCTGGATCTGGTTGGGCTCGCCGATCGGCATCACCAGCGTGCCGTGGAGGGAGAGCTGGTGAAGCAGGATCTCCGGCACGTGGCTTCCGCTCGCCGCCGCCAGGATCGCCTCGAACGGCGCCTCCTCAGGCAGTCCATGGGTGCCGTCGCCGTGGATGATGGAGACATTGTCATAGCCCAGTCGGTCCATCCGCTCGCGGGCCAGCCGGGCAAGCTCGTCATGGCGCTCGATCGCGATCACCTCGTCGGCGATCCGTCCCATCACCGCCGCCGCGTAGCCAGAGCCGGCACCGATCTCGAGCACCTTGTCGCCCGGAGCCACCTCCGCAGCGTCGATCATCATCGCGACGATATAGGGTTGCGAGATGGTCTGGTCCGCCTCGATCGGAAGCGGCGAATCCTCATAGGCATGGTCGGCGAGATCGTCGGGAACGAACGCTTCGCGCGGAACCTCGCGCATCGCCGCGAGCAGGTGGCGATTGTCGATTCCGCGGCCGGCGATCTGCCTTGCGACCATCTCGTCGCGGGCGCGTGTGAAATCCGGCATGGCTGGCCTCCCGTGCCGGAGCCATCAACCGAGACGGGGGCCACCTGTTCCTCGCAAAAGGCCTCGAGCAGGCTCTAAATAAGTCCTGCGAGCGGGCTCGAAGGGTCGGCATAGCGACGCTGGCCCATCCGGCCGGCCAGATAAGCGAGGCGGCCGCTTTCCACCGCAAGCTTCATCGCCCGAGCCATCGTCACCGGATCCTTGGCTTCGGCGATCGCCGTGTTCATCAGCACGCCGTCGCAGCCCAGCTCCATCGCGACGCTGGCGTCCGACGCCGTGCCGACGCCCGCATCGACCAGGACCGGCACTCCGGCGCCCTCGACGATGAGCCGGATCGTCACCCGGTTCTGGATCCCGAGCCCGGAGCCGATCGGCGCGCCCAGCGGCATGATCGCCACCGCACCGGCTTCCTCGAGCTGCTTCGCGGCGATCGGATCGTCGACGCAATAGACCATCGGCTTGAACCCTTCGGCGACGAGGGTCTCGGTCGCCTTCAGAGTCTCGCGCATGTCAGGATAGAGAGTCTTCGCCTCGCCCAGGACCTCAAGCTTCACCAGGTCCCAGCCGCCGGCCTCGCGCGCCAGCCGAAGGGTGCGGACCGCCTCGTCCGCGGTGAAGCAGCCGGCAGTGTTGGGAAGATAGGTGAAGCGCTTCGGATCGATGAAGTCGGTGAGCAAGGGCTGGCTTCGATCGGAGATGTTGACCCGGCGCACGGCGACGGTGACGATCTCGGCGCCCGAGGCCTCGAGCGCCGCCGCGTTCTGGGCGAAATCCTTATATTTGCCGGTGCCGACGATGAGCCGCGATCTGAAGGTCCGGCCGGCGACGCTCCAGCCGTCGTCGTTCTGATGGTTACCGGAATGGAGGCGGCTTTCGGCGTTCACTTGCACGGTCCTTTGGCTTCACGCATTGCCCGCGCGATATAGACGCTGAGGCCATGGGTAACACCCCATCTTTGTCGGATGTGGTGACCGACCGCCTCCACCGACGGCTCGAGCGGGGAGGCTCCGGCCTTGTCAACACCTTGGCGTCTCACTAACCCCCGAGATCTGTAGCCGACGGGCACCTGATTCCCGCGGACACCCCGTCGAAGACCTCTTGCTCCGCTTAATCTCCGTACCCGCGTCTCGCTCCGCCGAGCGGCTCCGCACCGGGGCCGGCCCTCGCTCGCTCGCCATCGGCCTGGCCGTCCTGATCGAAGGGCTCCTGCTCCTCGTCATGCTTTCCCTGGGAGTTGGGCAGCCGCCGGGAAAAGAGCAGGACCGAATGACCGTCGTGAATGTTGCGCCCGATATTTCGGAGCCCTTGGCCGATCCCGTTCCGCCCGAACGGCAGCGCGCCGCCGAGAATCCGCCTCAGCCGGAACCGGAGCGAGCGGCGGAGCCGGTCCCGCAGCCGGTCGAACCCGCGCCGCTTCCACCGCCTCGACCGACCTTGTCGACGCCGATCCAAAGGCCGCCGTCCACCAACATCCCCCGTCGCCCGGCGCGACCAGCCGGGCCTCTCTACGGGCCACCCGATAGGGGCCGCCCCGCTTTTCTGCGGGACACCGAACGCGTGGGAACGGCGCCCAACGGCCAGCCGCTTTATGCGGCGGCCTGGTATCGCGAGCCCAGAGAGGAGATGCTTCGGGATTATCTCTCCACCGCTCAAGGACCCGGCTGGGGCCTCATCGCATGCCGGACGGCTCCCGATTATCGGGTCGAAGATTGCATCGGGCTCGCGGAATATCCGGAAGGTTCGCAGATCAATCGCGCGATTCTCGCGGCGGCCTGGGAGTTCAAGGTTCGCCCCCCGCGCCTCGGCGGCCAAACGCTGGTGGGCAGTTGGGTCAGGATCAGGATCGACTGGCAACGACGCTGAATGGAGGGTCAGCCGCCGCCGACGAAGGTCACGATCTCGAAATCGTCGCCATCCTCGACCGGCACCTGCGCCAGGGTCGATCTGGCGACGATCTCCAGGTTCCGCTCGACCGCTACCTTGGCCGGCTCGAGCCCCAGCTCAAGCGCCAGATCGGCGATGTTCATCCCCTCGCGAACCCGCCGGTGCTCGCCATTCACCCGGATCGAGACGGTTCCGTCCTGATTCATTCTCATCCTGCCTTTGCGCTGCGAGTGCGCGCGTCATATAGGAGCGCGCCATGGCCGCGCCACCTATGATCTTCGTCCTCAACGGCCCCAATCTCAACCTTCTGGGCATCCGCGAGCCCGAGACTTACGGCCACGACACGCTCGACGACATTGCCGGCCGGCTCGAGGATCGGGCCCAGGCGCTCGGCTTCACCGTGGACGTCCGCCAATCCAATCATGAGGGCCATCTGATCGACTGGCTCCACGAAGCCGCCGCGTCTGGAGCGAAAGCGGTGATCCTCAATCCGGGCGGCTTCAGCCATACGTCGGTGGCGATCCACGACGCGATCAAGTCGATCGCGGTGCCGGTGATCGAAGTGCATCTGTCCAATCCGCAGGCGCGCGAGGGATTCCGGCGTCGGGGCCTGACCGCGGCGGCCGCCCGCGGAACAATCGCCGGGTTCGGCGCGCTCGGCTACGAGCTTGCTCTGGACGCGGCCGCGCGTCTCTGATTAGGCGCGGGGAAAAGGGGAAAGAGGTTCAAATGAGCGAAGAAAAAGGGTCCGACGGCGCCATGCGGGTCGATACGGACCTGATCCGCCAACTGGCCGAGATGCTCAGCGAGAATGCGCTGAGCGAGATCGAAGTCGAGGACGGCGACCGCCGGATCGTCGTCAAGCGCAAGCTTTCCGCGCCCGCGGCCCGCTATGCGCCGGCCGCGGCGCCGGCCGCTCCGGCGGCTTCGGCTCAGCCCGCCGCTTCCACGCCCGCCGCCGAGGCCCCCGCCGGCGACCATCCGGGCGCGGTCAAGTCGCCGATGGTCGGCACCGTCTACCTTGCCGGCGAGCCGGGCGCGAAGCCGTTCGTGGCGCCCGGAACCAAGGTGGCCGCCGGCGATACTCTGGTGATCATCGAGGCGATGAAGGTGATGAACCCGATCACCGCGCCCAAGGCCGGGACGGTCGGCCAGATCCTCGTCCAGGACGCCCAGCCGGTCGAATTCGATCAGCCGCTGGTGATCATCGACTGATGCCGTTCGAAAAGGTCCTGATCGCCAATCGCGGCGAGATCGCGCTTCGAATCCATCGTGCCTGTCACGAGATGGGGATCAAGACCGTCGCGGTCCATTCCACCGCCGATGCCGACGCGATGCACGTCCGACTCGCCGACGAGGCGATCTGCATCGGCCCGCCGCCGGCCGGCGACTCCTATCTCAACATCCCGAACATCATCTCGGCGGCCGAGATCAGCCATGCCGACGCGATCCATCCCGGCTACGGCTTCCTGTCCGAAAATGCCCGCTTCGCCGAGATCGTCGAGCTCCACAACATCGTCTGGATCGGCCCCAAGCCGGAGCATATCCGGATCATGGGCGACAAGGTGGAGGCGAAGCGAACCGCCGCCCGCCTGGGTCTCCCGCTCGTGCCCGGATCGGACGGTCCGGTCGACGGTATCGAGGAAGCCAAAGCGGTCGCGGCAGAGACCGGCTATCCCCTGATCGTCAAGGCCGCGTCGGGCGGCGGCGGCCGCGGCATGAAGGTGGTCCGGTCCGCCGACGAGCTCGAAGCGCAGATGATGCAGGCCCGGACCGAGGCCAAGAACGCGTTCGGCGACGACACCGTCTATATCGAGAAATATCTGGGCGACCCGAGGCATATCGAGTTCCAGGTGTTCGGCGACGGCAACGGCAAGGCCGTCCATCTCGGCGAACGCGACTGCTCGCTTCAGCGGCGCCACCAGAAGGTGCTCGAGGAAGCCCCCTCGCCGGTGATCAGCGCCGCCCAGCGCGAGCAGATGGGGCAGATCGTCGTCAAGGCGATGGCCGACATGGGCTATCGCGGCGCCGGAACGATCGAATTCCTCTACGAGAATGACGAATTCTACTTCATCGAGATGAACACCCGGCTCCAGGTCGAGCATCCGGTGACCGAGATGATCACCGGCATCGATCTCGTCCGCGAGCAGATCAGGATCGCCGCAGGCGAGGGCCTGAGCGTCACCCAGGATCAGATCCAGTTCCGGGGCCACGCGATCGAATGCCGGATCAACGCCGAGGATCCGAGGACCTTCGCTCCGTCGCCGGGCCAGGTCACCCGCTTCCACGCCCCCGGCGGGATGCACGTCCGGGTCGATAGCGGCCTCTACCAGGGCTACAAGGTGCCGCCTTATTACGACAGCATGATCGCCAAGTTGATCGTCTACGGCTCCACCCGCGAACGCTGCATCATGCGCCTGAGGCGGGCGCTCGAGGAGTTCGTCATCGAGGGCATGAAGACCACCATTCCGCTCCACCAGATCCTCACCCGCGACCCCGAGTTCCTCAACGGCGACTATACGATCAAGTGGCTGGAGGAATGGCTTGCGCGTGACAGCGGAGACTGAACCGAAATGAAGGCGACCATCTACCACAATCCGAATTGCGGAACGTCGCGCAAGACGCTCGAGATCCTCGAGTCGGAAGGCGCCGACGTGACCGTGATCGAATATCTGAAGAAGCCGCCGACCACGGACGAGCTCAGGCGGCTCTACCGGGAAGCGGGTCTGACCCCGCGCGAAGGACTTCGCGCCAGGGAGCCGCTGGCGAAGGACCTCGACCTCGTCGAGGGCGCAGTGAGCGACGAGGCGATCCTTGAGGCGATGGTCGACAACCCGATCCTGATCGAGCGGCCGATCGTCGAGACCGAGAAGGGGGTCAGGCTTTGCCGCCCCCAGGAAAAGGTTCGCGAGATCCTCTGAAGGCACTGGGAAGGCTTGAAGATCCGGGTTAGGCTGCCGCAATGAAGGTGCTCGATCCGGACCTCCTTCTCCGCGCTTATTCGATCGGCGTCTTCCCGATGTCCGACAGCCGCGACGCCAGCGAGGTCTATTGGGTCGAGCCGAGGCGCCGGGCGATCATCCCGCTCGATCGATTCCATCTCTCCCACTCGCTCAGGAAGAAGGTCAGAACGGACCGGTTCGAGGTGAGCTGCGACCGCGCCTTCGCCGAGGTCCTTCACCGCTGCGCCGACCGCGAGGACACCTGGATCAATGCGGAGATCGAGGCGAGCTACGTCCGTCTCCATGAAGACGGCCATGCCCATTCGATCGAGGTGTGGGATCGAAGCGGCGAAGCCGGAGCGGAGCTCGTCGGCGGCCTGTACGGCGTCCGGCTCGGCGGCGCCTTCTTCGGCGAGAGCATGTTTTCGAGCCGGACCGACGCTTCCAAGGTCGCCTTGGCCTGGCTTGTGGCGCGGCTCCTCGTCGGCGGATTCCGGCTCCTCGACTGCCAGTTCATGACCGAGCATCTGAAGAGCCTCGGAGCGGTCGAGATCGACCAGAAGGCCTATCTTCAGTTGCTCTCGGCCGCCGTCGGCTCGGTTGCCGCCGGCTCGGCGGAGGGTTCGGCCGCGGGCGGAGCCGCCGGCGTCTCGGCCGGCTCCGGTGAAGGCTCCGACGGCGCCGCCGCCGAGTTCGGAGCGCTCGATCGGCTTCTCGCCCGGCTCGGCGCGGGCTCGCCGCCGCCCGGATGGGTCATTTCGCAGCTCTTGGGCCAGACGTCGTAGATCGGGTGCTCGACGACGTTGAGCGACGGCGTCTCCTTGTAGACCCAGCCTGAAAAGACCCTCTGGAACCGCTCCTGGGCGTTGCGCACGTCGAGCTGGACGAAGGCGCCGGTCAGCCGCTGCACCTCCCACGGCGCCGAAGTTTCGCAGGCCCGAAGCCGGACGATCGCGTCGCCGATCCTGATCGCCTGGCCGGGGCGAAGGGTGAGATCGCGCGACAGGCCGTTGCGCTTGTTGAGGAAGCCCAGCACCGCCACCCGCTCCGCCATCGGCGTCGTTCCCGGGGCGAGCCGCTCGACCGTCTGCGGAATGTCGACCGTGTCGGTCTCGGCCTCCGCCGCGTTCTGCTGGTTGCGCTCCTCGGCGCCGCGCGGTCCGCAGCCGGCGAGCAAGGCGAGCCCGGCGAGGAGAAGGGGCAGCGCGCGCGCGTTCATCGGCTCAGTCGGGCGTCCAGGCCTGATAATCGCCGCTCGCCGCCTGGCGCTGGCCGCCCCGCTCCAATGCGCCCGACGGACGATAAGCGAGAGGCGTGCCGGTGAGATTGGGAGTCGCCGACTTGAGGAATTTGGGCGCCGGCGGAAGCGCCTTGTCGGGGACGTCGTCGATCTGGCGGGTGAGCCAGGCATACCATTCCGGCGGCACCCGGCTGACGTCGTTGGACCCCTTGTACATCACCCAGCGCCGGTCGCCCTTCTTCGTCTCGAGATAGACGTTGCCGAGCGCGTCCTTGCCGACCTCGTTGCCGTGACGCCAGCTGAACAAGGCGGTGCCGGTCGTCGCACCTTCCCACCAGGTGAAGAGATTCTTGAAGAAACCCATGGCGCCGCGCCTAGCGCCGAACCGCGCCGTCGCGCAAGCCTGCCCCGTCGGCCCAGCCCAGCGAAACCCCGCTTAAATGGGGACAGTATATATTTATTGATGGCCATCAGGATCCGGATTAGGCCCCTCCTGATGGCCCGCACCGCCCGCCTCGTCGTTCCCGGAATTCCTCACCACGTCACCCAGCGCGGCAACCGCCGCCAGCCGACCTTCTTCTCGGACTCCGATTATGCCCGCTATCTCGCTCTGCTGAGACATGGGTGCGCTGAGGCCGGCACCCGCATCTGGGCGTGGTGCCTGATGCCGAACCACGTCCACCTGATCCTTGTCCCGTCGCACGAAGATGGATTGCGCGCCGCCCTGAGCGAGACTCATCGCCGCTACACGAGCCTCATCAACAGCCGCGAAGGCTGGAGCGGGCATCTGTGGCAGAGCCGCTTTTCCTCCTTCCCCATGGACGGCCGATGGCTGATCGCCTGCGCACGCTATATCGAGCTCAATCCGGTGCGGGCGGGGCTGACGAAGGCTCCCGAAGAGTGGCCATGGTCGAGCGCCCGCGCCCATCTCGGGCTCGCTCAGGACGGCATGACGGAGGTCGCCCCGCTGCTCGAATGCGTCCCCGACTGGCGCGACCTTCTCGATTCCGGGCTTGGCGAGGAGCAGCGCGAGACTATTCGTGCTCGCGAGCGTAGCGGCTACGCTCTGGGCGACGACGCCTTTCTAGCCGATGTTGCCGAGCGATCAGGTCGGCCCGTCAGGCCGAAGCCGCGAGGTCGGCCGCGCAAGGCACCGCTTGCCACCGAATAATATATACTGTCCCCATTTAACGCAGTGGCCGTCTGGCGGCGTCGCTCGGCGATTCAGGCAGGCTCGACTTCGACCGCCAGCGGCCCCTTGCGGCCGGCCGCGATCCTCGCCCGAAGCTGCTGCTCGGGCACGAGGTCGGCGAGGCCGCCGCGCCTGACTGTTTCCATGTGGACGAAGATGTCCTCGCTGTCGTCGCCTTCGCGAACGATGAAGCCATAGCCGCGAAGGCGGTTGAACCACTTCACCCGTACCGGCTCGAACGGGCCGGCCTCCTCGAGCAGGCTCGACGGATCGATCCGATCGGAATGGCCGGCGGCTCGGCCCGGCTCGGGCACGACCGCATTGCTGAGATCGATGCTCAGCACCTTGCGCGCCTGTAGTCCCCGTTCCTGGGCAGCGACGAGGCATTCGACGACCGCGCCCTCTGGAAGGCTCCGCCGGTCATGCTCCCTCAGCACCGAGAAATGGATCAGGATGTCGCCGTCGGCATCGTCGCTGACGAGAAAGCCGAAGCCGCGGGTGGCGTCGAACCATTTGACGGTGCCGGTGTGGCGGGCGAGCGCTTCGCCATGATCAAGGGCATCGGCGTCCCGCTCGGACGGCGAAGCTCCTTCACTCATCTCCTGACGCGACATCGTTGCAAGCCGTTCCGCCATACAGGGCGCTAGAAGTACCACGGATTCGCGTCTTGTGAACCATTTCGCTTTCAGCCGCTGTCCGCTTCCGGGATTTCGCCCGGACGGGCCGCGGCGATTCGCCGGGCGAGGCCGAGCGGGTGCCCCGCCCGAAGCATCGCCGCCACCGCCTTTTCCCGTTGCGGGCGATCGGGCTCGACCGCCGCGAAGGGACCGATCCGCCGCCGTTCGGCGAAGCGAAGGGCGGCGCTCCACGCATTTTCCCGCGCCATTTCCCGGGCTTCGCTGCTATCCTCTTCGCCGATCCCGGCCGCGCGCATCGCCTCCCCGATCCGCCGCTCGCCATAGCCGCGCCTGCCCAGCGAGGCTGCACGCGCGGTGGCGAAGGCACGGTCGTCGACATAGCCGAGCCGAGTCATCCGATCGATCAACGCCTCGACCGGCGGTTCGCCGCTCCCGTCCCAGCCCCGTTCGCGCAGCTTTCGCTTCAGATAGGCGGCGAGCTTTGCCCTTGTCGTCGCGTAGCGCCCCGCATAGTGGAGGGCGCTTCTTTCCAGGGCCTCGGCGTCGAGGGGCGGACGCGGCGTTCGGGGGCGTGACGGCTTCACCGCCATGTTTGTGCCACAGTCGAGCCGGATTATGAACGCGCCTCGTCGGCTAGAGGACGAGGGCGACAAGCAGATTCCGGGACGTTTGCGGCCCAGCAATGAGGATTCAGCCGAACGTGTCTGATCAGGCCAAGATGGACGTGAAGAAGAGGGAAGCCGTCGGAGCACTTGTCCCGACGCCGACCGACGACGATCTGCCGCGGCGATTTTCCGACTTCGACACCATGCCCGAGGCGCTCGATTATGCGGCGCAGGGCCTTCGCGGGCTCAATTTCCACGACGCGCGGGGCAATCTCGTTCGTCCCTATCCGTTCAGCGAAGTTCGCGCCGACGCCATCGAGGCCGCCTACCGGCTCATCGCCCGCGGCCTCCAGCCCGGCGATCGAGTCGCCCTCATCGCCGAGACCGCGCCGGAGTTCGTCGCCTTGTTCTTCGGCGCGCTCTACGCCCGGATCTGGCCGGTGCCCTTGCCCCTGCCGACCTCGTTCGGCGGCCGCGACGCCTATATCGACCAGCTCAGCGTCCAGCTGAAAAGCGCCGATCCGAGCCTGTTGCTCTACCCCGCCGAGCTCGCCACCCTGGCCGGCGCGGCGGCCGAAGCGGTCGGGATCGCGGGTCTCGACTGGGAGAGCTTCGCCGGGGCGGAAGCGCCCGAGGCCGAGCTGACCAGGCCGGACCGGGACGACATCGCCTATCTTCAATATTCGAGCGGATCGACCCGCTTCCCGCACGGGGTTGCCGTCACTCACCGGGCCCTGCTCAGCAATCTCGCCGCCCACAGCCACGGGATGAAGCTCGGACCGGGCGACCGCGGCGTTTCCTGGCTGCCTTTCTATCACGACATGGGCCTGGTCGGCTGCATGCTGACGCTCGTCGCCAACCAGATGTCGGTCGACTATCTGAAGACCGAGGATTTCGCGCGCCGGCCTCTGGCCTGGCTCGATCTCATCAGCCGCAATCCCGGCACGACGATGAGCTACTCGCCGACCTTCGGCTACGATATTTGCGCGCGCCGGGTCTCGAGCCAGATGAACGTGGCCGAACGGTTCGACCTGTCGCGCTGGCGGGTCGCCGGCAACGGCGCCGACATGATCCGTCCGGACGTGATGCAGGCCTTCGTCGACACTTTCGCCGCGGCCGGATTCAAGGCGTCGAGCTTCCTTCCCAGCTACGGGCTCGCCGAGGCGACGCTCGCCGTCACGATCATGCCGCCGGGCGAGGGAATCGTCGTCGAGATGGTCGAAGAGACCCTGCTTGCCGGCGGCGGCCCCGGCGAGCGCGACCGGCCCCAGCGCTACCGGGCGGTGGTCAATTGCGGCAAGCCGGTGCGCGAGATGGAAGTCGAGATCCGCGGCGACGACGGCAGCCGGATCGGCGAACGCGAGGTCGGCAAGGTACATTGCCGCGGCCCGGCGGTGATGGCCGGCTATTTCCGCGACGAGGAGGCGACCGCCGCCTGCCTCGATCCCGACGGCTGGCTCGACACCGGCGACATGGGCTATTTGTCCGACGGCTATCTCTACATCGTCGGCCGAGCCAAGGACATGATCATCATCAACGGCAAGAACCACTGGCCGCAGGACATCGAATGGGCGGTGGAGCAGCTTCCGGGCTTCAAGGCCGGCGACATTGCCGCTTTCTCGATCACCACTCCGGGCGGCGAGGAAACGCCCGCGGTCCTCGTCCAGTGCCGGACCTCGGACGGCGAGGAGCGCGGCCGATTGCGCGATGCGATCCGCGAGCGCGTCCGGGCGATCACCGGGATCAATTGCGTCGTCGAGCTGGTGCCGCCGCGCTCTTTGCCTCGGACGAGCTCGGGAAAGCTGAGCCGGGCGAAGGCGCGCAACCTCTATCTGTCCGGCGAAATCCAGACCTACGATATCGCCGCCTGAGCGGCGCGCCATAACACTTCGCTAACGACTCCTTCCTATGGCGACGATGCATCGCCATGACCGATAAATCGCTTCCCAAGCTCGACTGGCGCGTTGTCTTCAACCGCGCCACGCCCCCGGGCGTCCGGGGCTGGGGGCGGGTTCGCGCCGCTCAATATGAGCAGATGGGCCGGGCGCTCGTCATCGCCGCCTGGGGCCAGGCCTTCAACGCGCTTCTGATCGTCTATCTGCTCGCTCGGCAGACGCCGGCGGTGGAATTGACCTTGTGGCTGGTCAGCCTCGCCTTCCTGCTGACCTACATGATCGGCCACAAGCACAGGCTTCGCGGTCGAGTGATCCATTCGCTGCCGCGGTCGACGATCAACCGGGCCGCTTATTACAGCATCCTGTTCGGAATCGTCTGGTCCTTCCCGGCACGCTTCTTCTTCGAGCATGCCAATCAGGGACAGCAGCTCGCCTTGTGCACCATGACGGCGACGATGATGGCGGCCGCCGCCTTCATCTTCTCGCCAATTCCGGCCGCCGCCGCGGCCTATGTCGTGATCATGGGCGTCGGCATGACCCGGATGCTCACCACCACCGATTCCCTCGCCATCGCCGCGATCGGTCCGATCTACACGGCCGCGATGTTGTCGCTGGTGCTCATGAACGGCCGTTCCTTCATCCAGCGCGCCTGCCTCGACATCGCCTTGGCCGAGCGCGAGGAGACGGTCAGCCTGCTTCTTCGCGAATATGAGAGCAGCGACGCCGACTGGCTGTGGCACACCAACAGCCAGCTCAAGTTCGGCAATGTCTCGCCGCGTTTCGCCCGGGCGATCGGGCGCGATACCGCCGAGCTCGAGGGCCTGTCGCTCCTCGACCTGTTCAATTCGGCGCCTGACGCCGACCCCGCCACGCGGCGAAGCGTCGCCGCCGCGCATCTGGCGGTGAGCCGACGCGACGCCCTCAGCGACGTCGTCATCCCGCTCGCTGTCGGCAATCAGGTCAAGTGCATCGAGCTTTCCGGCCGGCCCACCTTCAGCCGGCGGGGCAGGTTCACCGGCTATCAGGGCGTCGGCTCCGACGTCTCGGCCGACCGCCTTGCTGCCGAACGGATTGCCCACATGGCCCGGCACGACGCGCTCACCGGGCTTCCCAACCGGGTGCAGCTGCTCGAAAGCCTCGACCGGGCGATCGCTTCCGCCACTCGCTCCGGACGGGATTGCGCCGTCCTGCTCGTCGATCTCGACCGGTTCAAGGCGATCAACGATTCGCTCGGCCACATAGCCGGCGACCATCTGCTCCAGCAGGTTGCCCGGTCCTTCGAGACGGTCATCTCCGAGGAGATGACCGCCGGCCGTCTCGGCGGCGACGAGTTCGCCATCGTCGTGCCCGAGTTCGAAAGCCGGGAGGAACTGGAGCAGCTCTGTCTCGGCCTCGTGGGAACCCTTCAGGGCCCGTTCCACTATCAGGACCAGCGGCTGTTCGTCGGGGCCAGCATCGGCGTCGCGCTCGGCCCGAGCGACGCCGGCACGGTCGAGGACCTGATCCGAAACGCCGATCTTGCCCTCTATCGCGCCAAGGATGGCAGCGGCAACGAGATCCGATTCTACGAATCCAGCCTCCATGTCCGGGCCGAGGAGCGCCGGCGGATCGAGCTGGCGCTTCGAAGCGCCATCGACAATGGCGAGATGTCGCTCGCCTACCAGCCGGTCGTCGACGCCCAGTCGGAGCGGATCTGCGGCTTCGAGGCGCTGCTTCGCTGGCACAACCAGGAGCTCGGCGAAATTTCGCCGGCCAAGTTCATCCCTTTGGCCGAGGAGACGGGAGTGCTCGGCCGGATCGGCGAATGGGTGCTTCGAACCGCCTGCCGCGAAGCCGCGACCTGGCCCGACGATATCGCTTTGGCCGTCAACGTGTCGCCGCGCCAGCTTCGCGAGCCCTCCTTCATCGTCACCCTGGTGTCGGCGCTCACCCAGGCCGGTCTCCAGCCGCACCGGCTTGAGCTCGAAGTGACGGAGAGCGTCTTCCTCGAGCTCAGCGGGACCACCCAGAAGGTGCTCGACCAGATCCAGAGCCTCGGCGTCGGCCTTGCCATGGACGATTTCGGCACCGGCTATTCCTCGCTCGGTTATCTGCGCAAGGCGGCCTTCGACACACTCAAGATCGACCGCAGCTTCGTCCACGCCATTTCCGAGCGCAATCCCGAGAGCCTCGCCATCATCCGCGCCGTCGTCGCCCTCGCCGGCAGCCTCGGCATGAAGACGGTGGCCGAAGGCGTGGCGACGGCCGAGCAGAGGCGTCTCGTCCAGACGCTCGGCTGCGATCGGATCCAGGGCTATTTCTATTCCTATCCGGTCGCGGCGCCGGAAGTGAGGAAATTGCTCGGCGGTACCGGCGCCAGCGCCGTTGCGTGACCGTCTCATCGGCTTATATGCCTTGCGCTGCGTGGGACGCGCGGCTAAGGGCGGCGCCTCTGGCTCTTAGGAGTGTAGCTCAGCTGGTAGAGCATCGGTCTCCAAAACCGAGGGCCGGGGGTTCGAGTCCCTCCACTCCTGCCATGGTCGCCTGAACGGCGGTTCCGCTTCGCGGGGCAGGGAAGCGGAAACAAGCCGAGGCGCGGCTGGACGAAGGCCGAACTGGGCCCTATCTCACAGGCGCATAAAGAGTGAAGGACGGTCTGAGCGTGGCGAGAGTCAATCCCGGTGAATTTTTTCGGCAGGTCCGCGCGGAGACGGCCAAGATCGTCTGGCCGTCGCGTCGCGAGACGCTGATGACCGGGCTGATGGTTGTCATCATGACGACCCTGCTCGCCCTCTTCTTCTTCGGCGTCGATTCCGCTTTCAGTGCCACCGTCCAGGCTGCGCTCGGCCTGCTCGGCTAGCCGGTTCGAATTTCAGGTCTCAGGGTTTAAAGGCAAGACATGTCCCGCTGGTACATCATCCACGCTTATTCCGGATTCGAGAACAAGGTCCGCGACCAGATCATGGCTGAGGCGACCCGCCTCGGTCTCGACCAGCTCGTCGAATCGGTCGAAGTGCCGACCGAGAAGGTGACCGAAGTCCGCCGCGGCAAGAAGGTCACTTCGGACCGCAAGTTCTTCCCCGGCTATGTTCTCGCCAAGCTCAACATGAACGACGACGTCTATCACCTCGTCAAGAACACGCCGAAGGTGACCGGCTTTCTCGGCAGCAGCGGCAAGCCGCAGCCGATCAGCGACGCCGAAGCGGCGCGGATCCTGAACACCAAGGACGAGGCGGCCGCCGCTGCGCCCAAGCAGAAGGTCAGCGTCGACTATGAGATCGGCGACAATGTGAAGGTGCTCGACGGCCCCTTCGCCAGTTTCAACGGGATCGTCGAGGAGCTCGATTTCGACCGCGGCCGAGTCAAGGTCGGAGTGTCGATCTTCGGGCGCGCGACCCCGGTCGAGCTCGAGTTCGAGCAGGTCGAGCTGGTCAAATAAGACCACTCAAGATCGACGGATCAGGCAAGAGGGCCGGGGCGAAATCCCCGGCCTTTTTCCTTGGCGCCGGGAAAAGGCGGCGAAGAAGCGGCGCCAAAAAGCAGTGGCCCAAAAAGTAAGCCCCGCCAGTTTGACCTGGCGGGGCTCCTGAAAGCTCTTTCCCGAAGGTCGGAGCTCTCAAATCCATTCGATCTTTCGATCGTCTGGACAAAGAGAAGAACGTCGCTCCACCCCCTCCGTTCCGGCCCGGCAAAACAAAGCTGTGGATAATTTGGATCAAGTTTTCCGGCGCCGCCGCGAACGCCCCGGCCAAGACGTATCGCCGGTGAGTGAGATTCCCTCGCAAACTTTCCGCCCGTCGGCCGTTCTGCGGTGGACGGCCGCCGATGGGCGGCCTGGACAGAGCAGAGGAGTCCGGATGCGCGACGGGACCATGGGTGGCGGCGACGAGCGCGCGAAAGCCGAAGCTGAGTTCAGCCGGGCCGCGAAGGAGATATTCGGCAGTCGCTGCAAGGCGGCCTGGCTCAGCGGCAGCTTCGTCTACCAGGGCGCCAGACCCGGCCGCAGCGACATCGATGTCGTCGTCGTTCTCGACGACAAGGTCGGGATCCCGGCCGAGGGCGAGACTCTGGAAAAGATCCGAAGCTTCATCGACGTCTATTTGACGGTTCACGCCCGACTCGGGCTCGATCCCGACCTGGAATTTCCCGCCGAATATGTCGTCGAGGCGACGATCGCTCAGGCGCTGGACTGGCGGGGGCTGGCGCTGGACGGCGCCGTCGCCGACCAATTCCCCCCGGTCGACGACCCCGATCACTGGCTGGGGCGGCCGGACCGCTGGTTCCACGCCTGGCTCAGCGAGACGGCGTTCAGCCGGTTCCTCGCCGGCGACCGCGCCTATCACGAAAGGTCGAAGCTCGCCGCCTGGAAGAGCGTTCTTCGCTTCCTGTTGCTCCGTTCCGACGGGCGGCCGATGAGCCTCGACGATTTGTGGCCTGGGCTTGCCCAGTTCGGCGTGAAGCCGAGCTACCAGCCCTTCTGGCCGGCAGAACAGGCCTGGGTCGAACGAGCGGCCGGCGCTCTGGAAAAGGAGGGCCTTGCCGAGCGCGTCGATGGCCGGATCATGGCCGTCCGCGAGCCTCTGCGGCAATGGGAGCGGCGGCTGGAGTCGGCGATCCGCGCCGACCGGAGCGAGGGGCCCCTATTGCTTCCGCCCGGGCTGCACGACGAGATCGCCGCTTATGCCAAACGGCGCTGGGCCCTGCACGACCTGCCGGAACTCGTCGAATCCGCCTGAGCACCGGCTCGTCCGCGCGGGCGCGGCTGGCGGCTTTTCCCAAATATTGGCGACCGGTCCGGAGACGAGTGCGGCCTTGGGCTCTCGTTGATCGGCCAAGGTATTGAAAAAAAACGCCATTTCATCGAACTGGCACGGCTCGTGCTGAGGAAAAGGCACAAGCGGGTCCGGAACGGCCCGTACCGTGAAGGGAGCCACGAAATGCCATTTTCCGACACCAACGTCTTCGCCCGCGACGATACCTTCTTCGGCGTCTGCCAGGCGATCGGCGAGGATCTCGGCTTCAACCCCAATTATCTGCGCATCGCCTTCGCGCTTCCGCTCCTCTACGCCCCGGTGACGACGGTCGGCGCCTATTTCGGGCTCGCACTCCTGGTCCTGCTCACCCGCCTGGTCCTCCCCAATCCGAGTCGCGCCCAGGTCACGGACACGGTCGAGGAGCAGAAGGAAGCGACCCGGCCGGCGGACCAGAACGAGCCGATGCCGATCGCCGCCTGACCTTGCCGAACGGTGACGGCGGCCTTTTGACAGCCGCCGGATCGTCCCGCAAAAGACGTTCTCGGCGGCGGACCTGGTCCGCCGCTTCCGTCCGAAGCGAGGCATCTGGCACGGCTCATGGTTTCCGGCGCTCCGCCCTCTTCCGAAACCGAAGCCACGAGCGAAGCTTCGAATTCGGACGAGCCCCTTCTCCGCCGCCTCCTGAGCCTCAGGGTCGCCGGCCAGCTGGTCCGCAACACGATCGTCAGCTGCCTCTGCTTCGCCTTCGATCTCCTGCTCCTGTGGGCTTTCGTCGAGCATCTGGACATGAACAAGCTAGTGGCCGCGGCCATCGCCTTCCTGATCGCCACCTCGCTCCATTATGCCTTCGCCCGCGGCTGGATCTTCAAGGGGACCGAACAGGCGCTGGCCCGCGGCTATGCCTGGTTCCTCGTCAACGCCGGCGTCGGACTGGTCCTGACGATCGCCTTGTTCTGGGCCTTCATGGCGATCGGATTCCATTATCTCGTCGCCCGGGTGATCGCCTCCGTCTTCGCCGGCCTCACCGTCTTCCTGCTCAACGCCGTGCTCAATTTCCGAAGCGTCTAGGGCCGTGCGGATCGCCCTGTTCACCGGCAATTACAATTATGTTCGCGAAGGCGCGAACCAGGCGCTCAACCGGCTCGTCTCCTGGCTCGAGCAAAGCGGCCATCGGGTCCGGGTCTATTCGCCGGTGACCGACAGGCCGGCCTTCGCGCCGGCCGGAACGCTCGTCCCGGTGCCTTCGCTTCCCTTGCCGGTGCGAAGCGAGTTCAGGCTCGCGCTCGGGCTGCCGGCGAAGCTCCGGCGGGACGTGGCGGCCTTCGCCCCGGACCTCGTCCATGTCGCCTCGCCCGACCTCCTCGGCGTCCGAGCCCAGACCCTGGCCCGGCGTCTCGGCCTGCCGGTCGTCGCAAGCTATCATACACGTTTCGAATCCTATCTCGGCCATTACCGGCTCGGCTGGGCGAAGCCGGCGTTGATGGCGCACCTGCGGCGCTTCTATCGGCGAAGCGATCTCGTCCTTGCGCCCAACGAGTCCTGCGCAGACGAGATGAGGGCGCTTCGCGGCGACGACCGGGTCAAGTTGTGGAGCCGAGGCGTCGATCGCGACCTCTTCTCGCCCGACCGCCGCGACCTCGACTGGCGGCGAGGCCGAGGCTTTCGCGATGAGGATGTCGTCATCCTCTTCTTCGGCCGGCTCGTCCTGGAAAAGGGCGTCGGCGCCTTCGTCGAGACGATCCAGCGGCTTCGATCGACCAGTATCGGCGTCCGGCCGCTGGTGGTCGGCGCAGGCCCCGCCCAGGACCGGTTCGCGCCGCTGGCCGATGCCGTCTTCACCGGCCATCTCGACGGCCCAGAGCTTGCGCGCGCCGTCGCCAGCTCGGAAATATTGCTTGCGCCGAGCCTCACGGAAACGTTCGGCAACATCATGCTCGAGGCGATGGCGTCCGGGCTGGCCGTGGTCGGTCCCGACGTGCCGAGCGCTCGAGGGCTCGTCGACTCCGGCCGATCGGGACTTCTCGTCGAGCCGGCGGTCGACGCTTATGCCGGCGCCATTGACTCGCTGGTCCGGGACGACGGCAAGAGGCGAGCCCTCGGCCGGGCTGCGAGGGAAGCAAGCGCCTCATTCTCCTGGGACGAGGCTTCGCGAAGCGCCGAGGCGGCTTTTCACGCATTGATCGCGGAAAGGCCAGCGTCGCCGTCCGTTTGACCCCTTCCCGGCGACCATTTATCCCGGCGGGATGATTGCAAGGGCGCGTCGACGATATCTGGATATTCTGGCGTCGGTCTACATCTACAACGAGCATCGCGGCTATAGCAGCATCGACCGGGTGCTCGCCGCGGTGCGTTCGAAATATCCCGACGATACCGGCTTCATTCGCAAGATCGAGAAGCATCGCCGCGACGAGCGCCAGCATTATCTCATGTTCCGCCGTTATTTCGAGAATCGCGGCGAGATGCCTTATCGAGTCGACAGGACCTGCGGTCATATCGATCGCCTGATCCGGCTCACCTTCGGCTGCGGAATCGACGAGCTCGACGCCGAAGCCGTCATCAACCGCGAGGATTTGTTCGAACGGCTGTGCCGGGTGATCATGCTGACCGAGATGCGCGGGATGCGGCAGGTCGAGATCCTGCTCCGGTCTCCGGCGATCAAGGCCGAGCGCCAGCTGCTCAAGATCTTCCGCGTGATCGAGCGCGACGAGCCCAGCCACTGGATGCCGTACGAAGAATGGATCAAGGGAAAGGACGGCCGGATGCCAAGCCTGCGCGAGAGGCTCGCCGATTCCTGGGTCCATCGAAGCCTGATCCTGGTCAAGCTGCCCTTGCTCTACCTCAATCCGCGGCTGCGCCGCCGAACCGACTGGTACGATTCCGCTGAAGGCCAGGATCCCGTTTCCGAGCCGCTGGTCGCCGCGCGCTAGAGCGGAACCCCCGGCCGCCGGCGGCGGACACCCCTTCCCCTTCGCCGCCTCTTGCTTTATGGGCCGCCG
Source organism: uncultured Sphingosinicella sp. (assembly GCA_966193865.1). Lineage (GTDB taxonomy): Bacteria > Pseudomonadota > Alphaproteobacteria > Sphingomonadales > Sphingomonadaceae > Allosphingosinicella. Next base: position 3,468 of record CBIGXQ010000008.1, on the reverse strand, counting down.
CTTCCGACCTTGGTTGGAAGAGTCCAACGCAGCTGTGGTGGATTTCGTGCGGGAGGCGCCGCTGGCGCCGCTTGGACCGCTAAACTTGAACCGGGCGGAGCGTCTTGGCTCTCCGCTCAGCAACAGAGTGAGAAAAATGGCGAAGAAGATAACGGGCTATATCAAGCTCCAGGTGCCTGCGGGCGCCGCCAATCCGTCGCCGCCGATCGGCCCAGCTCTGGGTCAGCGCGGCGTCAACATCATGGAATTCTGCAAGGCGTTCAACGCCCAGACCGGCGATCAGGACAAGGGCACTCCGCTGCCGACCGTGATCACCGTCTATGCCGACCGAAGCTTCTCCTTCGAGACGAAGACTCCGCCGGCCTCCTATCTGCTGAAGAAGGCCGCTCGGATCCAGTCGGGCTCCAAGGAGCCGGGCAAGGTCGGCGCAGGCCGAGTCACCCGCGCCCAGCTTCGCGAGATCGCCGAAGCGAAGATGAAGGACCTGAACGCCAACGACATCGACGCCGCGGCGAAGATCATCGAAGGCAGCGCCCGCGCGATGGGCCTCGAAGTGACGGGGAGCTAAGGTCATGGCGAAACTCAGCAAAAGACAGAAGAAGATCGCCGAGAGCGTCGACACGACCCGTCTCTACGGCGTCGATGAGGCGATCGAGGTCGTCAAGGCCAACGCCACCACGAAGTTCGACGAGACCGTCGAGATCGCCCTCAACCTGGGCGTCGATCCGCGCCATGCCGACCAGATGGTCCGCGGCGTCGTCACCCTCCCCGCCGGCACCGGCAAGGACGTCCGGGTCGCGGTCTTCGCGCGTGGCGCCAAGGCCGATGAGGCCACCGCCGCCGGAGCCGACGTCGTCGGCGCCGAGGATCTGATGGAGACGATCCAGGGCGGAACGATCGATTTCGATCGAGTGATCGCCACGCCCGACATGATGGGCGTCGTCGGCCGCCTCGGAAAGGTGCTGGGCCCCAAGGGCCTGATGCCCAATCCGAAGCTCGGCACTGTGACGATGGACGTCACCAAGGCGGTCAAGGACGCCAAGGGCGGCCAGGTCGAGTTCCGGGTCGAGAAGGCCGGGATCATCCACAGCGGCATCGGCAAGGCGAGCTTCTCGAACGAGGATCTGCGCCGCAATTTCGATGCCTTCGTCGATGCCATCGTCCGCGCCAAGCCGTCCGGCGCCAAGGGCAAATATGTCAAGCGCGCCGCGATCAGCTCGTCGATGGGCCCGGGCCTGAAGCTCGACGTCGCCGAGGTCGCAGCCGTCTAGGCTGAAATCGGCCACGATACAGAAAAGGGCCGGGGCGCGAGCTCCGGCCCTTTTCTTTTGCGCCGACGACCGAGGGGCAGCCTTCGGCGCGGCCAGGACCTAGCTTCCGGTCTGCTGCTCGATCATCTCGCCGATGAGCATGTTGCGATGTCTCAAAGCCTCCCGATCGAGTGGCAGGCGATAGAGGGCGCGAAGGAAGGCCATGTCCTGCGTCGTCAGCCGGCGCGGCGGATTCGGGCTCGCGAACATGCCCAGGATCGAGCCCTGCGGAGCGAAATCGGACGACCTGATCTCCGCCAGCGCCACCATGGCGGCATAAGCCGCAACCGCGTTGAGCGGCATTCCGACGACTTCATTCTCATCGATGACGACGCTCGCGCTGTTCAGGATCCGCTGGGTCAGCGTGCTGATCGTGCTGCTCTCGTAATGCATCAGAGTCGGAATATCGCCGCCGAAGTCGGAGCCTGCTCCGGATCCGGTATGGGTGGCCGGGATATTCTGGCCCGCCGATCCTGAGCCCTGGCTTCGGCGATTGCCGTGCCGGCCGATGGTTCGGGTCGTGTACCACCAGCGGATCGGAGCGGATCCGGCAACAAGCGCCGGCCGCGCCGTCGGCGACACTTCGGAAAGGCTGCTCGGCGACCGGCGGCCAATCTCCTCCACCAGCGCGCGCGGATTCGGCGCGAAGGTGACGACGATGTTCGAATCGCAGGAGTCGGCCGCGACCGGGACCCCCGCTTCGGCGGCGATCCGCCTGATCATCGCCTCGGCGGCCCGGGCGCCGTCTTCGCGGACGCCGAGCACCCGAGGGCAGATCGGATCGACCCAGCGCGCCGCGGGAGTCTCGCCGTTCGCGATTCCGGTGCCCCGGACGAATTCGCTGGCACGTTCGCGGACGTCCCGATCCGGAAAGGCGTCGGCGGGAACGACGATCTCGCTCTGCGCCTGGCCGATCGACGGCGCTTGTGCCCCGGCGAGGGCCAGGCCCAGGCCAAGAGCGGTCAGCAATTTGCGGCGAGTACCGCTCTGTTTGATTGAGCCTCTCTTCGTCATGGCGCGCTCCTCCCGGTTTGCGCCGGCCTTTCGGCGGCCGGTCTGATGGCGCCGCCACCATATGCCAGGCTGGCGGAAATGATGACCGGCTTTCGACCAGTGCGGAAAAGCGTTCGATCAAGGATCGGATCTGTTCTTCGCCGGAGCCCGGCATCTCCACGCTGCGCAGGCTGGGGCGGGCGGGAACAAAGCGCGCAAGTGCGCTTTGACGAGTTGCGGGCGTGGCCCGATCTCTCCCTTCGGGCTGCCCCTTGACCCGAAAGGACAAGAGGATGCTGAAGCTCAAGTCTGTCTGCCTGATCTCCGCCGCCTGCGGGGCGCTGGCGCTCTCCGGCTGCGAGACTCTCACCGAAGAGGTCAACGAGGTCATCGGCAACAACTTCCACGCGACCCTCACCGGCGCTTCGGAAGTCCCGCCGGCCGATCCCGACGGCGCCGGAATGGCGCGGATCGCCATCAACGACGCCACCAACCAGGTCTGCACCGATCTGGAGGTGCGCAACATCAGCGCCGTCACCGCCGCTCATATCCACGAAGGCCGGGCGGGCGTGAACGGGCCGCCGGTGATCACGCTCGACGCGCCCGACGATGACGACAGCGATGATTGCGACACCGCTTCCGACGTCCTGGTGGACCGGCTCCGGCGCAATCCGAGCGCCTTCTACGTCAACGTCCACACCGTCGATTACCCGAACGGGGCGATCCGCGGCCAGATCGTCGAGAATATGGACTGATCCGGCCCTTCGCGCTGCAGCGGCCGCTCGAGGGATCAGTAAGGATCGAAATCGATGGCGCGAAACACGGTTCGCGCCGGGTCCGGGGGGGCGTGTCTTCCGGAAAGATCCTTGAAGACGAGGTTCAACGGTGACGGACGGAGCCGCATCGGGATCGGAAGGAAAGCCGATCGCGACCAGTCGATCCCTGGATCCAGGCCGATCCACAGCCGAAGCGGGGCCCTCGAGGACTGGCCGTCTCCGCCGATCCGCCAGGCATTGGGGCCGTGATAGAGCAAGGCCCTGATGCCCGGCGCCGCCGGCGCGGTCACGGAGAGACGGCCCGGCCGAACCTCCTGGTCATAGGACGTTTCGGGATTGGCCAGCCGCCACCTCAGGGCTTCCTCGCTCCACAGCCGCTCGAAATCGGC
>CBIGXQ010000007.1:0-34675 GCA_966193865.1 uncultured Sphingosinicella sp. | reverse complement strand
TCGGCCTGCCTTGATCTCGAACCTGTTTTCGTCGCCATCGTCAGCCTCCTTTTTTGCTTGCCCCTGCAACCAACCGACGGTCGGGAGGTTCCGGGGGGCAGCGCCTCTATCGAAGAGGTAACTGACTGATCCAGAATATGTTTCTGGTCTGAAACGAAGCTGTGCGGCGGACCGTGCGGTGACTGCGCCGCCCGGTGCTGAAGAAGGAGAGGAGCATGAAGGCGCTCGTCTGGCACAAGAAGGAAGACATCAGGTACGAGAGCGTTCCCGACCCCGAGATCGAGGATGATCGGGACGCGATCATCAAGGTCACGAGCTGCGCCATTTGCGGCTCCGACCTGCATCTTTTCCATAACCTCATCCCGGCGATGAAGCCGGGCGACATCGTCGGTCACGAGATGATGGGCGAGGTCGTCGAGACCGGCCGAAGCGTCACCAAGCTGCGCAAGGGCGACCGGATCGTCGTCCCGTTCACGATCAATTGCGACGAGTGCGACCAATGCCGGCGCGGCAATTATTCGCTTTGCGAACGCTCCAACCGCAACAAGCCGGTCGCGGAGAAGCTGTTCGGCCGAGCGACGGCAGGCCTGTTCGGCTACACGCATCTTACCGGCGGCTATCCGGGCGGTCAGGCCGAATATCTTCGCATCCCTTATGCGGACGGGACCCACATCAAGGTGCCCGACGGTTTCAGTGACGAGCAGATGCTGTTCCTGGGCGACATCTTCCCGACCGGATGGCAGGCGGCGGTTCAGTGCGACATCAAGCGCACCGACATCGTGGCGATCTGGGGCGCCGGCCCGGTCGGCCAGATGGCTGTCAGGAGCGCGATCATCCTCGGCGCCGAGAAGGTTGTCGTGATCGATCGTCTGCCGGAGCGGCTGAGGATGGCGGCCGCCGCCGGCGCCGAGACGATCAACTTCGAGGACGAGAGCGTCATCGACCGGCTCGACGACCTCACCGGCGGCAAGGGGCCCGACAAGTGCATCGATGCCGTCGGGCTGGAAGCGCATGCGACGTCGCACGTCGATTCCCTGATGGATCGGGCAAAGCAGATGACGATGATGGCGAACGACCGCGCCCATGTTCTCCGCGAGATGATCTATGTCTGCCGCGGCGGCGGAGTCGTCTCCGTCCCCGGCGTCTACAGCGGGCTGATCGACAAGTTCCCGATCGGAATCTCGATGAACAAGGGACTGACCTGGCGGATGGGGCAGACCCATGTCCGGCGCTGGACCGACGATCTCACCCGCCGAATCGAAGAGGGCCAGATCGACCCCTCCTTCGTCGTCACCCATACCGCGCCGCTTGCCGAAGGACCCGGCATGTACCGCACTTTCCGAAACAAGCAGGACGGCTGCATCAAGGTCGTTCTGAAGCCGTAGCCGAAGGAGAAGATGATGAACGCTGCGACTTTGTCCGGAGGCCCGGCCGACCGGAGCATGACGCCGGGCCTTCGCGCGGCCCGGATCATGGGCTGGGCAAGCTTCGCCCTCGCCGGTGCTTTCTTCGCCGCTCCCGGCCGGATCGCCCGGACCTTCGGTCTTGAAGGCAGGGAAAACCTCATTCGCGTCTTCGGCGCACAGGAGGTCGCCGCCGGAATGGGCGCTCTGTCGACAGAGGCGATGCCGGCGATGTGGGGCAGGGCGGCCGGTGACGTCGTCCACATCGCGACGGTCGCGACGGGGCTGAGGAGCGGTGATTCCGGTCAGCGGCGCAACGCCGCCATCGGGGTCGCCGCGCTCGCCGGCTTCCTCCTCGTCGATTCGCTGATCGCCGCCCGCCTCGGTGCGGAGCGAAGCAGGGCCAAGGGCGACATCGACGATTATGGCGACCGAAGCGGCTTTCCGAACGGGATCGACCGGGCGCGCGGCGCCGCAGCCGGAAAGACGCCCCGCGACTATCGGGCGACGCCGCTCGATGTCGCCGAAGCGCGAGAACTCGAAGCGGTCTGATCGCTCATGATGGCGGCGGTGACTCTGCCGCCGCCGGCTGCGCTTCGGGCTATTGGAAAAAGTGGCTCCCCGGGACGGATTCGAACCATCGACCAACCGGTTAACAGCCGGTTGCTCTACCGCTGAGCTACCGGGGAGCAGCCTCTTTCAAGGCAGGCGCGGCCTATAGCAGGCGTCCCGCTCGACGCAAGCCACTTGGGGTCGATTGGCCGACAGGTCAAGTCAGACCGCGAACTGCTCCATCGCGATCCGTTCGTCGAGCGCATGTTCCGGGTCGAACAGCAAGGTCAGGGCCCGTTCGCGATCGGTGCAGACCTCCACCGTCTCGACATCCCGGACCTCGCGCTGGTCGGCCACCGCCGAAACCGGGCGCTTGTCGGGGTCGAGCACCCGGAAGCTGATCTTCAGGTCCTCGGCGATGAGCGCGCCCCGCCAGCGGCGGGGACGAAAGGGGCTGATCGGCGTCAGCGCCACCAGCTTGGAATGGAGAGGGAGGATCGGGCCGTTGGCGGAAAGATTGTAGGCCGTCGACCCTGCCGGCGTCGCGACGAGGACTCCGTCGCAGATGAGCTCGGGCAGGACGACGCGGCCGTTGACCGAGACCTCGATCCAGGCGGTCTGTCGGGTTTCCCTGAGAAGCGAGACTTCGTTGATGGCATGGATCACGGCGGTCTCGCCGCGAAGACGGCGCGCCTTCATCTCCAGTGGCGCGATCGAAAAGGCCCTTGCCCGTTCGACCCGCTGAACGAGGCCGTCGATCCGCCATTCGTTCATGAGGAAGCCGACGGTGCCGCGATTCATCCCGAAGACCGGACAGATCCGGCCCTTGGCGAGCATCTTGTGAAGCGTGTGGAGCATGAAGCCGTCACCGCCCAGCGCGATGATGAGCTCGGCCTTGGCGGCGGAGGTGAAATCGTAGCGCTCGCGAAGCATGGCCGCGGCGGCCTGCGCCGCCTCGGCGTTGGAGGCGACCAGCGCCATCGGCTTGGGACCAGGCTGAGCCATGGCACTTGGTAGGGTCTGGGCTCCCCATCCGCAACGGCCGGTTGTGCCAGCGCGGGAAGCGGGCGGCGAAGCCGATTGGCCTCGGCCCGGCCACGGGCTAGACGCGAGCGTGGCCTCGTCGCTCTTCATCCTGTCCTTCCGTCACCGCGACGAGCTCAGCCGGCTTGCGGAAGCCGCCGGCTGGGAGCCGATCGCGGCCCGGCGTATCGACAATGTCGAAGCGCGTTTCGTCGCGTCGGGCGCGGCCGTCGCGATCGTCGACGCCCGCGGCGCGCTTGCGGAGGGAGAGACGGCAGCGCGGGAGATCGCCGAGGCGGTCGAGGCGAATGAATCGGCCCTGCTCGTGCTCCTGTCGCGAACCGACTCGGCGGCGCTGGACCGTTTTCATCAGATCGGTGCGACCCATTTCCTCGTCAGTCCGTTCACCGAGCATCAGCTGCTCCAGTCGGTCCGTTTCGCCCAGCGCCATGCCGAGAGGGTGGGCGGCGGGCTTCGGTCATCCCGGCGCGCGGTCGAGGAAGTCGGCGACGGCGCGTCCTGGCGATGGCGCCCAGACGCCCGGCTCGTGGAACTGAGCCCCGCTTTGGCCCGGCAGGCCGGCTTCTCTGCGGAGAAAGGGCGACGGGTGAGCCTGCGGGCGCTCTTCCGAAGGCTCGATCCCGAGGGCCGCAAGGCCGCCCGGAACGCGCTTGCGCGGGTCGTCGCGACCGGGGAGGCAACCGCTTTCGCCCATAGCCACGGCGGACTCGGCGGTAGCCGGATCGCCCATCATGTCCGGATCCAGGGCGATGGCGAGATCCTTGGCCGGGTGGAGATGATCGGCGGCGAGGAAGGACGACTGAAGGGCGGGCGAGATCCGCTCACCGGCCTTCGCGATGCGCGGGCCGCCCGATCCTGGGTCGCCGAGCGCCTTGGCGAAGGTCCGGCAAATCCGGTGATCGCACTTCTGCTTTCCGTCAGCCGCTATGATCATATCAATTCCGCCTTCGGTCGAGCCACCGGCGACGAGGTGCTTCAGGCGGTCGCGCGCCGGATCGAACGGCTTGTCGATGCGGACGGGCGTACCCGCCTGGTCGCGCGTCTCGCCGGCGCGGAATTCGCGGTTCTCCTCGCCGGCGGGGCGACTCTTGGCGATGCGCGACTGCTTGCGGACGAGTTGGTGAGCGGGGTGAATCGTCCTTTCATGTCGGGCGATCATGTCATCACCCTGGGAAGCCGCGCGGGGGCTGCCTCGTCGGAACCGGGCGACGATTCGGCGATACTGATCCGCCGGGCCAGCGCCGCACTGGCCGAAGCCAAGGCAGGCGAGGGCGCTCCGATCCGGATCATGGAGCAAGGCGCCGGCGATTCGACGGCGCGGAGCGACCGATTGGAGATCGATCTTCGTCGAGCTCTCGACCGCGACGAGATCGAGATCCGGTTCCAACCGCAGGTTTCGGTGACGAATGGCGAGATCGTCGGGGTCGAGGCGCTCGCGCGCTGGAGCCACCGGCAATATGGCGAGCTTGGCGCCAACACCCTGTTCCTGGTCGCGGAACGATCCGATTATGTGGGCCAGCTGTCGGATCATGTTCAGCGCAAAGCGGTGACTGTCGCCGCCGAGTGGCCGGAAGCGCTGGCCGGGCTCCGGCTGGCGCTGAACATCACCGCTACCGACATCGCCCGCCCCGGTTTCGGCGATCAGTTCGTGGCGCTGGTCGAGGAAAGCGGCTTCGATCCGACCCGGGTCACCGTGGAAGTCACGGAAAGCGGCCTGATCGAGGATCTCAGCGGGGCCGCGGACCTGCTTGCCCGTCTTCGAAGCGCCGGATTTCGGGTCGCTCTCGACGATTTCGGCACCGGCTATTCAAGCCTTGCCTATCTGAAGGCGCTTCCGCTCGATTACCTCAAGATCGACAAGCGGTTGAGCGAGGACATTGTCGGCTCGTCGCGCGACCGGATCGTGGTTCGCGGAGTGATCGACATGGCGAGGTCGCTCGGGCTCGACGTCATTGCCGAAGGGGTCGAGACCGTCGAACAGCTCGCCTTGCTCGCAGAAGAGGGTTGCACCCTCTACCAGGGCTTTCTCTGCTCTCCGCCCGTGTCGGCCGCCGAGCTTCCGAAGCTGTTGGAGAAGAGCCGCGAAGGCGCCTGACCCGCCCCTCCTTCAATCAGCCAGACGTCGGCAGGCGTTTAGCGCCTTCCTGTCCTGATCAGCGGGGCCGAGGCAAAGCGAGCGGGCAGACCGTCGATTCGCGATTCGATCGGAAGTAGCCGGACCCTTCGATTGGCGAAGTCGATCGAAACCCGGCCGAACAGCCGAAGCGCGTCCATTCCCAGAAGAATGGCTGGACGTCTGTCGAGCCCGAGATGCTCGAAAAGGTGGAAGTCGGCAAACGCGATCGGCATGTCGTTGACGTGAAGGCCGCCGAGCCGAAGCCGCCGGGTCACGGCATATTCCGCGAGGACTCGATCGCCGGTGACTCCGATCAGCTCCATCACCCCGACATCGCCGAGCCGGCCGCGTGACTGCAGACGGCGGCGCAATTCCATATTGCCGACCGTCTGTTGGGATCCGGTATCGATGATCACCCGGACCCGCTGGCCGTCCACGGTCGCGTCGGTCAGGATGAGCCGGCCGAGACGGGTTCGCCCCGTTATGACGATCGTGTCCCGGGGCCAGTCGTCGTCGTCGATGTGGGAATGGGACAAGGTGAGTTCCTGGCGCTCGAAATCGAAGTCGACGCGCTGCGAGCGCAGGCTGTCCACCCCCAACATTCCCATCGCACCCATGTTCGCCTGCTCGAGCGCCGGGGCCCGGATGTCGTTGAGCGTCCGGCGGCCCACCCGCATGCTGTCGATCTGGACGCTTGGGACTCGACGGACATTGGCCACGGTGGCGAGGGTCACGTCACCAAGCGAAGGCAGGCTGAGCGCCTCCGCGAGCTCGCGCGAGACGACGGTGCGTTCGGCGCCGGTATCGACGATGAAGGGATAGGGGCCCTGCCCGTCAATATCGACCGAGACCGTCATCCGCCGAGTCGCGTCGCTGGTGAAGCCGAGCGTTTCACTCGTCGTATCCACGGGCGCGGTCGCCGCCGGATCGACGGGGGCGGCCGGCGGCGCTTCGGACGGCTCCTGAACCGGCACCTGTGCGGCGGCGAGCCCACCGGCCAGGATGGCGACGGCGGCAAAGGCAATCAGGCGTTTCATGAGCTTGTCCGATCGGGTCACCAGGGCGCTAATTTACATCAACTGCTCGCAATGGCCTAATCCTGGCGCGCCCGCTTCGATCAGACGGCTGATTTCTTCGACCGGAAACCCCCTCGGAGGCTAGGCAAGGATCTTGGCCAGACCCCTGGCGAGCTGGATTGCGCCGTTCAGACGCGAAGCGGGGTCCGGCCAGCTTCGAGCGATCACCAGCTTGTTGTCCGGCCGAAGCCGGGCCGTCCCCTTCAGCCGGTCGACATAGGCCAGCAAGCCCGGGAGGTCCGGGAAGCTGTCATTGTGGAAGTGGACGAGCGCGCCCTTCGGGCCGACGTCCAGCTTCGCGACCTGGGCCCGGCGGCAGTTCAGCTTGATCGCGATCACCTTGAGCAAATTCTCGGTCTCCGTCGGAAGCTTGCCGAACCGGTCGATCAGCTCCGCCGCGAAGGACTCGATCTCGCCTGCCGTCTCGAACTCGTTCATTCGCCGGTAGAGACCCATCCTGAGGTCGAGATCGGGGACATAATCGTCCGGGATCATGATCGGCGCGTCGACGCTGATCTGCGGGGAGAACTGATCGCGCGGCGCTTCGATTCCGCCCGACTTCGCCTCGACGATCGCTTCTTCGAGCATCGACTGGTAAAGCTCGAAACCGACCTCCTTGATATGGCCCGATTGCTCGTCGCCGAGCAGATTGCCGGCACCTCGAATGTCGAGGTCGTGGGTCGCCAGTTCGAAGCCGGCGCCGAGATTCTCCAGTCCGGCAAGCACCTTGAGCCTCTTGTCCGCGGTCTCGGTGATGAGCCTGTCGGCCGGAGTCGTGAAATAGGCATAGGCCCGGATCTTCGCCCGTCCGACGCGGCCGCGAAGCTGGTAGAGCTGGGCAAGGCCGAAGCGGTCGGCCCGATGGACGATCAGCGTGTTGGCGCTCGGGATGTCGAGGCCGCTCTCGACGATCGTCGTCGAGACGAGGACCTCATATTTGCGGTCGTAGAAGGCGGACATCCTTTCCTCGACCTCGGTCGGCGACATCTGGCCGTGGGCGACGACGTAGCGCACCTCCGGCACCTCCTCGCGGAGGAATTGCTCGATGTCGGGAAGGTCGGCGATCCGCGGGACGACGAAGAAGCTCTGGCCGCCGCGATAATGCTCGCGAAGAAGCGCCTCGCGAAGGACGACGGGATCCCAGGGCATGACGTAGGTGCGCACCGCCAGCCGGTCGACGGGCGGAGTCTGGATCACGGAAAGCTCGCGAAGGCCCGACATCGCCATCTGCAGGGTCCGTGGGATCGGCGTCGCAGTGAGCGTCAGGACATGGACGTCCGCCCGAAGCGACTTCAGCCGCTCCTTGTGGGTGACTCCGAAGCGCTGCTCCTCGTCGACGATGACGAGGCCCAAATTCCGGAACTCCACGCTTTTGGCGAGAATGGCGTGAGTGCCGATGACGATATCGATCTTGCCGGCCTTGAGACGTTCCTTCGTCTCCTTCGCCTCTTTCGGCGGAACCAGCCGCGAAAGTCGGCCGAGCTCGATCGGAAAGCCCTGGAAACGTTCCTTGAAGTTCTGGAAATGCTGGCGGGCGAGAAGGGTCGTCGGAGCGATGAGCGCGACCTGGAGGCCGGCCATGGCGGCGACGAAGGCGGCGCGAAGCGCGACCTCGGTCTTGCCGAAGCCGACGTCGCCGCACACCAGACGGTCCATCGGCTTGCCCACGCCGAGATCGGCGATGACGTCCGCGATCGCGCGGTCCTGATCCTCGGTCTCCTCGAACGGGAACCGGTCGGCGAAGGCGGCATAGCCCGTATCCGGCTCGGCGACGGCGCCGGGCCGGAGCGCCCGCTCGGCCGCGGTCTTGATCAGCTCGCCGGCGATTTCGCGGATCCGCTCCTTCATCCGCGACTTGCGCCGCTGCCATGCCTCGCCGCCCAGCCGGTCGAGAGTGACGCCCTCGCTCTCGCTTCCGTAGCGAGTGAGGATGTCGATATTCTCGACCGGGACGTAGAGCTTGTCGCCGCCGGCATATTCCAGGGCGACGCAATCGTGCGGCGCTTTCTGGACCGGGATCTGGGTCAGCCCGTCATAACGGCCGATCCCATGATCGGCATGGACGACGAGATCGCCCGGCGTGAGCGAGGCGAGCTCGCTCATGAAGGCTTCGGCGCTCTTCTTGCGCTTGCGCCGCCGGACGAGACGGTCGCCGAGCATGTCCTGCTCGGTCAGGAGCGCGACTTCGGCAGTGCTGAAGCCGTGATCGAGCTGGATCACCGCCAGCGCTATCTGGCCCTTCGCCGAGACCCCGAGCGCTTCCTGCCAATTGTCGACCGCGGCCGTCTTCGCGAGGCCATGTTCGGAGAGCAACCCCTTCAGCCGTTCGCGGGCGCCGACGGAATAGCTTGCGAGCACAACCTTGCGCTTCGAGCGGCGAAGCTCGGCGACATGGGCGACGACCGCCTCGTAAACATTGGCGTTCTGAGTCCGTTCGGGAGCGAAATCCCGTGCCGGATCGACCGCGAAATCGAGCACTCTTTCGCTGTCGGGTTCGTGGAACGAAGTGACGAGATGGAGCGGTCGCCGCTCGATCAGCGTCTTCCATTCGTCGCGGTCGAGATAGAGCGTCTCGGGCGGGAGCGGACGATAGCTTCCCGGCTCCTTGGTCTGGGCCCTTTGCCGGTTGTCGAAATAATCGAGGATCGCATCGAATCGCGCTTCGGCGGCGCCGCTGTCTCCGGGATCGCGGACGATGAGATCATCGTCCGACAGATGATCGAACAGGGTCGTCAGCTTCTCTTCGAACAGGGGAAGCCAGTGATCGACTCCAGCGATCCGGCGCCCGTCCGAAACCGCCTGGTAGACCGGATCGCCGGTCGCGGTGGCGCCGAACCGCTCGCGATAGGCGGAGCGGAAGCGCTTGACGCTGTCTTCGTCGAGCAGGGTTTCCGAGGCCGGCAGCAAAGTGAAGCCTTCGATCCGGTCGATGCTTCGCTGGGTGGCGGGATCGAAGCGGCGCACGCTTTCGATCTCGTCGCCGAAGAAATCCAGCCGGAGCGCTTCCGACTCGCCCGAAGGGAAGAGATCGACCAGGCCGCCCCGGACCGCGAACTCTCCGGGATCGCGAACCGTCTCGGTTCGTCCATATCCGTTCGCCTGGAGCAAAGCGGTCAGCCGGTCGATTCCCATCCTCTCCCCCGGGGCCAGTCGGGCGACAAGCTGGCGGATCCTGAACGGCGTCAGGGTTCGCTGGAGCACCGCGTTCACCGTCGTGACGAGAAGCTGGGGCCCGGCCTGCTTGCGCTGGAGGGCGTGGAGGGTCGAGAGCCGCTCGGACGTCGAGCGAAGCGAAGGCGAGCTTCGATCGTAGGGGAGGCAGTCCCAGGCGGGGAAGCTCAGCACTTCGAGCTCGGGCGCGAAATAGCCGGCCGCATCGGCAAGCGCCCGCATCGCCGCTTCGTCGGGCGAGATGAAGACGGCGCGGCCCTTCGACGCGCGCGCGAGATCGGCGGCGAGCCAGGGCAGGAAGCCCGAAGGGACGCCGGCCAGGGTCATCGGCCGCTTCGCGGAAATGATCGTGGGAAGGTCGGTCAACTTATTCCGGATGCTTGATATAGTTGAGAAGTCGAAGCGCGTTCATCATCGCCCCGGCGAAGCGTTCAGGCGGCTCGGCGGTTCCGATCGCCCAGGCGAGAATGTCGACGTCCTGTTCCTCGAGCAGCGCCTCGAACCACTCGATTTCATTCTCCGACCAATCGGCATGATGGCGATCGAAATAGCCGCCGACGAGCAGGTCCGCCTCACGCGTGCCGCGATGCCACGCGCGGAAGCGAAGACGTTTGAAGAGATGCTCGCGGTCCATGATGCTCCATGCCAAGCGGCCGGCAGCGCGAAAAAACAGCGCGTCGGCTCAGGCTTCACCCATCTAGGGCGTCGGCCTCGAAGTGGGAAGAAGCCCAGACGGTCGAATTTAATGCAATCTGATTGAACCGCAGGGCGAGATCGAGCCACCTATCATCCGAAAAGGGGGAAGCAAGCCGGTGGCGGTCCATGCGTCGAGGATATTGGACGAGTTGTTGCTGGTTTCGGCGAAAGCCGGTGACCGGCGCGCGTTCGATGCGCTCGCGCGTCGCTGGCAGAAGAAGCTGCTCGCTCATGCCTGGCGACTGCTCGGCGACGCGGACGCCGCGCGCGATGCGACTCAGGAGAGCTGGATGGAGATCGTGCGGGGTCTACCGAGGCTTCGGGACGAACGGGCCTTTCCGGCCTGGGCTTTCCGGATCGTCTCGCGCCGGTGCGCCAGAAGCATCGCTTCGGCCATCCGCCGACGTCAGGAGGCGGCCGATCTCGAGACTGTCGAGCCGGATCCGAACCGCTCCGGTGAGGGGGTCGATGCCGAACGCCTTCGGATCGCCATCCGTCGGCTGCCGGAAGGCCAAAGGGCCGCGATCGCCTTGTACCATTTCGAAGAATTGAGCGTCGCGGAAGTGGCTGTCGCTCTCGACGTCCCGGTGGGCACGGTGAAGACCCGCCTGATGCATGCCCGCGACAAGCTTCGCGCGGCGCTTGGAGGAGACGAAGCATGAAGGATGTTGACCGATTGATTGACGAGGCGCTCGACGCGGAGGAGCGGGAACTTCTCCGAACGCTCGACGAGCCGGGATTCTTCACCCAGACGATTGGCATATTCGAAGGTCCGACCGGTTGGGCCAATGTCGTGATGATGGGTGCACTGCTCGTCCTGTTCGTCGCCGGAGTCTGGGCCGCCTGGAACTTCTTCGAAGCCGCCGAGCCCGTGACCCAGCTGCGCTGGGGCTTGCCGGCCGCCGTGCTTCTGATCCTTGCGACGATGATCAAGATGGCTCTGATTCTCAGGATGGAAGGGAATCGCCTCCTTCGCGAGGTGAAGCGAGTCGAGCTTCAGATCGCGCGAATGTCGAGACACTAGCGGAAGCCGAAGGTGGAGGATTGTGGCCCGGCGATCCTCCCCCTACCACTCCGATCATGCGGCCCGACTTGCTCAATCCCCTGTTCGCGGAAGTGGAGGCGTTGAAGGGGGTGGGGCCGCAACTCGCCAAGCCGCTTCACCGGCTCGGCCTCGCCCGCGCCGTCGACATCCTCTTCCACCTCCCGGTCAACTGGATCGAACGCCGGAAGGTGGCCGCGCTCGATGAATCCGATGTCGGCCGGATCATCATCATCGAGTTGGTCCCGGTCGAATATCGGCAGAGCGGCGGGCGTGGCCCGTTCCGGGTTCAAGCCCAGGACCGCAATGGCGACATCGTCACCCTGACCTATTTCAACAATCCGGGCTGGGCGAAGAAGCAGCTTCCGCTCGGCGAGGCTCGGATCGTGTCGGGGAAGCTCGATTCCTACGGCCAGCAGCTCCAGATCGTCCATCCCGATCATGTCTTGTTGCCGGCGGAAGCCGGCCAGATCCCGGAGCGCGAACCGGTCTATCCGCTGTCCGAGGGGCTTACCAATCACCGGCTCAACGACCTCGCGGGGCAAGCGCTCGCTCGGCGGCCGGACCTCGGCGAATGGATCGAGCCGAGCCTCAAGTCGCAGCGAAGCTGGCCAGGCTGGGGAGACGCACTCGTCTCGGCGCATCGTGATCCCGGCGACGAAAAGGCGCGCGATCGGCTCGCTTATGACGAGATCTTCGCCAATCAGCTGGCGCTGATGCTGGTGCGCGCCTCGTCGCGCCGGCGCAAAGGCCTGCCCCTCAGCGGCGACGGCCGCCTGCGTAGCATGCTCCGCCTGCCTTATTCCCCCACCGGCGCCCAGCAGCGATCGATCGCGGAGATCGAAGCGGATCTTCAGCAGGACGTGCCGATGCTCCGACTGCTCCAGGGAGACGTCGGCTCGGGAAAGACCCTCGTCGCCTTGATGGCCATGCTCGTTGCGGTCGAGGCCGGTGCCCAGGCGGCCCTGCTCGCGCCGACCGAAATCCTGGCGCGGCAGCATTACGAGACGCTGTCGCGTCAGCTCGCCGGACTTCCGGTCAACGTCGCCATCCTCACCGGCCGCGAGAAGGGAAAGGCGCGCGAAGCGTGCCTGATGGGGCTTGCCGACGGCTCGATCCACATCCTGGTGGGCACCCATGCCATTTTCCAGCAGGCGGTGAGCTACCGCCGGCTCGGCCTCGCGGTCGTCGACGAACAGCATCGTTTCGGAGTCGCCCAGCGAATGATGCTGGCGCAGAAGGCGGAGCGCCCGCCGCATCTGCTGGTGATGACGGCGACGCCGATCCCGCGCACCCTGACGCTCACCCATTATGGCGAGATGGACGTCAGCCGACTGGACGAGATGCCGCCCGGCCGTCAGCCGATCGAGACCAGGGTGATGAGCGAGGAGCGGCTGCCCGACATCGTCGACGCGCTCGGCCGCCACCTTGCCGCCGGCAAGCAGGCTTATTGGGTTTGCCCGCTGGTAGAGGAAAGCGAAACGACCGATCTCGCCGCCGCCGAAGCCCGGGCCGAAGAGCTGGGTCGTCGTTTCGGCGACAGGGTCGGAGTCGTCCACGGCCGGATGAAAGGACCCGACAAGGACAAGGTAATGGCCGCCTTCCAGAATGGCGAGCTGGGCGTGCTGGTGGCGACCACCGTCATCGAGGTCGGAGTCGACGTGCCCAACGCCACCTTGATGATCGTCGAGCATGCCGACCGCTTCGGCCTCGCCCAGCTTCACCAGCTGCGCGGACGGGTCGGGCGTGGCGAACAGCACAGCGTCTGCCTTTTGCTTCGAGGCGTGGCGCTCAGCGAGACGGCGCGCGCGCGCCTGTCGCTGATGCGGGAAACCAATGACGGCTTCCGGATCGCGGAGGAGGATCTCCGGCTTCGCGGCGCCGGCGAGATCCTCGGTACCAAGCAGTCGGGCGAAGCCCAGTTCCGGCTTGCCTCGCCCGAGCAGATCCAGGCACTTGCGCAGCCGGCAATGGACGATGCGCGCCTTCTCGTCGACCGCGACGGCGGACTCGAAGGCGAGCGGGGCAAAGCGGCCCGGCTCCTCCTTTACCTGATGGAGCGCGACGCCGCCGTCGGCCTGCTTCGCGGCGGCTAAGCCCGTTCTCAGGCCGGCGAGAGGAGCCCGTGCTTCTTCTTGCCGGCCGACACCCGAACGTCGCAGCTGACCGCAATCGGAACGTCCTCGTTCATCGCCTGACCATCGATCCGGGCGCCGCCCTGCGCGATCAGGCGCCGCGCCTCGTTCTTGGAGGCGACGAGGCCAAGGCCGACCAGCGCATCGACCAGGGTCGCCGGCAGCACGACCCTGAGCGTCGGAAGCGCCTCTCCGGTCGAGCCCTGCTCGAAGGTCCGGCGCGCCGTCTCGGCGGCCTCGATCGCCGCTTCGTTGCCATGCGCCATCGCCGTCGCGGCGTCGGCCAGGATTTTCTTGGCGTCGTTGATCTCGGCGCCCCGGAGGCCCTCGAGCCGCCCGATCTCGTCGATCGGAAGATCGGTGAACCGGCGCAGGAACCGGCCGACATCCTCGTCCTGGCTGTTCCGCCAGAACTGCCAGTAATCATAAGGGGAAAGCAGGTCGGCATTGAGCCAGACCGCGCCTTCCGCGGTCTTGCCCATCTTGCGGCCGTCGGAAGTCGTCATCAGCGGCGTCGTCAGGCCGTAGAGATGTTCGCCCTCGACCCGGCGAGTCAGCTCGACGCCGTTGACGATATTGCCCCATTGATCCGATCCGCCCATCTGAAGCCGGCAGCCGTGGCGGCGCCAGAGCTCCAGGAAATCATAGCCCTGCATGATCATGTAGTTGAACTCGAGGAACGTCATCGGCTGCTCGCGCTCGAGCCGTATCCGGACGCTGTCGAAGCTCAGCATCCGGTTGATCGTGAAATGCGGCCCGATGTCGCGGAGGAAGGGCAGATAGTCGAGCTGCCCCAGCCAATCGTCATTGTTGACCATGATCGCGCCGGTCGGACCGTCGTCGAAGCTCAGGAAGCGCTCGAAGATCGTCCGGATCGAGGCGATGTTGAAACCGATCGTGGCGTCGTCGAGAAGCTTTCGGCTCTCGTCGCGGCCGGTCGGGTCGCCGATCTTCGTCGTTCCGCCGCCCATCACGACGATCGGCTTGTGCCCCGCCTGCTGGAGCCGGCGAAGGAGCATGATCTGGACGAGGCTGCCGACATGGAGCGACGGCGCCGTCGCATCGAAGCCGATATAGCCGGGCACGATCTCCTTGATCGCCAGCTCATCGAGCCCTTCGGCATCGGTCAGCTGGTGAATGTAGCCACGCTCGTCGAGCAGTCGAAGGAGATCGGATTTGAACTGGGTCATCGCCGCGCGGCTAGCACAATGTGCTTGGCCGGGTCACGCCCGTTGCGGTTGCAATCGCGGCACCGATATTCTCTAGATCGCAGCATGAGCGGGCTCGGAAGGATCGGCTGCTGGCTTGGCCTCTTGTCGATGCTGGCGCTGTCCGCCTGCGCCGTGCTGCCCGGAAGCGCGGCGTCCGCCGATCGGCCCAATATATTGTTCGTCCTAGTGGATGATCTCGGATTTGCCGACTTCTCGGTGAGCGGCAACCGACGTGTCGCCACGCCCCATATCGACGCCCTCGCCGCCGACGGGTTGCTGATGACCCAATTCTATGTCGGTTCGCCCATCTGTTCGCCGTCGCGTGCCGCCTTCCTGACCGGGCGATTCCCGGTCAGGGATGGCTTCGTCAGCTTCATCAGCAGCCGCGAGCACAATGTCGAGATGGCGCAGGCCGATTGGCTGAATCCCGCTTTGCCGACGATTGCGCGGGCCTTGCGTGGAAGCGGCTATGCGACCGGCCATTTCGGCAAGTGGCATCTCGGCGGCGGCCGCGACATCGGCGATGCGCCCTTGCCGACCGAATATGGGTTCGACGAGAGCTATACCCAGTTCGAAGGGCTGGGCCCGCGGGTCTTGATGACGGAAGACCATTATGGACTCGCGACGCAGAGCGCGCGGCTCGGCCATGGACCGATCAATCGGCTCCCGAAGGCGCAGACGACCGGCCGTTACATCGACAAGATGATCGATTTCGCCGCGCGTCATCGCGACCGGCCCTGGTATGCGCAGCTTTGGCTCGACGATGTCCATGACCCATGGGAGCCCACCGAAGAGCAGCTTGCTGCCGTTCGCGGGCTCGGACGCAATGCCGACGAGGAAAGATATTTCGCGGTTCTGGTGGCCATGGATCGGGAGATCGGGCGTCTGATTGCCGAGCTCGAACGGCTCGGTGAGCTAGATAATACCCTGATCGTCCTCACCGGCGACAATGGGCCCACCGGTGCGGAAGCTTATTATCGGGGTGGCAGCCCGCCCGGCGATTCCGGGCCTTATCGCGGCCGCAAGGCGAGCCTCTACGAAGGCGGCATCCGCCAGCCGCTCATCATTCGCTGGCCAGGTCGGGTGCCAGCCGGTGCGCACGATCCGACCAGCGTCGCAAGCGGCGTCGATTTCTTCCCGACGTTCCTGCGGATCGCCGGCGTAGAGCGCCCGCCGGGACTCGATGGGGAAAGTCTCCTGCGAGCCTGGCTGGGGAGGCCGATCACCCGGCGGCGCGACCTGATGTTCGCTTATGGCGGCTACGGGCGTCCAGGCACGTTCCCGCTGCCGGCTCGGCTATCGGACCGAAGTCCGCCTTACGCCATCCGCTCGGGCCAATGGAAATTACTGGCCCAGGCCGACGGCAGCGGCGCCGAGCTTTACGACATCAGCTCGGATCCTTCGGAATCCCGCAATCTTGCAGCGACCAGCCCCGAGATTGCCGGGCGGCTGAGTCGACGACTGGTCGCCTGGCGCCGGACCCTGCCGCCGACCGACTGGCGAACAAGAGCGGGTGCTGGGCCGTTTCCTCGCTGACGAGGTCGATAGGGCAGGGGCCATTGCGCCGCTCAAGGCGCGGCGACTAGTGAAGCCGATGCAGCTCACCCGTCATCCCGCCTCGCCGAGCTCTCCGGTCGATTCGATCGGGGTCGTTGCGAATCGCCTTCGTGGGGGCGGGCTTTCGCTGGTGTTCGCCGTCACCGGCGACATCAGCAGGCTCCGCCTTCCCATTTCCGGCGGGGGTGAACGAAGGGACGGGCTCTGGCGCCACAGCTGTTTCGAGGCCTTCGTCAGGTTGCCCAAGCGGAACGACTATCTCGAGCTCAACCTCTCGCCGTCGGGCGATTGGGCTGCCTATCGCTTCGACGGCTATCGGAACGGCATGGCTTCGGTCGAGTTTTCGCCGCCGAGCATCAGGTGCGAAACCGCGGGCGACCAGCTCGGCGTCGTTGCCGGGATGGACTTCGCCGACCTGGAGCCGTTCAATTCCGACGAGACCTGGCAGGCAGGGCTTTCCGCGGTGATCGAGGCAGACGATGGCAGCTTGTCCTACTGGGCCCTCGTCCACCCGCCAGGAGCCGCCGATTTTCATCATCCGGATTGCTTTGTTCTCGAACTGCCGCCAGCAGGCGAGCCATGAAATTCGGTATCGATCGCCTCGTCTTCGATCCTGAGCTGCGCAAGCCGCTTCAGGGGCAGAGAGTCGCCTTGCTCGCCCACCCCGCTTCGGTGACGGAGGACCTGACCCATTCGCTCGACGCCCTCGCCGCGTGCGGCGATCTCCGGCTCAGCGCCGCCTTCGGCCCCCAGCATGGCCTGCGCGGCGACAAGCAGGACAATATGGTGGAGAGCGAGGATTTCACCGATCCGAGGCACGGAATCCCCGTCTTCAGCCTCTATGGCGAGGTTCGCCGCCCGACCGGACAGGCGATGGGGACGTTCGACACCATCCTCATCGACCTTCAGGATCTCGGCTGCCGGATCTACACCTTCATCACCACCTTGCTCTACGTACTCGAGGCCGCGGCCAATCACGGCAAGTCGGTCTGGGTGCTCGATCGGCCCAACCCCGCGGGAAGGCCGATCGAGGGCCTCACGCTCCGCCCCGGCTGGGAAAGTTTCGTCGGCGCCGGCCCACTGCCGATGCGGCATGGCCTGACCCTGGGCGAGCTCGGTCTCTGGTTCGTCGAGAGGATGAAGCTCGACGTCGATTATCGGGTGATCGAGATGGAAGACTATCGGCCCGGCTCGGCGCCTGGCTTCGGCTGGCCGCTGGACGAGCGCATCTGGATCAATCCCAGCCCGAACGCCGCCAATCTCAACATGGCCCGAGCCTATGCCGGCACCGTCATGCTGGAAGGAACGACCCTGTCGGAGGGGCGGGGGACGACCCGGCCGCTCGAGCTGTTCGGGGCCCCCGACATCGAGGCGCGAGCGGTGATCGCCGAGATGCGCAAGCTTGCACCGCAATGGCTGGAAGGCTGCGCCCTTCGCGACTGCTGGTTCGAGCCAACCTTCCACAAGCATAGCGGAAAGCCCTGCAACGGCGTCCACATCCATGCCGAGGGGCGCCATTATGATCATGACGCCTTCCGTCCGTGGCGGCTCCAGGCGCTGGCCTTCAAGGCGATCCGCAATCTCTATCCGCAATATAAGCTGTGGCGCGACTTCCCTTACGAATATGAGTTCGACAAATTGGCGATCGACGTGATCAACGGCGGCCCCGCCTTGCGCGAATGGGTCGACGATCCGGCCGCCGGTTCGGCTGAGCTCGATTCGTTGACGATCGCGGACGAGCACGCCTGGGCGGAGGAGCGCGCCGCTTTCCTGCGTTACTGAGGCTCAGGAGCGCCGTTCGGCCTCGTGCGGCCCGAATGCCTCCTCCGGCCCCTGAGGAGGCCGCTGCCGGATCCACCGGCTGGCGATCAGCTTCTCGCCTCTCGTGACGGGAAGTCCGGCGTGACACGAGGCGGGGTCGGGTCGCCCGTCCGCGGGCGCGTTGCGGAACATCAGTGCATCACCCTTGCCGCCACGCACCGACAGGCCGGTTTCGAGGAAATGGGTCTCGCCGCCGGCATAATCGTCGTTGAGCCAGACGATCATGGTGAGGTGGCGCTGGTTCTCGAGGCCCGGAATGGCGTCGAGATGGGGCTTATACTCCTGGCCCGGGCGATAGCGGAGGAGCTGCAGCGGCTCGCCCTGCTCGACCCGGGTGTCGGTGGCGGCCGCGATCCGGCGGTTGAGCGCGTGGACCCCCGGCCATTCGAACACGATCGGGAAGCTGGCCGTGTCCGAATCCCGGATCGGGTCCTTCACGAACTGCTTCCTTGCCTCGTGGAAGATCAAGGCGGGGCGGAATCTTTGCCCGGCGACGTCGCGAAGGAAATCGCATTCAGCCGCCGAGAAAAGACCGTCGAAGCGGACCACTTCGGGCGTCTCGCTGAGGCGCGTTCCCTGGGGCTTCACCATGGGATCGCCTTTGTCGTCCAGGTCCATCGCCGCGATCAGGGCCCGCTGGCGTTCCGCCACGGGATCCGATCCGGAGAAGCGCTCGAGCAGCGCGATCGCTTCGGGCCAGTCGGGACTGGCGCCGGTTCCGGTCGCGACCAGTCCGGCGAGGATCCTCGAAGCCTCCGTCCTCCCCTTGTCCGCGGCCGTCGCCAGGTCTTGCCGCGCCTGGCCGAGATCACGGGCGATCAGCTTGCCCTCGATCCGCCACAGACCGCGAATGAACAGGGCTTCGGAATCGCCTTCGCTCGCATGCTTCTCGACAAGGGCGAGCGCTTCCGCCGATCGGCCTTCGGCGGCCAGTGCGAGCGCAAGTCTCCCGGGCGAGGATTGCATGTGCGTCAGCTCTTTCGGCTCAACGTCCGCATCGCCTCGTCGAGGCCATCGAGGGTCAGCGGGTACATCCGGTCCCGGACCAGCTGGCGGACGACCTGGATCGACGCGGTATAGCCCCAATATTGCTCGGGCACCGGATTGAGCCAGACCGCGGCCGGGTAGGTCGTCGTCATCCGTTCCAGCCAGGTCGCGCCCGCTTCTTCGTTATAATGTTCGACGGAACCGCCCTTGTGGGTGATCTCGTAGGGGCTCATCGACGCGTCGCCGACGATCACCAGCTTGTAGTCGTGGCCATATTTGTGGAGCACGTCCCAAAGCGGCGTGCGCTCCGCGAAGCGCCGCCGATTGTCCTTCCACACCGCCTCGTACGGGCAGTTGTGGAAATAGAAGAATTCGAGATTCTTGAATTCGCTCGTCGCCGCTGAAAACAGCTCCTCGCAAAGCTTGATGTGCGGGTCCATCGATCCGCCGACGTCGAGGAAGAGCAGCAACTTGACGGCATTGTGGCGTTCCGGGCGCATCCGGATATCGAGCCAGCCCTGGCGCGCGGTGCCGTCGATCGTCTCGTCCAGATCGAGCTCCTCGGCCGCGCCTTCGCGCGCGAAACGGCGAAGCCGGCGAAGCGCGACCTTGATGTTGCGAGTGCCGAGCTCGACATCATTGTCGAGGTTCCTGAACTCCCTCTTGTCCCAGACCTTGATGGCGCTTCGGTTGCGGCCGCTCTCCTGGCCGATCCGGACTCCTTCGGGATTGTAGCCATAAGCGCCGAACGGCGAGGTGCCGGCGGTGCCGATCCATTTGTTGCCGCCCTGGTGCCGCTCCTTCTGTTCGTCGAGCCGCTCCTTCAGCGCCTCCATGATCTCCTCCCAGGAGCCGAGGGACCTGATCTCCTCCATCTGCTCGGGCGTGAGGTAGAGTTCGGCCACCTTGCGAAGCCATTCTTCCGGAACCGGCGCGGCGCCGGGCCCGTAATCGGCCTCGAGCCCCTTGAACACCTTTGCGAAGACGAGATCGAACCGGTCGAGCAGCCCCTCGTCCTTCACGAAAGTGGCTCGGGCGAGATAGTAGAATTCCTCCGGCGTCGCCCGGATCACCTCGGCGTCGAGCGCTTCCAGCAGGGTGAGATGCTCCTTCATCGAAGCGGGGATGCCTGCGCTTCGGAGCTCGTCGACGAAGGAGAAGAACATGGCGGAGGCTTAGGCGATCCCGCAACTTTCGTCACCCCGGCGACGCTGCGGCGGCGGTGCCGATCGCCGTCGGTGGTTAACGGGGTTTCAACCAATTGCCCTTAGCCAAGTCGCCGGAACAAGGGAGAGTGGGCAAGTGGCGAGTTCGGTAAACGAACGCACCGACGAGGACGCGATCAATTTGGTGGCGCGCAATTGCGGATCGCTTGCGATCGAATGCAGCGACGTCGCGGGCTATGTCTCGGGGGTCAACGAACGCATCTCCGCCAATCTGAAGATGCTCGATTCGCTCGAGGAAGTGACGACCAGACTTCTCGCCGATCAGGCGCGGGTCTCGGACTCCACCGACGAGGCACGGGTCCTTGCCGAACAGGCGCGCAACAAGCTCGACCAGGGCAGGGGCGCGATCGAGGACACGATCCGGATCTTCTCAGGGCTCACCGATCTCGTCGTCCAGCTGGGCGATCGCATGGCCGGGTTCGCCGAGGCGATGGCGCGGGTCCAGAAAGTGTCATCGAGCATCGAGACGATCGCTAACAAGACCAACATGCTGGCCCTCAACGCGACGATCGAGGCGGCCCGTGCCGGCGAGGCCGGGCGTTCGTTCGCGGTCGTCGCGGCCGAGGTGAAGAAGCTGGCCCACGATACCCGCGCCGCGACCAGCGAGATCGCCGGGACGGTCGCGTCGCTCACTCGCGAGGCCGAGGCCGTCACCTCCGAGATCAAGGTCGGGGTCGATCGCAGCCGGGTCGCCCAGTCGAGCTTCTCGAAGATCAACGACACGGTCCGCGACGTCGCCGACATCGTCGCCCTCGTCGATCGCCAGACGGATGGGATCGCCCAGTCGACGAGCCTGATCCAGCAGAGCGTCGACAGCGTGAAGAGCGGCCTGTCCTTCTTCGCCGCCGATGCTCGGGCCAATGGCGGTCAGCTCAAACAGACCCATGATCGGCTGAGCAAGCTGGAGCTTCTGTCGAACGAGATGCTCGACCGGCTGGCCAGCAGCGGCGTCCGGATCGACGACACGCCCTTCATCGAATTCGCCCAGCGCGCCACCCGGGAGATCCAGACCGTCGTCGAAACCGCCGTCCGCAACGGCGAGATCGACGAGGAAGCGGTCTTCGACACCGACTATAAGGAGATGCCGGGGACCAATCCGGTCCAATTTTCGACCGGCTTCTGCGATTTTGCCGACAACCATATCCGGCCGATCCTCGACCGCCTGATGCTCGAGGAATCGCGGCTCATCGCCGCGGCGATGACCGACATCAACGGCTATCTTCCGACCCATATATCCGCGCGTTCTCAGCCGCAGTCGAACGACCCGGAATGGAATGCGGAATATTGCCGCAACCGGCGCAACTTCCTCGACGACATCACTCGCCGCGCCATCGAAAGCGACAAGGAGGCGATGCTCGCCACCTACAGCATGGACCTCGGCCAGGGCCGATATCTGCCGGTCAAGAACGTGTTCGTGCCGTTCTACGTGCGCGGTCGCCGCTGGGGCAATTTCGAGCTGGCTTACCGCGACGACGAAGGCCGCTGAGCGAGGCTGGGCTCAGTCCGGCGTCGCGCTGATTTCGGCGAGGCCGGGCGATTGGCCGAGGAGGACCGGCACCGCCGGTTCGACCGCCTGCTCGGGGCTGGGCAGGCTCTCATAGACTTCGGCGATCCGGGTCCAGCTCGGCGTGCTTGCGAAGGTCGCCGCGCCCGATGCGTCGGCCGATCCGGTCGATCGGCCTGTCACGGCAATCCCGGAATCCCCCAGCAGAACGACCCAGGCCGACCCGTCACGATGGCGGTAGGTCGAGCCGAAGGCGTCGAGAGGGCCGGTGGCTCTGCACCATTGGGAAGGCTCCGCAGCAAGTCCGCCGGAACCCCGCGCCTCGGCAAACTCGGTCGCTCCGGCCACGGCAGCGGCGGCGAGCTCCGCTTCGCGATCGCCGCGCACCGGTCGAAAGTCGAGTGAAAGGCTGTCGGGACAAGGCGGCGGCAGGAGCAGTGGATGGGGCTCGGGACGGCCGTCCGGAAGGCGCATTGCCGCGAGCAGGGCATCCATTCGGGCCGCAATGGCCGCCCGGTCGAGGCTTCGCGAAGTGATCCGAACCTTGACGATCCATTCCCCTGTCTGCGCCATGGCGACGGCCGTCGAACGGAAACGCCCGCCCGCGGGCAGCTCGAACTCTTCTCTCAGCCCGTTCGGCGCGCCGCCGGCAAGGGCGAAGCTGCGAGGCGCCGCGTCGATCTCTTGGGACCGCAAATTCTCGTTCATCGCTCGGCGGGTCCGTTCGAACCACAGGGCGACATTCGGATAAGCGGATCTGTAGATGTAGACCGTCACCGGCTCGTCGCTGGTGCCAAATTGCGTGGTGACGTCGAACTCGCCGCCGCGGGACAGGTCCCGCTGTTCGCCGCGGCGCATCCCGTCGATGGTCGCCGGCACGGTGATTCCGCTACCCCGATGGTGCCAGGCTTCCTCTGTCTGACCGGCCGGTGCCGCCGTCTGAGCCTGAACCGCGGACTGTCCCAGGAGCGAAATCGTCAGCACCAACGCGCATCGGCAGCCAATCAGCATCTTGTCATCTCCCCGCTTCCGGCTTGCGAGGCTAAACCGTTGCCTCCGTTGCCGCAATCAATGGTCCGTTCTCGCTTCAGAAGGAGGACGTGCTCGGCAATGAGCGAAGTGGTCGAGGCTGGACGGCGGAGCCGCCCACGGCCTATTTCGGCAACATGTCAGATCCTGATCATGGCACGCCGTTTGGCGAGGATTCGCCGGAGCCGATCGACCCCTGGTCGCGGCACGTGTTTGAGGCGCTCCGAAGCTGGCCGCTCGCCACGGCCGGCCGCTGGACGCGCTTGAGCGAAGGCTGGCTCAGGCTGAGGATAGAGGAAGTGGATGGCGAGCCGCTCGAGCCCCTTTTCGCGATCGAGATCGACACTCTCGACGGCCAAATCCTGCTGGATTTCGGGAGCTGGTGCACGCCGATTTCCGCTTATGGCGGCGATGTGGCTGAAGCCGCTGAATTGGCATCGGCCGACGCCCGCCGGCTGGTCGAGGGCTGGGTCAGCGGCGAGGTGAAGCTCGCCGACTATAGCGACGCGACCGGCTGGCGCGGAAGCAAGATCATCGACGGCGGTGAGCTCCCGGCGGCGATCGAGCCGGTACCAAGCGCGCTCGGCGATGGTGGGCGAGTGGAGGTGAAGACGATCCGACGGTCCGGTTGGCGCTCGTTCAACGACTATGGCAACGGCATCTGGATCGAGCAGCGGGAGATTGGCGAAGACCCCTGACCGGCTTTCACCGGGCTTGCCGATCGCGCCGAGCCTATGCGTCAAGTGCCTGAACAGCCACCATTTGGTAACCACGGGCGTAGACGGAGATTTAGCGCATTCGGGCGATAAGGGGCCTATGTCGATCGTACCGCTCAGCTCAATCCCGCCCGCCGTGCCTTTCGAGCGCAGGCGCGCCCGTCGAATCCAGCTTCAGCTTGCCATCGAATTGGAGATGGGCGGCGACAAGAGGATCGGCCGGATCGTCGAACTGTCGCGCACCGGCGCCCGCATCACCACCGACGGCGCCCAGGCGGGAAATTCGGTGATATTGCGAAGAGCGGGAGTCGAAGTTCACGGCCAGGTAGTCTGGACCAATGGTTCGCTCGCCGGCCTGCGTTTTCCGGTGCCCATCGACGAAGCCCGCTTCGTCCAGCTCCGCAAGAAAACGATCGACTGAAGCTCGCTAGCCCCCTCGGCGGGTCATGAAGGCGAGCCGCTCGAACAGCATCACGTCCTGTTCGTTCTTCAGAAGAGCGCCGTGGAGCGGCGGGATGGCCTTGGTCGGATCCTTCGACTGGAGCACGTCCAGCGGCATGTCCTCGTGGAGAAGCAGCTTCAGCCAGTCGATCAGCTCGCTTGTCGAAGGCTTCTTCTTCAATCCGGGAACGTCCCGCACCTGGTAGAAGATGTCGAGCGCCTTGTTGACGAGCAGCTTCTGGATGCCCGGGAAATGGACGTCGATGATCGCCTGCATCGTCTCCCGGTCGGGAAACTTGATGTAGTGGAAGAAGCAGCGGCGGAGGAAGGCGTCGGGCAGCTCCTTCTCGTTGTTCGAGGTGATGACGACGATCGGCCGGTCGGCGGCGCGGACCGTCTCCCTGGTTTCGTAGACGTGGAACTCCATCCGATCGAGCTCCTGGAGGAGGTCGTTCGGAAATTCGATGTCGGCCTTGTCGATCTCGTCGATGAGGAGGACCGGCAGCTGCGGTGACGTGAACGCCTCCCACAATTTGCCGCGCCTGATATAGTTGGCGATGTCGTGCACCCGCGGATCGCCGAGCTGACCGTCGCGCAACCTGGCCACGGCATCATATTCGTAAAGCCCCTGGTGAGCCTTGGTCGTCGATTTGACGTGCCACTCGATCAAGGGCGCGCCGACGGCCAGAGCGATTTCGTGCGCGAGGACGGTCTTGCCGGTGCCGGGCTCGCCCTTCACCAATAGCGGGCGGCGCAAGGCGACGGCGGCGTTGACCGCGACCTTTAGGTCATCGGTGGCGACATAGGATTTCGTGCCTTCGAAGCGCATGGCAGCCCTTACGTGAACGTCAAGTCGGCCGGGCATAAGCGGCGGCCGGGGAGGGCGCAAGGGCCGCTGGTGGCGGAGAATCGGCCCCGCCGAGTGGGGATCAGCCTTCGACGCGCGCCTGGGCTCGAGCCTCCAGCAAGTCCCAAAGGCCGCGATGCTGGAGCGCCAGCTGCTGGGCGCCGAACAACATGGCGCGTTCGACCGAATTGTCCGCGCCAAAGGCGTCGGCGGCATCCTGAATCTCGCGCTCGCTGCCGAAGCCGCAAGGCGAAAGGGCGATTCCAAGGCGACTTGAAGCGTCTTCGAGCACCGACCGGAGCGGCGACCAGTCCAGGGCGAAGGCGAAAGCGGCGCCGAGGGCGCAGCCCTTGCGCTCGGACTGGGCGAGGGTGGCAAGAGCGCTTCGCTGGCCATTGACGGCAGCTTCGCTCGCGCTGCCTCCCGGAGTGCTCGGTACCGGACCCGCGGCGACCGCGAGTCGAGTCAGGAAGCGCCGCTCGGCCGCGAGCGCCTCGCCTGCCTCGAACAGCCATTTGCGCGCCACGGGATCGGCGGTTCGCCCGGCCGCATGGTCGATGACGCCCGGATAGCGTCCATGGAGCGCGCAAAGGAAGTGAATCGCATCGGCGAGATTGCGCAACGCCTCGGCTCCGTCGCTGAGAGCCGGCCCGACAAAATAGGGATGATTGGCGCTGCCATGTTCGGCAACACAGGCCGAAAGCAGGACGCCGGTCCCAGCGCCACTAGCTTTGACGACCGAAAGTGAGGCCATTGCGCCCTCCGAAACGCCGCTTCGCGGCCGATGCCGATCCGGCCTACTCCAGACGGCGTAAAGAGGAGGTTTACGGGAGGGTCGGGGCCAGCCGCGGATAGGCAGAGTTTTCGCGGCGAATCTAGCCGGCGCAACCTTTGTCGACCCCCTTCATTGTCCGTCCGCACTCTCAGGAGAAACGTGCATGGCCCCGCACAGGATCGCGATCATCGTCGGCAGCCTCAGGAAGGACAGCATCAATCGCAAGGTGGCGAAGTCGCTCTGCGCCTTTGCCGGCGACAAGCTGGACTGCGAGATCGTCGAGATTGGCGACCTGCCGCTCTACAACCAGGATTATGATTCGGATTCGCCCGAGCCGTTCGTTCGCTTCCGCGAGCGGATCGCGGCGGCCGACGGAATCCTGTTCGTCACTCCGGAATATAATCGGGGAGTCCCCGGCGTCCTCAAGAACGCGATCGACATCGGCTCACGGCCCTATGGCCACAGCGTCTGGGACAAGAAGCCTGCGGCGATCGTCAGCGCCTCGCCCGGCAGTATTGGGGGCTTCGGCGCCAACCATCAGCTTCGCCAGGCCTGCGTGTTCCTCAACATGCCGGTGATGCAGCAACCCGAGGCCTATCTCGGCCATGTCGGCGACGATTCGTTCGAGGCAGACGGCTGCCTCAAGGAAGGGCAGCTCAAGGGGCTGATCGTGAAGCTCGCCTCGGCCTTTGCCGACTGGGTCGAGATGATCCAGCGCGCCCGCCGCCTGCTCGCGGAAGATTCGGCGCATGCCGATCAAGGAACCCAGTCCTGATCCCGTTCGGAAGAGGGACGGGGCGATCGCCGGCGGCTAGATGTTCGTCTGGTCGGCCGGCACGTCTTCCGGAAGGGTAGCGGCGCCGGTCGCTTCGTCGGGATGGCCATTGCCGAGGCCGATTCCGTAGCAGGTCATCGAGATCGACCCCATTGCATAGCCGCGCACCAGCGGCTCGACCCCGGCGCCCGATTCCGCCGCGAGTCCGGCCAGGTAAAGCAGCGGGATGAAATGGTCGGGAGTCGGCACCGCGAGCGCATAGTCCGGATGCTCCTGCACTTTGAGGATGTCGGCGGGATCCTTGGCGAGCTGCTCGACGACGGCTTCGTCGAATCGCTCGGCCCAGTCAAAGGCGGCGTCCGGACTGTTCCAGTCGATGCGTCGAAGATTGTGGACGACATTGCCGCTGCCGAGGATGAGGATCCCGCGCTCGCGCAGCGGCGCCAGTCGCCGCGCCAGCTCGACATGATAATCGATCGGCTTCAGCGCGTTGATCGACAGCTGAAGCACCGGCAAATCGGCCTCTGGGTAGAGATGGGCAAGAACGCTCCAGGTTCCATGGTCCAGCCCCCATTGGTCGCGGTCCAGCCCGAGCCAGTGAGGCTTGACCGCCTCGGCCACTTCCTCGGCGATCGATGGGTCGCCCGGCGCCGGATAATCAAAGGCGAACAGTTCCGGCGGGAAACCGTAGAAATCGTGGATCGTCCGCGGCTTCGCCATCGCCGTCACCGCGGTCGCTCCGAAATACCAGTGGGCCGAGACGACCAGGAGCGCACGCGGCCGGGGCAGGCTCCGGCCGAGCTCGCGCCAGGCCTCGGTGAAACCGTTGCGCTCGAGCGTGTTCATCGGGCTGCCGTGGCCGATGAACAAGGCGGGCATTGGAACCATGTCCGTCGCTCCCGTAATCGCGGTGACTTAGGCGCAAAATGAACGCCGGGCCACAGCTTAAGATGCGACCGAGCCACCACCGGCCGGCCAATTCCATGGTCGTTGCAGCGCGGGAACGGACTTCCTCCACGCTCGTTGGCGCCGCTCATGAGGATTTCTGGACCAAATCGCGGAAAGCTCGAGATGCTCACCCGCCTGGGCTTCGCCGCGCGCGGGGTCATGTATGTCTTGATTGGCCTGCTCGCCTTGCAGGCCGGACGCGCGGAAGACGGGGCCGGGGCCATGGAAACGCTGAATGGCGGTGCCGGAAAGCTCCTGCTGGCGCTGATGGCCGCGGGGTTCACCGCTTACGGCTTGTGGCGCCTGGCCGATGCGGCGCTCGACAATGAGGGCCATGGTTCGGACGCCAAGGCATGGCTGATGAGGGTGGGCGGAGCCGCCAGCGGAGTCGCCCATCTGGGCCTCGCTTACCTTGCCGCAGGACTGGCGCTTGGCTCAGGCGGCGGGGAGGCTGGAAGCGACAGCGCGCGCGACGGCGCGGCGACCGCCCTCGATCTGCCCGGCGGCTGGACCTTGCTCCTGCTCGCAGCGGTCGGGCTTCTGCTCGTCGGCGGCTATCAGCTCGTCAATGCCGCCAAGGGGTCCTTCCTTCGGCGGCTCGACGCTCGCGCGGCCAATTCCGGGTGGGTGCGAGTGGCCGGTCGGATCGGCTATGCGGCGCGGGGAATCGTGTTCCTGATCATGGCCTGGTTCCTCGGCCAGGCGGGGCTCGAAGGCCGTGCTGGTGAGGCCGGCGGCATTGGCGAGGCGCTCGGCTCACTGCCGAAGAATGTCGAGCTCGCCGTCGCCTTCGGCCTGCTGCTGTTCGGACTGTTCAGCTTCGTCGAGGCGCGCCATCGCCGGCTTCGTGACCCGGCGGACATGCTTCCCGGCCATGATGGCGACTCCGGAGCCGTCCGAATCTAGCGAGGCGAATCAGCGCGGCGGAAGGACCCGCAAGTCGAAGTCCGATACCTGGCCGTTGTAGCGGCATTCGAACGCCTGCCGCTGCTCCGGCGTGGTGACCGTTCCCCACACCGTTACCCGGCCGCCGCGGCGTTGCTCGGCGTCGATGATGTGGACCTCGCCATGCTCGATCGCTCGGGCGGTGCAGGCGGCGACCGCCGGCCGCCGCAGGTCCTCGTTGGTCTCGCGGGGCTGGGAGGCGTTGACCGCGGCACCCACGGCACTCGCGGCGACGCCGGCGACGCAGCCGCCCAAAGCGAGGCTGCCGATCGTCAGCAGTGGAAGATAGATTAGTCTCATGGCCGCTCCGCAAATGACCGTCACCGGGGCCTGCCGCAGTCGGTCCGCGACGGTCAAGCGTCGCCTGTTGCAAAGGCGTCGCGGCAATGAGACTCTTTCGCGCTTCGACTCGATCCTCGGTCGGAGAAAAAAAGGGGGAGGACGGCATGGAAACTTCAGCAAGGACTCCAGTGCATCTGTGGATCGTCGGCGTGGTTGCGGCGCTCTGGAACGCGATTGGGGCGACCGACTACACGATGACCCAGCTCCGCAGCCCGGCGATCATGGCGCAGATGACTCCGGACCAGATCGCCTGGCTCGACAGCGCACCGATGGTGGCGAATGCTTCATGGGCGTTCGGCGTCTGGGGCGGGCTTCTCGGATCGCTTCTGCTGCTGGCGCGAAGCCGCTACGCGGTCTGGGCCTTCATCCTGTCGCTTGCCGGCCTGGCGGTGAACACGCTCTACCAGATGACCGCGCCGATGCCCTCCGGCCATATGGATTCGACCATGGCGATCGCCTTTCACGTCCTGATCTGGGCGATTGCCATCTTTCTGCTCGTCTATGCCCTTCGGATGCGGCGCAACGGCGTGCTCCGGTAGCGGCGCGACTCGAAATCCCTGCAAGATGACAAGCAGATGGAGACGCCCGATGCGAAGCTTGTTGCTGATGGCTGCGGCGGCGCTGGCATTGGCCAGCCCGGCGAGTGCGGACGATGCGTCCGACATCGAGGCTCTGGAGGCTGAATGGGCCCTTGCGTTCCGGTCCAGCGATTTCGAGTCGCTGGAGCGGATCGTCGCGCCCGAATTCACCCTCGTCAGGGTCGAGCAGGGCGTTGCCGAATTCACGCCCCGCGATCGCTGGTTCGCCAATGCCCGGCGCTTCAGGTTCGATCGCTACGAGACCAGGGTCCTCGGCTCCACAATCGCCGGCGATTCCGCGGTCGTCACGGTGGACGGAAGCTGGACGATCAGTCGGGGCGATCAATCGCGAACCGAGGATTTCGTCGTCACCGATACCTGGGTTCGGCGCGGCGGGCGCTGGCAGGTGATCTTCCGCCATTCGTCGCCTGCTCCCGGGGTCATTCCCTAGGAGCGGGCGAAGCGAATCGCCTCGGGTCGGCGGCCGGCTCGTTATTGGTCGAGGAAGCTGCGCATCTTCCGGCTGCGGCTGGGATGCTTCAGCTTTCTCAAGGCCTTGGCCTCGATCTGCCGGATCCGTTCGCGGGTCACCGAGAATTGCTGACCGACCTCCTCGAGCGTGTGATCGGTGTTCATTCCGATGCCGAAACGCATGCGAAGCACCCGCTCCTCGCGCGGAGTCAGCGACGCCAGCACCCGGGTCACCGTCTCCTTGAGGTTGGACTGGATCGCGGCGTCGACCGGGATCACCGCATTCTTGTCCTCGATGAAGTCGCCGAGATGGCTGTCCTCCTCGTCGCCGATCGGCGTTTCGAGGCTGATCGGCTCCTTGGCGATCTTCATCACCTTGCGGACCTTCTCGAGCGGCATCGACAGGCGCTCGGCAAGCTCTTCCGGAGTCGGCTCGCGGCCGATCTCGTGGAGGATCTGGCGGCTGGTGCGCACGAGCTTGTTGATCGTCTCGATCATGTGGACCGGGATTCTGATCGTCCGGGCCTGATCGGCGATCGATCGGGTGATCGCCTGCCTGATCCACCAGGTGGCGTAGGTGCTGAACTTGTAGCCGCGGCGATATTCGAACTTATCGACCGCCTTCATCAGGCCGATATTGCCCTCCTGGATGAGATCCAGGAACTGAAGGCCGCGGTTCGTATATTTCTTGGCGATCGAGATCACGAGGCGAAGATTGGCCTCGACCATCTCCTTCTTGGCGATCCGCGCCTCGCGCTCGCCCTTCTGGACCTGGTTGACGATCCTTCGGAACTCGCCGAGCGACATTCCGGTCGCCTGGGCGATCTCGGAGATTTCGGAGCGGATCCGCTCGATAGCGGCCGCCTCGGTGGTGCAGAAGGCGTGCCACTTCTTGTCGAGGTTGCAGACCCGGTCGGACCAGCCTTCGTCCAGCTCATGGCCCATATAGGCATCGAGGAAGGCCCTGCGCGGCACCTTGTGGCGTTCGGCGAGGCGAAGCATCTGCCCGCCCAGGGTCGTGAGCCGGCGATTGTAGCTGTAGAGCTGGTCGACCAGATATTCGATCTTGGCGCCGTGGAACTGGACGCTCTCGACCTCGGCGGTGAGCTGCTCGCGAAGCTTTTGATACTTGTTCTCGTCGGCCCGGGAGAATTCCTGGCCGGCGCTCATCGCCTCCATCCGCGAGTTCTGGAGCTTCGCGAATTTCTTGTAGATGTCGGTGATCGTCGCGAATTTCTCGAGCGCCGCCGGCTTGAGGGTTTCCTCCATCTGGGCGAGCGAGAGGGTGTTGTCCTCGTCCTCTTCCTCGGTCGGCCTGGGCGTACGCCGTTCGACGAGGCTGTCCTCGTCATCCTCTTCCTCGGCGGCGGCCTCTTCCGGCTCTTCCTCTTCCTTGAAGGTCGGTCCCGCGGTCTTTTCGGAGATGTCGCCGCTCTCGTCTTCCGCGGCGGCGACCTGCTCCGGAGTCGGTCCCTTCGACAGCATCGCCTCGAGATCGAGGATCTCGCGAAGCTGCATCTGGCCGTTGTTGAGCGCGTTCGACCATTCGATGATCGCGTTGAACGTGATCGGGCTCTCGCAGAGCCCCCAGATCATCGTGTCGCGGCCCGCCTCGATCCTCTTGGCGATGGCGATCTCGCCCTCGCGGCTGAGCAGCTCGACCGCGCCCATCTCGCGAAGGTACATGCGCACCGGATCGTCGGTGCGATCGACGGTTTCCTTCTTCTTCTCGACGACGAACGTCTCACCGCCCTCGCCGGGCTCTTCGGCGCTGTCGGTTTCCGGCTCCTCGTCCTCGCCATCGTCGCTCTCGACGATGTTGACGCCCATCTCGGAAAGCGCGGACATGACGTCCTCGATCTGCTCGGAGGACATCTGGTCCTGCGGCAGCGCCTCGTTGAGCTCGTCATAGGTGATGACGCCGCGCTTGCGGGCGCGGGCGATCAGCTTCTTGATGGAGGCTTCGTTGAGATCGATGAGGGGCGCGTCGCCGGCCTCGTTCTTCTCTTCGGTGTCCGCCGTATTCGTCTTCGCCATCCCAACGCCTTATAAAAACTGTTCAGGCCTTAGTCCGAATCGCTTTCGATCAATGTCGCAAGCTGTCGGTCCGCCTCTTCTTTTGCCTCCCGGAGCCGCTGCTGCTCCCGGAACGCCGCTTCGTCGCCCTGCTCCTTCAACCGGACGGTTGCCGCGGCCAGAGCGGCTTCCATCCCGGGACGTGCCGCCAGCGTCTCGATCACCAGTGCGAGGTCGCGGCAGGCGCGCGCCTCGTCGGCATCTCGACGGGTGAAGGAAAATGCAAGTCCTCGCCTGAGGCTAAGCTCCTCCATCAGAGCAGCCGCCCCCGTGTCGCCCAATATGGTATTGAGCCGTTGCTGATCAAGTTCGGCATTCGTCATAGCCGCTTCGAGCATGAGGTCGCGAAGCCGTGCCGCGCTCCGGCCGGACAAAGGCAGGGCCGCCACCGCCTCGGCATGGGCCCCGATCAGCGACGGGAAACGGGCGAGGCCCTGGAGCACGGCATGGCCGAGCTCGGGATCGAGCCCGCTCTGTCCCACCGCCCTGGCCTGGGCCGAAGCGGGACGAGACGGCGGCACGTAGCGCCCGCCTGGCCGCTGGACCCAGGGCCGGCGCTGGGGCGCCGGATTGAGGGCCGCGAAGCGGTTCAGCCATTCGGCGCGATACTGGTCGCGAACGTCGATGTCGGCGATCGTCGCGACATGATCGAGCAATCGGCGTCTCAGCCCCGCTTTTTGCTCGGGGGTTCCGAGCGGTTCCGATTCGAGCTCGTGCTTCCAGACCCGGTCGACCAGCGGCTCAGCCGAGTCGAGCAGAGTGAGGAAGGCGGCTCGGCCGCCGCTCCGGATCACGTCGTCAGGATCCTTGCCCGCCGGCAGGGCGACGAAGGCCAGGGAACGGCTCGGGCCGACATGGGGAAGGGCCCGGAGCGCGGCTCGAAGCGCCGCCTTGCGACCGGCTGAATCGCCGTCGAAGCACAGGGTAGGGCAGGGTGAGAGCTTCCACAGCAAGGCGAGCTGGGTTTCGGTGAGCGCGGTCCCGAGCGGCGCGACGACGTCGCAGATCCCGGCCTGGTCGAGCGCGATCGCGTCCATCTGGCCCTCGACGACGAGTATCCGCCGGCTCGTTCGGCTCACCGGCCCGGCCTTGTCGATGTTGAAGAGGGTCCGGCCCTTGTCGAACAAGGGCGTATCCGGCGAGTTCAGATATTTCGGCTCGCCCGAGCCGAGAATTCGTGCGCTGAACGCGATCACCCGTCCGCGAGCGTCGCGGATCGGGAAGGTGAGCCTGCCGCGGAAACGGTCATAGGGTTCCTTCGCCTTGCCGCTGGCTGCGCCGCCGGCTGCGCCGTCGGCCTCGGGCTGGATCAGGAGTCCCGCCTCGACCAGCTTGTCGTTGCCGAACTGCTTGAGCGCGGATTTGAGCCTGCCGCGGCCGTCCGGCGCGAATCCGAAGCCGAACTTGCGCTTCGTTTCCTCGCTGATCCCCCTCTGCTTCAGATAAAGGCGGGCGCCTTCGCCTTCGATGCCGTCGAGCTGGTCGACGAACCAGGCGGCAGCGGCCTCCATCACCTCGTAGAGCCCGGCCGCCCGCTCCGCCCGCGCCTGCGATCGCGGGTCGGGCGCGGGAACCTCGATTCCCGCGGCGTCGGCCAGCTCCTTGACGGCGTCCATGAAGGCGAGGCCGCGGGCGTCGGTGAGCCAGCGGATCGCGTCGCCATGCGCTTCGCAGCCGAAGCAATGGTAAAAGCCCTTGTCGTCATTGACGTAGAAGCTCGGAGTCTTCTCGTTGTGGAACGGACAGCAGGCCTTCCACTCGTGACCGGCCTTCTGAAGCTTCACGCTCCGCCCGATCAGCGAGGAAAGGGAGGTGCGCGCCCGAAGTTCGTCGAGAAAGGCAGGGGACAGCGTCACTCCGAAGGCGCTCCGCCATCACACTCGCTAACAGGCATCGGACTCCCCCAAACCTCCCGCAAGCGGGAGGGGCGTATCAGCTCAACTTTGCCTTCACCATCTGACTGGCCTTGCTCATGTCCAGCTGGCCGGCATGACGCTCCTTGATGAGCGCCATGACCCGGCCCATGTCCTTGACCGACGAGGCGCCGGTTTCGGCGGCTGCGGAGTCGATCGCGGCGGCGATCTCGTCATCGCTCATCTGCTTCGGCAGGAAGTCCTCGATCACGGCCACTTCGGCCGCTTCGGCCTCGGCCAGCTCGGGGCGGTTGCCCTTGTTGTACATGTCGATCGATTCGCGCCTTTGCTTGATCATCTTCTGGAGCACCTCGTTGACCAGGACGTCGTCCTCGGGCGGGCTGGCCGCACCGCGAAGCTCGATGTCACGATTCTTGAGGGCCGACTGGATCAGCCGGATCGTTCCGGTGCGCGGCTTGTCTCCGCCCTTCATGGCGGCGACGAGCGCCTGCTTGATGGTTTCGCGAATCATGGGGCTCTCGAAGCGTGTGTGGAAACCATCAGTTTAGCCGGGCATTCCGCCGTTTAACAGATTGACGCTTCCGGTCCCGGTCTCTAGCGACCGAGCCTTAGCGACATCGCTGGAAAACCCGCTTCAGGAGTGCCCGCCAATATGGCCGACGCCACCAAAACGCCTGCGCCTGATGGGGCGACGGGCCTATTGGTCCTTGCCGACGGCAGCCTGATCTGGGGCCAGGGCTTCGGCGCCGAGGGAGAGGCTGTCGGAGAGGTCTGCTTCAACACCGCGATGACCGGTTATCAGGAGATCATGACCGATCCTTCTTATGCCCGGCAGATCGTCACCTTCACCTTCCCCCATATCGGCAATGTCGGCGCCAATTACGAGGATCTCGAGGCCGACAATCCCTGGGCGCTGGGATGCGTCGTTCGCGAGGACGTCACGGCGCCGAGCAATTTTCGCGCCGCCCAGACCTTCACCGAATGGATGCGATCGAACGGCCGGATCGGCCTGTCGGGGGTGGACACCCGCGCCCTCACTCGACGGATCCGAAGCCAGGGCGCGCCCAATGCGGTCATCGCCTATAATGAGAAGGGTGAGTTCGACCTCAATTCGCTGCTCGCCAAGGCGCGCGAATGGCCGGGCCTGGAGGGGATGGACCTCGCCACCGAAGTATCGTGCCGGCAGATGTATCGATGGTCGGGCGGGCGCTGGAAGCTGGGCCTGGGTTATGGCGAGGGGGAGCATGACGAGACTCAGCCCCATGTCGTCGCCATCGATTATGGATCCTAGCGCAACATCTTCCGCTACCTCGCCGA